>JBKCUM010000140.1:0-11559 GCA_046318395.1 Rubrivivax sp.
CACCTGGACGCGGCCCAGGTCAACCTGGCCAACCACGCCATGGGCGGGCGCAGCAGCCGCACCTTCTGGCGAGAAGGCCGCTGGGCCACGGTGCGCGCGCAGCTGAAGCCTGGCGACCTGGTGCTGATCCAGTTCGGCCACAACGACGGCGGACGTGTGGGCGACCCGGCGATGAAACAACGCGGCGTGCTGCCCGGCGTGGGCCCCGAAACGCAAGACGAAACCTTGCCCGACGGCACGGTGGAAACCGTGCTGAGCTTCGGCGCCTACCTCACACGCTACCTGCGCGAGGCCCTGGCGGCCGGCGCCGTGCCTGTGGTGCTGGCGCCCATTCCGCACAAAGACCGCTGGTTGACCGGCCGCGATTTCGAGAACTTCGCCGACTGGGGCCGCAGCGTGGCCCAGCGCGAAGGTGCTTATTTCATCGACCTGACGATGATCGTCACCGAACGCTACCGCGCCCTGGGTGCAGCGGCCGTGGAAGGCTTCTTCGCCGACGCGCGCACCCACACCAACGACGCCGGGGCGCGGCTGAACGCGGCCTGCGTGGCGCAGGGGTTGAAGGGCTTGCCGGGCGGCTTGGCCCAGCCCTGGTTGAAGCCGCTGGGCTGAGGGGGGTAGCGCCGCGCCCGGCGCGAAGACGGGGCGCCGGGGGACGGCCTCTGAAGGCAGGCCGCGGGGGGCCTGGGGGTGGCGCGCCGGCTGAGACGGTGCTGAGACGGTGGCTGTGCAACATGGCCGCCATCCGCGTTCCGAAGGCCCGCCATGCGTTGGTTTCCCCCGTTGTTGACCCGGCTGCGCCGGCTGTTGCACACCGCCGTGCTGGGCGGCGCCGCGCTGGCCCTGGTGGCCTGCGGCGGCGGTGGGGGCGACACCCCGCCCGCCAGCGAGGCCAAGCTGGACGATCCGGCCGCCGTCACCCGCCTGCAGTGGGCCGGCGCTGCGCCGCTGTTCACGGCCAGCGGCCAGCAGCACCCGCTGCAGCTGCAGGCCCTGGACGCGCAGGGCCGTGTGCTCAACGTGCCGGTGGCCTGGCAGAGCAGCGCGCCTGCGGTGGTCAGCGTGGCCGCACCCGCCAGCGGCGGCAGCGCTCAAGCCGCCACGCTGACGGCCCAGGCCGCCAGCGGCCACGCGGTGCTGACGGCCACCGTGGGCAGCCGCAGTCTGACGGCCGTGGCCCTGGTGGTGGCCGCTGCCCCCGGCACCGTGGTGCTGAGCGACGCCCAGGTGAACGGCGAACCCGTGGCCACGGCCGCCACGCTGGCGGCGGGCCGGCTGAAGGTGGGCGGCACCTACACGGTGACGCTGCAAGCCGGTGTGGCCACACCCGCCGTGGGCAGCCTGGTGCTGGGCCAGGGCAGCAAGGCCATCGCCGGTGAGGTGGTGGCGGTGAACGGCCAGGTGCTGACGCTGGCCCTGGTGCCGCTGAAGCGCCTGATGCCGAACTTCCAACTGCAGCTGGACCTGCCGCTGCAGGCCGGCCCGCCGCGCACCACCGCCAGCGCGGTGGCCCGAAAGCGTGCCTTGTCCGCCCCTGGTGTGCGCGCCCAGGCTGAAACCGAATTCAGCGTGGCCGGCTTTGCGTGCACGGCCGAAGGCGCGGCCGGCGGCGTTGAACTGGCGAAGAACGAGCGCCAGCCCCTGGGCCTGGACACCTTGCGCTACCAGCTGGATTGGAGCGAGCAGCGCCAGACCCTGCGCCTGATGGGCCAGCCCGGTGTGTCTTTCGAGCTGGAACCCACGGCCAAGATCGCCTTCACCGGCAAGGTGGACTGCAAGCTGGAACTGGGCGAGGTCCCCATCCCCATCCCGCCCACCGTGGGCCTGTTCGTGGGTGCCGGCTTTCCGGTGGGCGTGGGCTTCACGATGGAAGGGGCCTTGCCGGTGAATGCGGTGGCGCTGAACCTGAAAGGCCAGGTGCAGGTCGATGTGTTGCTGGGTTTCGACTGCAAGCCCGAGTGTGTTTCGCTGAACCGCATCACGCCCAGCGGCAGCGTCACGCCCACGCTCACCGCCCCGGAGTTCACCGCCAACCGGCTGGACCTGAGCGGCCAGGTTTATGTGTGGGCCAACTTTGAAGGGGGTGCGCGCTTCGCCAGCACGCTGCAGTTCGACGCTATCGAAGGCCAGGCCGGCCTGAAGTTTGCCACCACGCTGGCCAGCGAACACACGCAGGCCAAGGACGCGGCCAGCGCCACCGACTACAAGCTCAGCTTCGAAGCCGCGGTGGCGCCCACCGAGGCGCTGGGCGACTTCGCCGCACAAGTGGGTTTGGTGCTGGACCAGCTGAAGTTCGAAACCAGCGTGCCACTGGGCCGTTCACCCACGGCCGGATTCCAGATCAACCAGCGCAGCTTCAAGGCGCTGGACGACCTGAGCTTCCAACTCAACCTGGCCACCGATGAGGTGAACTTCCCGCTGCTGGGCTACAACGTGCAGGGCGTGCGCGTCTACCGCAAGACCACGGCCGACGACGGCAGCTACGTGCTCACGCTGGTGGGCGAACAAGCGGCCAGCCCCGGCCAGACGCAGTTCACCGTCCCCTGGCTGGCCACGGTGGACAGCGGCCCGACCATCAGCTTCGTCGCCTTTGTGCAGACCAAGCTGCTCAGCGGGCAGCGCTGGCAACTGGGCGTGCCGCTGCAGACCACCGCGGCGACGGCCGCGGCGCAGGTGACGCAACGCTATGTGGAGATCGAAACGCAGAGCGGTTTTCCGGTCGTCAAACAAAGGCAAGAGAGCCAGGGCCTGGGCGTGGAGCCGCTCGTCAAGACCCTCACGGCCGCCCGTGATGGCGGAGGCTTCGGCGCGGCCGCGAGCACGGTCGACCAGGTGTCGGCGCTGGAGGGCAGCCTGGCCGGCAAGATCGAATGCACCACCCCCGCGGAGTCCACCGCAGGCGGCGTGCAGACCTACTACAGCGCCTTTGTGGACATCACCGTGGAACGCGAGACCACGGTGACCGTGGACGCAGACCTGACGATCGCTGCGTCCGGGACTTACGGTGTTGGCTCGCAGCTCAGGTTGTTTTCACACACGGACACCAGCATGCGTGTCGTCTTGATAGACGCGGGCCACAACGGGCTGTCGTCACAGTCGGTGGCCCCCACGCCCCTGGTGCTGGCACCCGGTGTCTACCGCTTGGACATGTACGTGCTGCGCGGCTTCTGCCAACGCGGCGACAGCGGCAGCGCCACGATCAGGATGCACTACCGCATCACGCCCTGAGGGCGGCGCCCGCCCAACGCACTGAGACGGCACTGAGACGGTGCTGAGACGGTGCCTGCCTACAGTGCCTGCAAACACCACGTCTGACGCCGGTTGAACGGCCCGTGGTGCGACCCCTGACTTGACCGCCTGTGCGGCGGTGGTGCCGCTTTGGAGCTTGCCATGCGTGTTTTGTTGATCTTGTTGTTCACCGCCTTGTTGGCCGCTTGCGGCGGCGATGGTGCATCCACCGAAGCGCCCACCTCACCCACCCCGCCGGTGGCGCCCACCACCGTGCAGGCCAGCGGCACGGTGGTCGACGACCAGGGTTTCCCGTTGGCCGCTGCGCTTGTTCAGGTGCTGTCGGCCAGCACCGCGGCCGGCACCAGCCAGAGTGTGCAGACCGACGCCAACGGCCAGTTCACGCTGACGCTGGACGTGGCCACGCCTGCGGTGCTGCGCGTGGACAAGGCGGGTTACACGCGCGGCTTCCAGGCCGCCACCGCCGCCACCGACAACGCCAAGGTGGCGCCCCGCGTGGTGCTGCTGCCCGTGGCCAGCACCCAGAGTTTCGACCCCACGCAGGCCGCGGTGCTGCGTGTGCCCGGTTCGACCGCCCGTGTGGAGCTGGCCGCCGGCAGCCTGGTGCGCGCCGACGGCCAGGCGCCCAGTGGCGGCGCCACCGTGGCGCTGACGCCCATCGACCCCAGCGCCGACATCAACCGCATGCCGGGCCTGTTGGTGGACGCCACCAGCGGCGAGCCCATCGAGTCGCTGGGTGCGCTGACGGTGAACTTCAGCGACGCCAGTGGCGCCGCGCTGAACCTGGCCAGCGGCAAGGCCGCCACCATCCGCATTCCGGCCACCGCCGCCGCGGGTGCCAACGGCAGCCTGCCGGCCAGCTTCCCGCTGTACCACCTGAACGAAAGCACCGGCCGTTGGACGCGTGAAGGCACGGCCACGCTGAAGACCGACGCCGGCACCGGCCTGCCTTACTACGAAGGTGTGGTCAGCCACTTCAGCACCTGGAACGCCGACCAGGTGATGACACGCAGCCTCATTGACCTGAGCACCACCACCACCGGCGCACGCTGCACCCTGACGGCCGCGGGCCAGGTGCGGGCCGTGGGGCTGGACTACAACGGCAGGACGGCCACCAGCGGCGACTCGCTGCCCGTGCGCGAACGCTCCCAAGTGCAGCTGCAGCTGTTGGACAGCCGGGGCCTCATGCTGGACGCGCTGACGCTCAGCACCGGCGCCGCCGGCGGCACCGAGCGCTTGCCGCGCTGCCTGGTGGCCCCGGCCACGGTGCGCGTGACGGGCCGTGTGCTGCTGGCCAGTGGTTCGCTGGCCAACTACCGCGTGCAGATCAGCGGCGAACGGGCGAGCACCGTCACCGTGCCGCTGCAGACCGACGGCAGTTACGCCGTGGACGTGCCCCAGGGAGCCGGCCTGCTGCGGGCCCGCCTGGTGGCGGCGCTGGACTACGGCACGCCCGACACCGCGGTGACCACCCAGGTGGCCACGGCCGCCACCACCTTCCCCGACCTGGTGGTCACCGACAGCCGCTTCACGCTGCAAGGCTGTGTGCAAGGTTGGGCCGACTACCGCCGCAACGCCGTGCTGGTCAGCGTGTTCCGCGGTGATGACCGCCTGGGCCAGCCCCAGATGCTGCAAAGCAGCAGCCCGAACTTCCAGTTCAGCAACCTGCCTTTGAACAGCACGCTGTCGCTGCGCCTGACCCCGGCCGACCCCACGCTGGCCGAGGCCCGTACCGAGCTGGTGGTGGGCGCCACCGCACCAGCGCTGGGCGCCTGCCTGAGCCTGCCCCTGGCGCCCAGCGTGGCCATCCAGGCCAACAGCAACGGGCTGACGGTGAACTACGCCGCCCAGCTCAGCGGCGGCGTGGCCAACACCGCCATCTCCAGCCAGGTCTGGGCCTTTGGTGACGGCGGCACCGGCAGCGGCAGCACCGTCAGCCACACCTACACCGCCGAAGGCACCTACACCGTGACGCTGACGGTGACCGACGCGCTGGGCCAGGTGGCCACGGCCAGCCTCAGCCAGACCGTGTCGGCCCAAACCAGCACGCTGCCGCCGGCCCGCAGCATCGCCGGCGGCGACGGCCATGCCTGCGCCAACACCCCCAGCGGCGGTCTGAAATGCTGGGGCTTCAACAGCACCGGCCAGCTGGGCAACGGCAGCACCAACAACAGCAGCACAGCGGTGGACGTGTTCGGCCTGGAGAGTGGCATCGTCAGCGTCGCCACGGCGGCCTACTCCACCTGTGCGCTGAACCAGGCCGGTGCCGTGCACTGCTGGGGCCTGAACGGCTCTGGCCAGGTGGGCGACGGCAGCAACATCAACCGCAGCACGCCGGTGGCGGTGTCGGGCCTGGCCAGCGGTGTGGTGGCCATCAGCGCAGGCTGGGAGCACATGTGCGCGCTGACCAGCGCTGGCACGGTGAAGTGCTGGGGCGCGGGCAGCAACGGCCAGCTGGGCCAGGGCAGCATCGCCAACAGCAGGACGCCGGTGGACGTGGTGGGCCTGCCCTCGGGCGTGGTCGCCATCAGCACTGGCGCGTACCACAGCTGTGCGCTCACCAGCGCCGGCACTGTGCGGTGCTGGGGTGCCAACTTCAGCGGCCAGTTGGGCAATGGCACCACCAGCTCCAGCACCACGCCGGTGGCGGTGCTGGGCCTGGAAGCGGGCGCGGTGGCGCTGGACGCCTTCGGCGAACACAGCTGCGCCATCACCAGCGCGCGGGGTCTGCTGTGCTGGGGGCTGGGCACCTCGGGCCAGCTGGGGAATGCCGGCAACCTCAACAGCGCCGTGCCGTTGGCCGTGTCCGGCCTGTCCAGCGGCGTGGCCGCGGTGAACGCGGGCTCGTACCACACCTGCGCCCTCACCCAGGCCGGCGCCGTCAAGTGCTGGGGCTTCAACAGCAATGGCCAGTTGGGCAACGGCAGCACCACGCGCAGCAATGTGCCAGTGGCCGTGACAGGCCTGGGCAGTGGCGCCGTGGCCATCGGTGCCGGCAGCAACTTCAGTTGCGCGCTGACCAACAGCGGCGCGTTGTGCTGGGGTTTCAACAACGCCGGCCGCCTGGGCGACGGCAGCACCACCGACCGCAGCACGCCGGTGGCGGTGGTGAACTTTCAGGAGGTGGCGCCGAAGTGAGGGGCTAGAAGCCTGGCCTGCTGCGCCCATCGCCCGGCACGCACGTTGGTGTCAAAAACGCTACCATCCTTGCATGGTTGCGCGTTGCGTCATCGACACCAATGTTTTCATCGGTGCTTGTCTGGGCACCGGCGCAGCATCCCGGGTGATTGCGGCCTGCCTGCGTGGGCAGGTCCAGCCTCTGATGGGATCGGCGCTGTTGGCCGAGTACGAAGATGTGCTGGGCCGCAGTGCGTTGTTCGAGACCTGCCGCTTGTCGGCCGTTGAACGGGCCGAACTGCTGGACATCTTTCTGGCGCGCTGCGAATGGACCCGGGTGTACTTCGGCTGGCGTCCCAACCTGCCAGATGAAGCCGACAACCACTTGGTCGAACTGGCGGTGGCCGGCCGGGCCAGCCACGTGGTCACACGCAATGTGCGCGACCTGAACCGGGCCGAACTGCTGTTTCCCGGTCTGCTGTGCGTCAGCCCCGAGGCCTTTCTTCAAGGAGAACACCTGCCATGAGCGCCCTGACCGTTCGCCTGCCCGACGACAAGCACCAGCGCCTGCGGGCGCTGGCCGAGAGTCGCGGCACCACCTTGAACCGGCTGATCGACGACATGGCCACCGTGATGCTGGCCGAGTTCGACGCCGAGACCCGCTTCAAGCTGCGTGCGGCACGCGGTGCCGGACAGGCAGACCGTGGCCTGGACCTTCTGCGCCAGGCCAGTGGCGGTCAGCCGCCGCTGGACCAGTAGGCCGCATCCCCATACCGCTGCTTCACAAAGTCAATCCACAACCGCACCCGCAGCGGCAAATGTTTGCGCTGCGGGAACACGGCGTAGATGCCGTTGGGCGGGGCGGCGTGGTCGGCCAGCACTTCCACCAGGCGGCCGCTGGCGAGGTCGTTCTCCACCTCCCAGGTGCTGCGCCAGGCGATGCCCAGGCCTTGCAAGCACCACTGGTGCAGCACCTGGCCGTCGCTGCAGTCCAGCGGGCCGCTGGGGCGCAGGTGGCTCACCTGGCCGTTGTGGTCATCGGCGTGCTGGAAAGCCCAGCCGCGCGTCTGGCTGGCGTCGCTGCTCAGCGTCAGGCAGGCGTGGCGGGCCAGGTCGGCCGGGGTCTGCGGTGTGCCGGCGCGTTGCAGGTAGGCGGGGGCCGCCACACACAGCCGGCGGTTGTCGGCCAGGCGCAGGCTGACCAGGCTGCTGTCGGGCAGGTCGCCCACGCGGATGGCGCAGTCGAAACCTTCGTTGACGATGTCGACCACGCGGTCGCTGAGGTTCAGGCTCAGGCTCACGTCGGGGTGCTGGGCCACGAAGGCCGGCACCAGCGGAGCCACGTGGCGGCGGCCGAAGCCGGCCGGCGCGGTGACGCGCAAATGGCCGCTGGCCTTCACGCCCCCGGCGCTGACGCTGGCCTCGGCGTTGGCCAGGTCGGCCAGGATGCGCTGGCAGTCTTCCAGGTAGGCGCTGCCTTCGTGCGTCAGCGTCAGCTTGCGCGTGGTGCGCAGCAGCAGCTTCACGCCCAGGCGTTCTTCCAGCGCGTCGATGCGCCGGCCGATCACCGCCGGGGCCACGCCCTCGACCTGGGCCGCCGCCGTCAGGCTGCCTTTGGCGGCCACGGCGGCGAAGGATTCGATCTGTTTCAGCCGGTCCATGGCCCCGCACTATGCATCAAGAACGCAGGAATCCAGCAACTTTTGCGTGGTTAATGCGCGGCCAAGGTTCCAATACAGTGTCGGTTCAGGCTGCCGCAGCCCCCGACCTTCTTTCTGGAGTGAAGCCATGACCGACCGCACCCAAGACCGCACCCCGCACCACCAACTGCAGGTGGCCACGCCGCTGGCGCAGTTCGTTGAACAGCAGGTGCTGCCGGGCACCGGCGTCGAGCCCGCGGCCTTCTGGGCCGGCTTCAGCCAGATCGTCACCGACCTGGCGCCCAAGAACGCCGCCCTGCTGGCCGAACGCGACCGCCTGCAGGCCGAGCTGGACGCCTGGCACCAGGCCAACCCCGGCCCGGTGAAAAAGAAGGCCGCGTACCGCAAGTTCCTGCAGCGCATCGGCTACCTGGTGCCGGTGCCGGCCCAGGTGAAGGCCACCACCAAGAACGTGGACGCCGAACTGGCCCGCCAGGCCGGCCCGCAGCTGGTGGTGCCCATCACCAACGCACGTTACGCGCTGAACGCCGCCAACGCGCGCTGGGGCAGCCTGTACGACGCGCTGTACGGCACCGACGTGCTGTCTGAAGCCGACGGCGCCGAAAAAGGCCAGGGCTACAACCCCGTGCGCGGCGCCAAGGTCATCGAATACGCGCGCCACGTGCTGGACCGCACCGCGCCGCTGGCCAAGGGCTCGCACCTGGACAGCACCGGCTACGCGGTGGTGGGCGGTGCGCTGCAGGTCACGCTGAAGAACGGCAGCACCACGGGCCTGAAGAAGGCCGTGCAGTTGGTGGGCTACCAGGGCCAGGCGGCGGCGCCCAGCAGCGTGCTGCTGCAGCACCACGGCCTGCACCTGGACATCCGCATCGACCGCAGCACGCCCATCGGCGCCAGCGACGCCGCCGGTGTGGCCGACCTGGTGCTGGAAGCCGCGCTGTCCACCATCCTCGACCTGGAAGACTCGGTGGCCGTGGTGGACGCCGCCGACAAGGTGCAGGCCTACGGCAACTGGCTGGGCATCGTGAAGGGCACCCTGGTGGAAACCTTCCAGAAGGGTGGCCAGACGCTGACGCGCGGCCTGAACGCCGACCGTGTGTACACCGCACCCCAGGGCGGCGCTGAAGTGCGCCTGCACGGCCGTTCGCTGCTGTTCCTGCGCAACGTGGGCCACTTGATGACCAACCCGGCCATCCTGTGGGGCGACAAGGGCCAGGAGATTCCTGAAGGCATCATGGACGCGGTCATCACCACCGCCATCGCGCTGCACGACCTGAAGCGCAACGGTGCGAACGGCATCGTCAACAGCCGCACCGGCAGCGTCTACATCGTCAAGCCCAAGATGCACGGCCCGGCCGAGGTGGCTTTTGCCAGCGAGTTGTTCGGCCGTGTGGAAAAGCTGCTGGGCCTGCCCAAGGCCACGGTGAAGCTGGGCATCATGGACGAAGAGCGCCGCACCAGCGTGAACCTGAAAGCCTGCATCGCCGCCGCGGCCGACCGCGTGGCCTTCATCAACACCGGCTTCCTCGACCGCACCGGCGACGAGATGCACACCGCCATGCAGGCCGGCCCCATGCTGCGCAAGGGCGACATGAAGACCACGGCCTGGATCCAGAGCTACGAGCGCAGCAACGTGCTGACCGGCCTGGCCTGTGGCCTGCGTGGCCGCGCGCAGATCGGCAAGGGCATGTGGGCCATGCCCGACCTGATGGCCGCCATGCTGCAGCAGAAGATCGCCCACCCGCTGGCCGGCGCCAACACCGCCTGGGTGCCCAGCCCCACGGCCGCCACGTTGCACGCCCTGCATTACCACCAGGTGGACGTGCTGAAGGTGCAGAAGGGCCTGGAAGCCCAGGCCACCGGCGCGGGTGCTGACGCCGAACGTGAGGCGCTGCTGGAAGGCCTGCTGACCGTACCCGTGGCCACGCCGGCGCAGCAAGCGGCCTGGACCGACGAACAGAAACAGCAAGAGCTGGACAACAACGCCCAGGGCATCCTGGGTTATGTGGTGCGTTGGGTGGACCAGGGCGTGGGCTGCAGCAAGGTGCCCGACATCCACAACGTGGGCCTGATGGAAGACCGCGCCACGCTGCGCATCAGCAGCCAGCACATGGCCAACTGGCTGCTGCACGGCGTGGTGACGCGCCAGCAGGTGCAGGCCACGCTCAAGCGCATGGCCAAGGTGGTGGACCAACAAAACGCCGGCGACGCGGCCTACCAACCCATGGCCGGCCGCTTCAAAGAAAGCGCCGCTTTCCAGGCCGCCAGCGAGTTGGTGTTCAAGGGCGTTCAGCAACCCAGCGGTTACACCGAGCCGCTGCTGCACGCCTGGCGTCTGAAGGTGAAGGCCGGTACGGCGGCCTGACCCGGCCCCCTTCAGAGGGGGCCAGTCCACCCGGCCACCGCCGAAAACGCAGGGTGGCGATGGGCGGGGTGTGGGGCCGACCATGGGGCCCCCTCACACCACCGGGTAGGACACCATGTCGCCACTTCTTTCGCCCCTTCGCGGACCCCTGGTCCGGCGCCCGCTTCCCACGCGCCACCGGCGCCAGCCGCTGTGGCGGCGCGCGGCGCAGCGCCTGGCGCGACCGCTGCAACGGGCCGCGGTTGGTGTGGTGGCGGGGCTGGCGGCTTGGTCGGCTTCGGCCACGACGCTGCTCGTCGACGACTTCAGCAGCCCGGCCGCCCCGGTGGTCGGCACGGTCAGTGGTGCGCCGGCCAGCCCGGGCGCCCTTTGGCAGCACTTCGACACCGGGCCCAGCATCTTGGGTGGCGAACGCGTCAGCTACTTGGACGTCACGGCCAGCAGCACGGGCGGCAGTGCCAGCCTCGCGGTGGGCGACGGCCTGGCCCATGTGCAGCAAGACCCGGGCGTGGCCGTCGAGGCCTTGTTCTTCTACGGGGCCTACACCAGCAGCTTTGGCGACCTGGGCGCCACGGCGCCCCGCTGGGGGCTGGACCTCAGCAGCTTCGCGGCCCTGGCCTTCGACTTCAAGAGCGCGTCAGACACCTTGAACCTGGTCATCACGCTGTACACCACCGCGCCGCTGGACCCGCTGAACCCGATCTACTACGCCACGCAGGGCATCAACGTCGCTGCGCCGCCGCCGGGCACACCGCTGACCGCCTGGCTGGCCTTTGACCACCGGCCGGAATTCAACTGGCAGCAGGTGGACGGCATGGCGGTGCTGGTGAACCGGGCCAACCCCGTGACCGGTGCGTCGTACCGGCTGGAAGCCTTGAGCCTGGTCAGCAGCGTGCCGGAGCCCGGTGCGGTGGTGCTGTGGTGCCTGGGCCTGGCCGGCCTGGCGGGCCGGCGGTGGTGGTCGGCTCAGAGGCTCTCAGCCTCTCAGGCCGCCGCCAGGCCTGCCAGCGCCTGACGGAACACCTGGTCGCTGCGGAACAGCACCATTTCTTTCCAGTCGTCGAAAGGCGGGAAGAAGTGGTCGCGCAGCGCGCGGCGGATGGGCTCGGCCTCGGGCCCGGTGGGTTGGCCGTGCTGCCACAGCCAGTGGTCGTCGCGCAGCACGCG
>JBKCUM010000141.1:0-12412 GCA_046318395.1 Rubrivivax sp.
AGGGCGATGAGGGCGTAGGGCGAGAGCCCTTTTTGCTTCTTGCACTCGCGGCGCATCGTCAGCCTTTGACGACGCCCGCGTCAGTCACGTCAGGGAAGCCCGCCGTAGCTTCAAGTGCGCGCGTTTCCACACGGCCTCGACCCTGAGCCGTCAGTCACCCCCTGAGAAAGCGGCCCTTCATCGTGCCTTGCCGTTGTCGGCGTGAAACTCGGCCATCGCGCGCCACATGTGCACCGGGTTGGAGTACATGGGGAAATGGCCGCAGGCCGGCACCTCCTCGACCCGGATGCCGTGCTCGCGCAGCCGTGGCAGGTACGAAAGCGACGCATTCTGCTGGCCGTGCATAAACATCCGGGGCATCGGCAGTCCCAGGAACTTGTCCATCAGCGCGCCATGGTCCGACCACTGCACCATCGAGCGGAAGATGCCCGCCACCGCGCCGGCACGCACCTTGTGCTTCAGGCTGCCGGCGTACAGGGCGCTGGCGTAGGCGGGGGCCTGCCGCGTGCGGGCGATGAAGTCGTCGAAGAAGCGCTCGGCGTCGTCGCTCGGGTGCTCCACGATCTGCCGGCTGAGGAAGCAGTCCTCCGGCGCCACGTTGCCTTCGATATCGATGAAGCTCAGCACGCGCCCGGGCTCGGCATGGGCCAGCAGCAGTGCGGTCAATCCGCCCATCGAGTGGCCGACCAGGTGGAAGCGGTCGATCCCGAAGTGCGCCAGGATGGCCTGCGCCGTGGCGACCAGGAACGGGATCGACACACGAGCCAGATCGTCACACCGGCTCTCGCCGCAACCCGGTGCGTCGAAGGCCAGGAACGCGCGCCCGTCAAACGGCGGGTGGAGCACGATGTCGGCGTAGTCTTCCTTGGTCGAACCGAAGCCGTGCAGGAACACCAGCGGTGCGCCCGCGCCCAGCCGATGGATGGCTGCGATCTCCAGCGGCACGCCGAGCACCTGCAGTGCAACCCGGTGGCAGTCGAAGCCGGTCATGCACGCGCCCTTTCGCAGAAGGTCTTGATCGCATCGCAGGCCCGCGCCAAGGACACCTCGTCCAGCGCATAGGCGATGCGCAGGTAAGGCCCCAGGCCGAAGGCGCTGCCCTGCATCACGGCCACCTGGGCCTCGTCCAGCAGCGCCAGGGCCACGTCCTCGTCGGTCTGCAACAGCCTGCCGCCCGCGCTGGTGCGCCCGATCAAGCCCTCGCACGACGCAAAGGCGTAGAAGGCGCCAGATGGCCGTGCACAGCGCAAGCCGCTGGCCTGGTTCAGGCTGTCGACCACCGCGTCGCGCCGCCGCTCGAAGACCCGCCGCGTGTGCTGCACGAAGTCCTGCGGCCCCGACAGCGCGGCCAGCGCCGCGTGCTGCGAGATGCTGCTCGCCCCCGATGTCTGCTGGCCCTGCAGCTTTTCCATGGCCTGCAGCAGCCACTGCGGACCGGTGGCGTAGCCTATGCGCCAGCCAGTCATCGCATAGGCCTTGGACACTCCGTTCATCGTCAAGGTGCAATGTGCCAGTCGGGGCTCCGCCTGGGCCATCGTCACGAAGTTGGCGCCGTCGAAGACCAGGTGCTCGTAGATGTCGTCGGACAGCACCAGCACCCTGGGGTGTGCCAGCAGCACCTCGGCCAAGGCCTGCAGTTCATTGGCCGAATAGACCGCACCGGTGGGGTTGGACGGCGAGTTCAGGATCAGCCATCGCGTGCGCGGCGTCAGGGCACGGGCCAGGTCATCCGGCGTGAGCTTGAAGCCGTTCGCCTCGGTGCAGGACACCTTCACCGCCTGCGCGCCACACAGTTGCACCATCTCGGGGTAGCTCACCCAGTACGGCGCCGGCACGATCACCTCGTCGCCCGGGTTCAGCGTGGCGGCCAGCGCGTTGTAGATGACCTGCTTGCCGCCGCTGCAGACGATGGTGTCCTGCCAGCGCGTGGGGATGCTGTTCTCGCGCTCGAACTTGGCCGCCACGGCCTCGCGCAGCGCCCGCAGGCCGGCCACCTGGGTGTATCGCGTGTGGCCGGCGCGGATGGCGGCAATGGCCGCATCCTGCACATGCTGCGGGGTGTCGAAGTCGGGTTCACCGGCGCTCAGCGACAACAGCGGCACGCCCGCCGCCTTGCGCTCGGCCACGCGGTCGATCATCCGGTAGGTGGCTGAAGGCTGCGCCGCCGCCAGCCTGGCGTTGAGCCGGGTGACGTCGGGGGTCATGCCCGCTCTCGCCATGCGGCCAGACCCAGCAGGTCCACCGTGGTGGCGCCTTCCGCCAGGCGTTGCATGAAGTCGGCTTCCTTGGCGGCCCGGGCCTCGCCGGCCAACAGCACACGGGGCACCTCGGCTGCGGGCAGCACCACCACGCCGTCGTCGTCGGCCACCAACAGATCGCCCAGTGCCACGTCGACGCCGGTCATCCGGATCGCGCCACCCACCGACGGTGCGCTGGCCTTGACCGTGCCGCGCACCGAGATGCCGCGCGAGAAGACCGGAAAAGCGCGGCGTGCCAGGGCCGCCACGTCGCGAACGCCACCGTCGATCACCAGACCCGCAATCCCGGCGGCCTGCGCGGCCACGGTCAGCACCTCGCCCCAGTAACCGGCGACGAAACCGTCGGCGCTGACCACCAGCACGCTGCCGCGCGGCGCGCGCTCCACGGCCAGGTGGATGGCCAGGTTGTCGCCCGGCGAGCAGTGCACCGGGTACGCCGGGCCGGCGACCGCGGCGCCGGTCCATACCGGGCGGATCGCGGGATCGATGGCACAGGGCAGGCCTGCGGCCTCGTACAGCGTGGATGTGCCCAGCGCCAGGGCCCGCCCGTGGATGTCGAGGCTCATGCGCGCCTCGTCTGCAGTTGGTGATAGCCCAGCTGGGCACGGGCCTCGCCCAGGCTCATGCCAGTGGCGATGAGGCCGCGGATGCGCGACTCGGCCGCCTCGATCGCGTGCGCAGTCTCGGCGACCTCGCGGGCGCGACCGCGGGGCACCACCACCACGCCGTTGGCGTCGGCCACCACGATGTCGCGTGCCACCACGCGGGCCTGCCCGATAGCCACGGGGCCGTTCACCGCGGCCACTTCCACGCGGTCCTTGCCGGTGCGCATGAAGCGACCTCGTGTGAACAGCGGGTAGCCATCGCCCAGGGCCTTGGCCACGTCACGGCAGACGCCGTCGATCACGGTGCCGGCGATGCCCCGCAGGCCGGCGTACTGGGTCATGATGTCTCCCCACACGGTGCAGTCGGTGCGCCCGCCGTTGTCGATGACGACCATGTCGCCGGGCGCCACGTCGTCGATGAAGTCGCCCACCGTGCCAGCGGGCTGGGCGCAGCTGACGTACTGCACGGTGAAGGCCGGGCCCACCACGGTGCCCCGGTAGTTGTCCAGCGGCGCGATGCCCAGGCACTGGCCCGGGATGCCCAGCTTGTCCAGCGCGTCGGACACGCCGGGCGTGTCCAGGCCCTGGAAGAGCGCGACCAGTTCAGCGTCGGTGGTGTTCATGGGGCGGCTCCGGTCTTGATGGCTTCGAACGCCTTGTCGTGCATCACGTCCTCGACCGAACGGCCGGCGCGCACCGCCTGCACCATGCCGTCCTGCCGCCTCGCGATGCGCTCGGCCAGGTCCAGCACCTCGGCCATGCGGGCGGCCGGCACGAACACCGAGCCGCAGCGGTCGGCGATGACGTAGTCGCCTTCGGCCACGGTGACGCCGGCCACCTGGATGGGCTGGCCGGCGTGCAGCTGCACCACCCGCCCACGCGCACTGACCATCGTGGCACCGCGGCCGTACACGGGGTAGCCGATCTCCTCGTTGGCCTCGATGTCGCGACTGAAGCCGTCGATCACCGTGCCCCGGATGCCCTTGGCCTGGGCGGCGTTGGCCAGGATGTCGCCCCAGCACGAGACGCCATCGATGCCACCGGCAATGACCAGGATGCGGTCGTCTCTGTCGATGGCCGCGATCACCGGTGAGATCAGGTGCACCGTGGGCGCGCTGCCGGTCTTGGGCCCCAGCTGGACAGTGCTGGCGCGCCCCACGATGCGCGGGCAGTTCCACAAGGGGCGCAGGCCCACGGTGGCACCGGGCAGCGCGAGGAAGTCCAGCGCGTCCGACACCGTGGTGGTGTCCAGGCGCGCCAGGCGGTCAAGGTCGGTTGCGGGCATGACGGTGTCGTTCGAAGCTGGGACCAGGCACTGTCGATGTGCACGTACGTTCTGTAAATTCCGAAGACAGGAAGGTCTTGATACGCTAAACCTATGGAAGCACCATGATCAACTTCCGGCTGATGCGCCACCTGTGGCTCTTCCTCGCGGTGGCCGAAGAGCAGCACTTCGGGCGGGCTGCCAAGCGGCTGGGCATGTCGCAGCCGCCGCTCACCGAGCAGATCCAGGTGCTGGAGCACGCGCTCAAGGCGCAGCTGTTCGTGCGTTCCCGCCGCGGGGCGCAGCTGACGCCGGTGGGGCAGGCCATCGTGCCGGCCGTGCGCAAGTTCGTGCAGCAGATGGAACAGCTGGAACTGGCCGTGCGCGAGGCCACGTCCGGGCAGACCGGCATGCTGACCATCGGCGCCATCTCGTCAGCCATGCTCGACGTGCTGCCACCCTACCTGGAGCGCCTGCGCCAGCAGCAGCCGCAGCTCACGGTCTCGGTGCGCGAGATCGACAGCGTCGAGGCCGTGCCGGCACTGCTGGCTGGCGACGTGGACCTGGCCTTTGCCCGATTGGAAGGCGACCTAGGCGCCGACGTGCAAACGCTGGCCATGGCACAGGACCAACTTCTCGTGGCACTGCCTTTGCAGCACCGGCTGGCGCGTCGCCGTCGCATCGCTCTGGCCGACCTCGCCGACGAAGCGTTCGTGATGTTCAGCCGCCGCGTCAGCCCGGTCTACTTCGACCGTATCGTCGCCTTGTGCCAGGGCAGCGGCTTCTCGCCGCGCATCCTCCACGAAGTGCGCAGCGTGGCCACGCAAGTGGCGTCGGTCGGCTGCGGACAGGGCATCGCGCTGGTGCCGGCCGCCCTGAGGCGCATCGCGCCCGAGAGCGTGGTGTTCAAGCCCCTGGCCGAGGCGGTGGACGTGGTCACCACGGCTGCGGCATGGTGCCCGAAGTCTGGCAACCCGGCTCTGGCCTCGGCCCTTGCTCTGTTGAAGCTTGCGCCGGAAACACCTCGGCGCAGACGCTCGATCCGGGTCTGAGCGTCGACATCGCTGGATTTCGGGTTTGGGCGACCGCCTCGGGGAGACCCGTGCCGGGTCAGCTATTGGCCGTCAAGCACCGCCCACTGGACCGCGCTGGCCGACCGCTGACCTGCACGTACCGTTCGCCCGACCTTGAAGTTCCGGTGTGCGACGTACAGCGCCCCGTCGGCTGGCGTAGCCCATCTTGTCCATCACGTCGTCGCAGACGTCGATGCAGGCGGCGCAGCCGATGCACTCGTTCTGCAGCCCGTTGCGGATGTCGATGCCGGTGGGGCAGACCTGCACGCACAAGGTGCAGTCGATGCAGTCGCCCAGGCCAAGCGCGGCGGCGTTCGTCTTCTTCGAGCGCGAGCCGCGAGGATCGCCACGTCCGGCGTCGTAGGCGATGACCAGGGAGTCCTTGTCGATCAGGGCGCTCTGGAATCGCGCGTAAGGGCACATGTACTTGCACATCTGCTCGCGCAGAAAGCCCGCATTGCCGTACGTGGCGGCGCCATAGAACAGCACCCAGAAGGCATTCCACGCCGACATGTCCAGGGCCACCACGGCGGCGGCCAGTTCCCGGACTGGCGTGAAGTAGCCGGCGAAGCTGAAGCCGGTGATCAGCCCGATAGCCAGCCACACCCCCTGCTTGGCGCCCTTGCGCAGGATCTTGTTCACGCCCCAGGGCGCCTGGTCCAGCCGCATGCGCGCGATGCGGTCGCCCTCGATCTGGCGTTCGGCCCACATGAAGATCTCGGTGTACACCGTTTGCGGGCAGGTGTAGCCGCACCACAGCCGGCCGGCCACCGCGGTGAAGAAGAACAGTGCCAGGGCCGACAACACCAGCAGCGCGGCCAGGAAGATCAGGTCCTGCGGATAGAGCAGCAGGCCGAAGATGTAGAAGCGCTGCGCCTCCAGATCGAACAGCACGGCCTGGCGTCCGCCCCATTGCAGCCACGGCAGGCCGTAGAACAGCAGCTGCGTGAGCCAGACGAAGAACCAGCGCCAGGTGGCAAACCAGCCCTTCACCGCCCGCGGGTAGATCGTCGCCTGCTTCTGGTACATCGAGACGAACTGTGTGCCGTCGTCGCTCGCACCCGATACAGGCGTGATGGGGATGACCTTCCTGAAACTTGCCATGCTCAGGGCGCGCCGGCCAACGAGCGGTCACATCGCGTCCGGGCTGTCATCGCTTCAGCTCGCCCAGTTTGTGTTCGATCTTGCTCCAGGCTTCGGCATCCGGCAGCGCGAGCTTGGTTTTCGTGATGGGTTTCCATTCGCGCGACAGCTCGGCGTTCAGCGGCGTGAAGTGCTGCTGGCCGGTGGGCACGTCTTCTTCGGCATAGATGGCATTCACCGGGCACTCGGGAACGCAGACCGCGCAGTCGATGCACTCGTCCGGGTCGATGACCAGGAAGTTCGGCCCTTCGCGAAATGCGTCGACCGGACACACGTCCACGCAATCGGTGTACTTGCACCGGATGCAGGCTTCGGTGACGACGAAGGTCATCGCTGCGCGAGCGGAGTGTCAACCGCAACAGGCGCCGCCTGAGCAGCAGGAGTCGCCCTTGGCGCCTGCCGAAGGCGCGACGGCGCCAGCGATGCGGGTGATCTGGATGCGCCAGACCGACGGGCCGGTTTCCAAGGTGACCCATTCGAACTGTCCTGGAGCGCGGTCCTCGAACTGATAGCGCAGGGGCTGCGGGTTGTGGTCGTTCACGAGTTGCAGCGCCTGGCCAGTGGCCAGTGCATCGAAGCGACCGAAGATCAGCGGGTGACGATCACGCGGCGAGATGGTCCGCAGGTCCAGCTCAAAGGTGGGTTGAATCAGGGTTGCAGCCATGGGAACCTTTCAGGAGTGAAGTGCGCACCTGGCCGCGCGACATGCGCGGTGGGGGTGCAATGAGGGAACAGGAACGTTCAGCCGTCCTTGCCGTCGAAACGACTGCTCAGCAGCCAAGGCGTGAAGACCCAGAGGTAGAGCGCAAAAGCCGTGGCCCATGCGGCTGCAGCCACCACAAGCCAGTCGGATGTGTGTGCCGGCGCCACCAAGGGGAGCAGCACACGAGCGACGGCAGCACCCGCCACCAGCAGGTAGGCGGCCACCTCCAGACGCGACACCTTGAGCGGGCGCCCGGTGTGGCCTCTTGCGGTGCGGGTGACCATGCCGACGATGAGCCCAGCTGTGGCGCCCACCGCCAGGGCGTGAATGCCGGCAGAGGCGGCCACGCCACCTACCTGCGCCCATGCCAGCAGCAAGAGCCCAACGGGCAACCAGGCATACGCCGCGTGCAGCACCCACAGGATGGGGCGCGCACGGGTGCGCAAGGGTTGCCAGTGCCACAACCTGGCGGCATGCAACAGCGCCGCCAGGGCGAACCCAGCCGCCGTGATCGGGTTGGCCGGCAGCAGCACCCACGCCACCAGTGACAGTGCCGTCGCCGCCAGCGTGCTGCGCTCCAGCCAGGCTGGAACCTTCAGCTGCCGGCCCGGCAGCGCCGACATCGTGAATGCTGGAATCACCCGCCCGGCGATCACGCATTCGATCATTACGACCAGCGCCAACCCGGCGTGCAGCGCCCGCAGCGGATCGATTTTCAGCCAGCCCAGAACGGCAGCGTGAAAGGTGAGATTGGCTGTGGCCAGCAGCAGCAGGATCGCGCCCAGCGGCAGGTTCCGCCGGTTCCCGGCTTTCAACAGCACTCGGATCAACACCAAGGCCACCCAGGGCAGCAGCACCACGTCCAGAACGGCATAGACCGCGTACGGAGCCCCCACGGCGGAAAGCCGCGCTGCCAGCCACAGCCCCGCCATCACCGCCAGCGTCGCGCCGCGCGGCGTGGCTAGGCCCGTCCAGGCCTTGCCGGCCGTCAGCAGGAAGCCGACGATCACGGCCACGGCAAAGCCGTAGAGCATCTCGTGGGCGTGCCACAGCAGCGGCGGCATCGTCGATGGCAGTGCCACCAGGCCCAGGACGCCCGCGATCCAGTACGGGACGGCAAACAGGGCGAACGCGGCCGCGCCCAGGTAGAACGGCCGGAATCCGAGGCGAAACAGCGGCCAGCCAGGCAACGGGAACTGCACGCTCGAAGCGGCCGCCGCGATGCTCTGGGGGGCGCCCGTGGCGACCAGGGGGATGGGTTCCTTCATGGCCGTGAACGCCATCCCTGGAGCCTGCCAACTGGGCTGTCGGTCAAAAGATGCAGCATGCGTACATGTTAAAGACTTGCCGCCCTTAAAGCAATACACTGCGTGCATCTTTAGGATTGCCATGCGCCTGTCCGAATACACCGACTTCACCTTGCGGGTGCTGATGTACTGTGCGGCGCACCGAGAGCGCCTGGTGACGATCGGCGAATTGGCTGAGCACCACGGGCTCTCAAAGAACCACCTGATGAAGGTCGTCAACGACCTGGCACGGCAAGGGCTGCTCGAAACCACCCGGGGCCGCGGCGGTGGCCTGCGGCTGCTGGCCGAGCCAGAGACCATCCGCATCGGCGATGTGGTGCGCGCCACCGAGACCGACTTCAGGCTGGTGGAATGTTTCGACGCCACCACCAACGCCTGCACGCTGACGCCGAGCTGCCGGCTGAAGCACCTCTTCGACGACGCGTTGGCGGGCTATTTCAAGGCGCTGGACGGCGCCACGCTGGCGGACATGACACACGGCCCGTCAGCGACCAAAGGCAAGTCGCCCCTATCGAAGGCGGGCCGCGAACTGCCTGTGGTGGTGGCCGCACCAATCCCGCGGCGCGTCGCGCGCCCAGGCCGCAGCGCCTGAAGGCCCACAGGAGCAATCCACCATGGCCCTGACCCTCCCCGGCCACAGCGCCCCTGCCGTGGGCTTCGAAGTCCCGCTTGAAATGCTGGCGGCCTGCCATGGGCGTGTGCAGCACCAGTGCGAGACCCTGCTGCGCCTGGTCACCCACCTGCAGACCCATGGCGCGGACCGCCCTGCGCAAGAAGCCGCGAGCGCCGTCATGCGCTACTTCGATACAGCAGCGCGCCACCACCACGAGGACGAGGAGCAGGATCTGTTTCCCGCCCTGCTGGAGTCCATGGCCGGCTCCGATGCGGTTTGCCTACGCGAGCTGACCGCGTCGCTGTGCCGTGATCATCGTTTGCTGGAGCAGCGCTGGGCTTCCATGCGCCAGCGGTTGTTGCAAGTCGCCAAAGGCGCCGCGGCAACGCTGGCCGACGCCGATGTACCGGGCTTTGTGCAGTTGTACGAGCAGCACATCGCCCGCGAGGAAGCCGAACTGCTGCCCATGGCGACCCGCTTGCTGAGCGATGTCGAACTCGACCGCATCGGCCTGGCCATGCGCAGCCGGCGCGGCGTCATTGCGGCGACCGCAGCGACCGTGCCTCAGGCCTGATCCATCCGCCAGCCGCTGATGACGGCTGACGCTTCGGCCCCAGCCTTCGGATGCGCCGCACGGACAGGACGGCCCGCGATGACCCAGTTGGCAAGCCGTTCCCCGGGCCCGCAGAACGCCGTGTGCACGGCCGGGTCGGACACCGAAGCGCCACTCAGCGCCTTGGCACCAAAGCCCATCAGGTGCAGGGCATTCATGAAATTCATCAGCGCCGCACCGACGCACAGCCACTGTTCGTGCGACGGGACATCGGGCACGTCGTCGCGCACGCGGGCGACCAACGCAACGAGCCCGGGGCCATTGAAGGCACGCGCCCGGGCGCGTTCGACTTCTTCGGCGGTCTGCCCACGTTGCTGTGCACCCGCTGCAAACAACCCGGCCAATGCAGCGCGCTGGCTGTCACCAATCACGACAAACCGGAACGGGCGCAAACTGCCATGGTCGGGCGCACGCAAGGCCAGGTCCGCGGCGCGGGCCCACTGCTCTGCGCTCGGCCCCGGTGGCGTCAGGTACTTCGGCCCCATCGAGTAACGCAGCGCCAGCAGGTCCAGCAGTTCGTCCCCGGCGTTCACCCCTGACGCCCTGCCAGGTACACCGCCGCCTGCACACGCGAGCTGAGGTTCAGCTTGCGGAGAATGTGTTGCACGTGGATCTTCACGGTGGCTTCGGCGATGGTCAGCTCGCGCGCCAGTTCCTTGTTACTGGCGCCCTTGGCGATGAGGGCCAGGATCTCGCGCTCACGCGGCGACAGGCTGTGGATGGGGTCGGTGTCAACGGCCGGCGGCAGTGGCGCGGCGGTGCCCTGCCCAGTCTGGAAGGCATTGACCAGCTTGCTTGTCATCTCGGGGCTGACGACCGATTCGCCTGCCATCGTGCGTTGGATGGCCGAGGCCAGCATTTCGCTATCCATGGTCTTGAGCAGGTAGCCACGGGCGCCGCCGCGCAAAGCGGCCGCCAAGTCTCGCTCGTCCTCGCTGACGGTCAGCATCAGTACCCGGGCCTGGGGCGCCGAGGCCTTGAACCCGGCCAGCGCATCGATACCGTTGACGCCGGGCATGTGGTTGTCCAGCAGGATCACGTCGGGCTGGGTTTGCGCGGCCCGCTGGTGCGCCTCGTTGGCGTCGCCGGCCTCGCCCACCACTTGGAAGCGGGCGTCGCCCGCCAACAGCGAAATCAGCCCGCGGCGGAACAGCGTGTGGTCGTCGACCACCAGCACGCGAATGGGCTGTGCGGCGATCATGCGGCCAGCGTCAGACGTTCAGGCAGCTTCAGCACCACGCAAGTACCCGACCCTGGCACCGAGGCCACCTCCACTGTCGCGCCGATGTTGTGGGCCCGCTCGCGCATGATGCGCAGCCCCACGTGGGTCTCGTCAGGGCCGGCGCCATCGGGGTCGAAGCCGCAGCCATCGTCGCGCACTTCCACGCGCCACTGCGGCGTCTGCTGCACTTCCACCCACACCTCTCTCGCCTGCGCATGCTTGCGCACGTTGGACAGCGCCTCCTGCACCACGTGCAGCACCTGCACTTGAACGTCCGCGGGCAGAGGCATGCCGTCGCCCTCGATGTCCAGGTGGGTGGCCAGGCCGGTCTGGTGCTCGAACTTCTGCAGCGTGGTCTTCAGGGCGGGTGCAATGTCTTCGCGGTTGGTGCGGGTGCGGAAGTGCACCAGCAGTTCACGCACGTCGCCGAGACTCTCGTGAACGCCGGCGTCGAGTTCGCCCAGGGTCCTGTCGATGCGGGCGGCATCAGTGCTCTTGATGTCACTGCGCAGCAGGCCCAACTGGATCTTCAGGAAGGCCAGGCTCTGGGCGATGGAATCGTGCAGTTCCCGCGCGATGAAGCTGCGTTCTTCGGCCACGGCGGTCTCACGTTGCAGGGCTGCCGCACGCAGGCCCTCGATGGCACCCGCCAGATGGCTGGCGATGGTCTCCAGCAAGGCACGGTCGTCGTCGGATAGTGCCCTGGGTTCGCGGTAGAACAGGTTGAGCTCGCCCACCATGCGCTCGTGCAGCCTGACGGGCACGCTGATGACGGTCTGGAAGCCTTCGCGTGCGCAGTGGCCGAGCCGCAAAGCAGGGCCATCCGGCAGTATGGGGATCACCCGTGTCATGGCGCCGCCCTGGGGCTGGCCGCACAGGCAGTCGCCCGTGGGGATGCACAGTTCCTCGTCGATCACGGCTTGCGGCAAACAATCCGACGCCAGCAACAGGTACTTGCGGTTGGCCTCGTCCGACCAACGCACGGCCGAAGCGTCGGCGCGGGCCACCTGGCGCACCTGCTTGGCAATGCCCTGCGCCAGCGCCTCCAACGTTTCGGCACGCGCCACGAACGCGGCCGAGTTGTACAAGGCCGCCAGGCGCGCTCGCTGCGCCTCCAGATGCTCGGTCTTTTCCTGCACCTTGGACTCGAGGTTCTGGTACAGGCCCTGCAGGGTTTCGGCCATGCGGTTGAAGCCGGCCGCAAGCGCGCCGAATTCGTCGTTGGCGCCTGGATCGACCCGAGCGCCCAAGTCGCCCGCCTCCACCCGGGCCAGCCCGGCCTGCAATCTGGACAGCGGGTTGAAGATGAACAGCCAGGCCGAATACAGCAAGGCAATCGCGCTGCCGATGGTCAGTGCCACCATCACAAACTGCACAGCGTTCAGGACGGCCGTCAGTCGGGACAAATGGTGTTCGATCGCCGAAACGAAGGTGTCGATACGGGCCACAAAGGCGTCGGCTTGCTGCGCCGATAGCTCTGCGCCCGG
The DNA here is from genome assembly GCA_046318395.1 of Rubrivivax sp. Lineage (GTDB taxonomy): Bacteria > Pseudomonadota > Gammaproteobacteria > Burkholderiales > Burkholderiaceae_C > Rubrivivax. The sequence goes on from JBKCUM010000141.1 coordinate 12,289, forward strand.
TCCAGGCGAGGCGGTCCACCTTGCCTTGAGCTCGAACCAATCGCGCTGGACGGCCGCAAAGGCTTGCTGCGATTCGCCGTCATGTGGAACCAGCAGCGGACGCGCCGGATCGCCCGTTCGCAGC
>JBKCUM010000142.1:0-51166 GCA_046318395.1 Rubrivivax sp.
TCGAAACTGAAGAAGCGGTTGCGGCCGCGGCGTTTGGCCACGTACAGGGCCTCGTCGGCCCGCAGCAGCAGCGACTCGGGCGTGGTGCGTGCGTCGGGCACGCAGGTGGTGTAGCCGCCCGACACCGTGACGTGGGCGGCCGTGGGCGAACCCGGGTGGGGCAGGGCGGCGCTGCTGAAGATGCGCGTCACCGCCCGCGACAGCGTCTGCGCACCGCTGCGTGGTGTCATGGGCAGGATGAGCGCGAACTCCTCGCCGCCTTGGCGGGCCGCCGCGTCCTCGGGACGGCGGGCGATGCCGCCCAGCAAGCGCGCCACGTGCTGCAGGCACAGGTCACCGGCGGCGTGGCCCAGGTGGTCGTTGTACAGCTTGAAGTGGTCGACATCGCACAGCACCAGGGTCAACGGGCTTTGTGTCACCCGGGCGCGCTCCAGCGCCTGTTGCAGGCTGCGGTCAAAGCCGCGCCGGTTGAGCAGGCCGGTCAGTGCGTCGCGCTCGGCTTCGTGCTGCAACTGTGCGTTGGCCTGCTGAAGTTCACCCGACAAAGACACCAGCCGCTGCTGCATCGCGCGCAGCCGCCGGAGCGCCCGCAGTTTGGCCTCCAGCACCCGCGGGTGCACCGGCTTGACCAGGTAGTCGTCGGCGCCGGCCTCGATGCCTTCGGCCAGGCGCTCTGCGCCGGACAGCGACGACAGGAAGATCATCGGTGTCCACAAGCCGGTCTCGCGGTCGCGGATCTGCTGTGCCAGCCATAGCCCGCTTTCGCCGGGCATTTCGATGTCGCTGAGCACCAGGTCGGGGCGGTGCCGCTCCCACAGGTCCAGCGCCCAGCGCGCGTCGTGTGCTTCAACCACGCGGTGTCCGAAGGCGTCGATCAACATCGCCAGGTGGGCACGCACGGCGGCGTCGTCGTCAACGACCAGCACGGTCATCGGTTCACGCAGGGCGGCAAGCGGCAGGGCAGCAGATGACATGGCGGCGGGCGGCCGAACGGCGTAGGGCCGTCGGCGTCCAACCCGCGTTATCGGCGCTTGGCCGGAGGTCTTGACTGAGGGCTGGCTCTGGCGCCGGGCCCAGCCCCAGGTCTTCGCCCGCCCCTCGGCCTGTTGGGGGCGGTGCGTTGATTCGGCTCAAGTCGCCAGGGGGCTGACCGAAATACCTGGGGTGGCGGCGTGTGCCGTTGGCGGCGCCATGCTGCGCCCGGGAGGATCCCCATGTTCAGCAAACTGTCCATTCGCAGCCGCCTGTTTGCGGCCTTCGGTGTCATCTTGCTGCTGCTGGCGGCCGTGGCCGCAGCCGGGGCCTACGGCTTGCTCAGCGCACGTGCTGGCTTGCAGGCCCTGACCGGGCAGGTGCAGCCCTTGCAGACCCGTTCAGAGAACGCCATCCGCGCCGCGCTGCGCGCGCGTGTGGCCGAGCAGACCATGGTGGCGAACAACCTGGACAACAGCGCCATCGACGAGCAGAAGAAAGCCTGGGACGCCGCGCTGAAAGCCTCGTTGCAGGCGGTCGCCGAACTTCAGCAGCAGGCCGACCTGAGCGCCGTCAAACCCGGCCTGGACGCGGTGGCGGTCGCCACCGAGGCCTACCGCAAAGCCTATGAGGTCTTCCACAAAGACCTGGTGGCCGCGCGTTTCCCCGATACCAAGGAAGCCGCCGCGGCCATGGGTGACGTGAACAAGGCCTTCGCCGACGTGGAAGCGGCCTACACCGCGCACAGCCGCACGGTCGACCAGATGGCCAGTGGCATCGAAGCGGGGGTGGCCGGTGTGGTCGCCTCGGTCACGGGCGTGCTGGGGGTGGTGGCCTTGGTGGCCGTGGCCTTGGGTGTCGTGGTGGCGCTGCAGGTGAGCGCGTCCATCGCGCGGCCGCTGGCCGATGCGCAGGCGCAGGCCCGGCGCATCGCCAGCGGCGACCTCACGCAAGACATCCACGCCCCAGGCCAGGACGAGGCCGCCCAGACCCTGCAGGCCCTGCAAAAGATGACGACCTCGCTGCGCAGCATCGTCGGTGAAGTGCGCGCCAGCGTGGACAGCATCCAGACCGCCAGCACAGAGGTGGCCACCGGCAACCTCGACCTCAGCCAGCGCACGGAAATGGCGGCGGCCAACCTGCAAAACGCCGCGGGCACGCTGGACCAGTTGACCAGCACCGTGCAGCACTCGGCCGCCTCGGCCCACACGGCCAACCAGTTGGCCAGCTCGGCGTCGGAAGTGGCGCAACGCGGGGGCGCCGTGGTGGCGCAGGTGGTGGCCACCATGGTGGACATCGACGCCAGCAGCAAAAAGATCGCCGACATCATCGGCACCATCGACGGCATCGCCTTCCAGACCAACATCCTGGCACTGAACGCCGCGGTGGAAGCGGCGCGCGCTGGCGAACAAGGCCGCGGTTTCGCCGTGGTGGCCAGCGAGGTGCGCAGCCTGGCCCAGCGCAGCGCGGACGCGGCCCGCGAGATCAAAGCCCTCATCGGCAACAGCGTGGCGAAGGTGGAGGCCGGTTCCCGCCTGGTGCAGGACGCCGGCAGCACCATGGACGACATCGTGGCCAGCGTGCGCCGCGTGTGCGACACCATTGGCGAGGTCACCGCCGCGTCTTCCGAGCAGAGCCAGAACATCGGCCAGGTGAACGACAGCGTGAACCAGCTGGACCAGGTCACCCAGCAAAACGCGGCCTTGGTGGAACAGTCGGCCGCTGCGGCAGATTCGCTCAAGGAACAGGCGGCCCGGCTGGCGCAGGCGGTGTCGTCGTTCAGGCTGCACTGAACGCCACCCACAGGCCCCGCGTTCCCTCCGGGCGCGGTGGGTGGCCGTGGCGCCGGCCCGACACCGCACAACACCCTGTCACGGCGGTGGCCGCCGGCGCGCCTAGCATCATGGTCGTTGTTCTTTCAGGAACCCGCACCATGCAACACCGCTCCGACCGCCGCCTCGTCTCTGTCGTCACCGCCGGCCTGCTGGCCCTGGCCGCCTTGCCGTCCCAGGCCACCGAGCTGAACACCCTGCAGCTGTTGAACCAGGCCGAGTTCAACCTGCTGGTCAAAGACCTGGGCGCCGCCACCAGCTACAAAGGGCTGGCCTCGGCCACGCCGCTGGGGCTGACCGGCTTCGACATCGCCGTGCACAGCGCCTTCACCGACCCCGTCAACAAGGCCGTGCTCTCCAAGGCCGCTGGTGGCGCCGACATCCCCTCCACCGTGCCGGTGCCGGGCGTGCGCGTGGCCAAAGGCCTGCCTTTTGGTTTCGACATCGGCGGCACGTACATGGCCGTGCCCAAGTTCAAGGGCAACCTGGCCGGCGTGGAACTGCGCTGGGCGGCGCTGGAAGGCGGGGTCTTCACGCCGGCCATCGGCCTGCGCCTGGCGGCCACCAAGTTGTCGGGTGTGGACCAGCTGTTGCTGAGCACGCAAAGCGCCGAGGTCAGCATTTCCAAGGGTTTTGCCATCGTCACGCCTTACGCCGGAGCGGGCGTGGTGCGCACCTCGGGCAAGGCGCAAGGCGTCAGCACCCTGTTGGCCGAGAACCCCAGCCAGAGCAAGCTGTTCGCTGGTGTGCACCTGAACCTGGTGGTGTTCGACATCACGGCCGAGGCCGACCGCACCGGCGACACCAACAGCGTGAACGTGCGCCTGGGCTTCAGGTTCTGAGTCCCGGGGCAGGGCGGGGCCGCCGGGTGACAGAATCCCGGCCATGAGCGAAGCCCAGCACACCCCGACCTCGGCCCCGACCTTGAACCTGACGATCACCCGCCCCGACGACTGGCACCTGCACCTGCGCGACGGCGCGGCCCTGGCGGCCGTGCTGCCGCACACGGCGGCGCAGTTCGCGCGCGCCATCGTCATGCCCAACCTGCGGCCGCCGGTCACCACGGCGGAACAGGCCGTGGCCTACCGCCAGCGCATCTTGCAGGCCCTGCCGGCCGGCATGGCCTTCGAGCCGCTGATGACGCTGTACCTGACGGACAACACCGCGCCCGAAGAAATCGCCCGCGCCAAGTCCGCCGGTGTGGTGGCGCTGAAGCTGTACCCGGCCGGCGCCACCACCAACAGCGACGCCGGTGTCACCGATATCCGCAAGACCTACCGCGTGCTGGAAGCCATGCAGCGCGAAGGCCTGCTGCTGCTGGTGCACGGCGAAGTGACCGACGGTGAGATCGACCTCTTCGACCGCGAGGCCGTGTTCATCGACCGCGTGATGCAGCCGCTGCGCCGCGACTTCCCCGAGCTGAAGGTGGTGTTCGAGCACATCACCACCCGGGAGGCGGCCGAGTACGTGGCCGGCGCCGACCGTTTCACCGCCGCCACCATCACGGCCCACCACCTGCTCTACAACCGCAACGCGCTGTTCATCGGTGGCATGCGGCCGCACTACTACTGCCTGCCGGTGCTGAAGCGCGAGCTGCACCGCCAGGCCCTGGTGGCCGCCGCCACCTCGGGCAGCACCAAGTTCTTCCTGGGCACCGACAGCGCACCGCACGCGGCGGCCCTGAAGGAACAGTCGGTCTGTGGCGCCGGCTGCTTCACCGCGCCGCTGGCCATGGAGCTGTACGCCGAAGCTTTTGACGCCGTGGGCGCGCTGGACAAGCTGCAAGGCTTCGCCAGCGAACACGGCCCGGCCTTCTACGGCCTGCCGGTCAACACCGGCACCGTGACGCTGAAGCGCGAAGCCTGGACCGTGCCCGAGACCCTGCCTTTTGGCGACGCGCTGATCAAACCGCTGCGCGCTGGCGACACCTTGCACTGGAAGTTGGCATGAGCGCGCCGGGCCGCTCCCAAGCGCTCATCCCGCAGTGCGCAGCACGGAGGGACTCTCCATTCAGCGCGCCGGGCCGCTCCCAAGCGCTCATCCCGCAGTGCGCAGCACGGAGGGTTTGTTTATGAGCGGTGGCATCGACAAGGTGATGTTGCTGATCGACGCCGACAACGTGTCGGTGGACGTGATGGAGCAGGCCGTGCGCCTGCTGCACCAGCAGCACGGCGGGCTGCACGTGCGGCGCGCCTACTGCACGGCCGAAAGTGCGGTGAAGCACCAGGCCACCTTCAAGCGCCTGGGCATCAAGCCCATGGTGAACCTGGCGGCGGGCAAGAACAGCACCGACATCGCGCTGGCCGTGGACGCCATCGACCTGGTGGTGGCCGAACGCCCCGACGTGGTGGTGATCGCCAGTTCCGACAGCGACTTCGCGCCGCTGGTCATGCGCCTGCGCGAAAAAGGTTGCGTGGTGCGTGGCATCGGCCAGCAGGGCAAAACCGGCGACGAAACCCAGGACGTCTACGACGATTTCACCGTGCTGGCCCACCGCAAGCCCGGTGGCCACGCGCGCGCCGAGCCGCGTGCGGAGCGCAGCCCGCGGGGCGAGCCCCGTGGCGGTGGCCGTGGTGAGCGCAGCGAGCGCGGCACCCGCGGCGGCCGAGGCACAGGCCGTGGCGGCCGCGCCGACCAGCCGCGCGACGCCGAAGCGCGCCCGGCACCCTTCGATGCCGAGGCCCCAGCCGACACCGCCGCCGAGGTCCAGGTGCAGGCCGACGACGTGGGCGCCGCGCCGCCGCCGATGCCGGCCGCGCCGGAGGTCGCCGCTGAGGCGCCTGCAGCCGACGCTGCCCCCCCTGCCGCCGAGGCCCCAGGCGCGCCGCGCAAGGCCGCGGCCAAGAAGAGCAGCCGCCGCAAGCCGGCGGCGCAGGCCGCAGCGGCGGAACCTGCCGCGCCGGCCGAAGCCACCCAGGCAGCGGTGGCGCCTGTCGAGGCCGCAGCGCCGGAAGGTGCCACCGCGGCTGCCGCTGCGGCCCCTGTCGGTGAACCTGCCGGTGAAGCCGCCGTTGTGGCCGCGGCCGAGCCCCAGGCCGCGCCGCCGGCCCGCCGTGGTCGGCGTGGCGAGCGCCAGGCGCCGGCGCCCCGTGCCGCGGCTTCAGCGCCTGCAACGGCCCCCGCCGCCCAGGCCACCCAGCGGGTGGCGCCCGCACCAGCACCCGCGCCGTCCAAGGTGTGGCCGGACCGCGTGCGTTCTGTGCTGGCCGCGCTGCCAGAACTGGCCCGCGGTGAGGTCGTGTCGTTGCGCCTGGCCACCGAGCGCCTGCGCGACGCCGACCTGCTGGGCCCCAAAGCCACGTCCACCCGTTTCTTCGGCCCCTTGGCCGAGCACTTCGAGCTGCTGCCGGAAGACCAGCCGCAGCAGGTGCGCCTGAAGCGCTGACCTGGGCCGTCCGCAGGCCAACGGCCCGCGGGTGGCACAAAGCCCCCGCGGCCCGCGGGCCGTCTTGAAAGACACGGGCCCGCCCTAACATCCCGTTTGTTTACTTTTCAACCTCGCCAGCCCGTCAACAGGGTGGCGCCAACGCCATGAAACGTGTTTTCCTGTTCATCGTGACCAACCTGGCCGTGATGGTGGTGCTGGGCATCGTGGCCAGCGTGCTGGGCGTCAACCGGTTCCTCACGTCCAACGGCCTGAACCTGGGCCTGCTGCTGGGTTTTGCCCTGGTGATGGGTTTTGGTGGCGCCATCATCTCGCTGTTGATGAGCAAGCCCATGGCCAAGTGGAGCACGGGCGCCCAGGTCATCACGAACTCGCAAGACCCCACGCACCGCTGGATCGTCGCCACCGTCGAGCGGTTTGCGCAGAAGGCCGGCATCGGCATGCCCGAGGTCGCCATCTTTGAAGGCGAGCCCAACGCTTTTGCCACCGGTGCCTTCAAGAACTCGGCCCTGGTGGCCGTGTCCACCGGCCTGTTGCACACCATGAACCGCGAAGAGGTCGAGGCCGTCATCGGCCACGAGGTGGCGCACATCGCCAACGGCGACATGGTGACGATGACGCTGATCCAGGGTGTGATGAACACTTTCGTGGTCTTCATCTCGCGCGTGGTGGGCTACTTCGTCGACAAGGTCATCCTGAAGAACGACCGCGAAGGCCCCGGCATTGGCTACCTGGTGACCACCATCGTGATGGACATCGCGCTGGGTGTGCTGGCCAGCATCATCGTGTCCTGGTTCTCGCGCCAACGTGAATACCGCGCAGACGCCGGTGCCGCCGCGCTGATGGGCCGCAAGCAGCCCATGATCAACGCGCTGGCCCGCCTGGGCGGCATGCAGCCGGGTGAACTGCCGCAGAGCATGTCGGCCATGGGCATCAGCGCCAAGCCCAGCGGCTTCATGGCCCTGTTCAGCAGCCACCCGCCGCTGGAAGACCGCATCCGCCGTCTGCAGCAGTCGAACTGACGCCCGGCGGGGTTCACCCGCCCGCGCACACCACCCCGCCGCGGCCCCGGTCTTCACCGGGGCCGCGGCGTTTTTGCAGCCTGGCTTGGCCGCGGTGGCCGGCCAGGCGCCGGCGTGCGGGGAGTGGTCGGTTGATAATGGGGGGGTGAAGCGGGCCAGACCGCCGCCGGTGCGAGCGTGGAAACACGGCACGGGAGGAAGGTCCGGACTGCACAGGGCGGCGTAGCAGCTAACGGCTGTCCACCGCGAGGTGAGGATCAGAGCAACAGAGACGAGTCTGGACAGGGGTCTGGCGGGGGTGTTCTGTACGGCGAGGGCGAAAGCCCGAAGTTCGGGCGGCGTCAGCCGTCCGAACCCGGCGAAAGCCGGGTCCGTACAGCCACCCTGGTCAGGCTGCGGGCCCCGCCCGCAACCTGACCAGGGTGAAACGGGCAATCTCTACGCGCAGCAATACCAAGTAGGCACACACGCGAGGCCACGGTCTGACCGTGGTTTGGCAACGCCGGCCCGGCGGGGTGTGCGGGTAGGTAGCACCGAGCCCAGGGGCGACTCTGGGCCCCGAGGACTGGCGGTCACGGCCGCGCGCCGCAAGGCGTGGCGGCTGCACGGAATCCGGCCTATCGGCCCGCTTCACTTTTTCTACACTTTCCACCGTGGCCGCCTTCTGCCGGCGGCGACGGCCGGGGTTCCCGCCTGGGGCCCGCCTTTTGCACCCGGTTCACCGGTGCCGACCGCACCCGCGAACCAGCCGATACGATGAATCCCAACGCCCAACAACTCTGGCGCGGCCCGCGCTGGGCTCTGGCCGCCCTGTTGGCCTGCCTGGGCATGCTGGGCCCCTTCAGCATCGACACCTACCTGCCGGCCTTTGCCAGCATCGGCGCCACCATCGGCGCCACGCCGGTGCAGATGCAGCAGACGCTGTCCAGCTACCTGTTCGGCTTTGCGGTGATGAACCTGTTCCACGGCGCCCTGGCCGACAGCTTCGGCCGCCGGCCTGTGGTGCTGTGGGGGGTGGCCGTCTTCACCTTGGCCAGCGTGGGCTGCGCGCTCAGCGAAACCATCGGCCAGTTGGTGTTCTTCCGCGCGCTGCAGGGCATGTCGGCCGGGGCGGGTGTGGTCGTCTCCCGCGCCATCATCCGCGACATGTTCCCGCCGGCCGACGCCCAGCGGGTGATGTCGCAAGTGACCATTTACTTTGGCGTGGCGCCGGCCGTGGCCCCCATCGTCGGTGGCTTCCTGGTGGTGCACACCGACTGGCACACCATCTTCTGGTTCCTCACCGGCGTGGGCCTGCTGTTGTGGCTGGCCAACTGGCGTTTGCTGCCCGAGACCTTGGACCCGGCCGCGGCCCAGCCTTTTGACGCCCGCAGCCTGCTGGCCGGTTACTGGGGCATGGTCAAAAGCGCCAAGTTCATGGCCCTGGTGCTGGCCAGTGGTGTGCCGTTCAACGGCATGTTCTTGTACGTGCTGTCGGCGCCGGCGTTCCTGGGCGACCATCTGCAGTTGGCGCCCGACCAGTTCTTCTGGTTCTTCGTGTTGACCATCAGCGGCATCATGGCCGGTGCTTGGCTGTCCGGCCGCCTGGCCGGGCGCATCAAGCCGCGCCACCAGGTGCGCCACGGGCTGTTGATCATGCTGGTGGTGTCCTTGGTCAACGTGGGCCTGAACCTGTGGAACCCGCCGTTGACGGGTGCCTGGCAGGTGCTGGTGGCGCTGCTGCCCATCTCGCTGTTCGCTTTCGGCTGGAGCCTGCAGGTGCCGGTGGTGACGCTGATGGTGCTGGACCTGGCGCCCGACCGCCGCGGCATGGCCAGCAGCGTGCAGGCCTGCGTGGGCAGCTTGGCCAACGGTCTGGTGGCCGGCGTGGTGGCGCCGCTGGTGATGCATTCCACCGTGGCCCTGGCCTTCACCAGCCTGGCGATGTTGGGCATTGGCCTGGTGGCCTGGCTGTGGGTGAAGCCGCGGCTGCAGTGATGCGTTGGCGCAGCCCCGCTGCGGGCGGGTGCATTTAAGCGTTGCAGCAGGGGGCCGATAACGAGGACGGAGCCCCCGCCATGACGCACAAGCCTACGCCTTTCAACACCCGGTCATTCCGCCTGCAACCTGGCCTGCCCTGGGCACTGTGCCTGGGCCTGGCGTTGGCCGCGCCCGCCTGGGCCGCGGGGGACGCGCATGGCGCGGCCGACGCCAAGGTGCCGGCCCGGGCCGCCAAGAAGACGGCCATGACGCCCGAAGGCCCGTCCAAGGCCGCGGCCGCCGACGCCGCCGACCCTTTGGACAAGTTGCGTGACCGCCTTTCGGAGCGGTTGGGTGCCAGCACCGCCAGCCCGTCGGGCAACATCGTGCGTGTGCCGGCCAAGGCCCCGGCGGGCCACGGCGACGACGCCCCGGCCCGTGGCACGGCCAGCCGCAAGAAGGCCGCCAACGCCCATGCGCACTGGGACTACAAAGGCGAGGCCGGCCCCGCCGCCTGGGGTGGGCTGAGGCCCGAGTTCTCGCTGTGTGGCAACGGCAAGCGGCAGAGCCCCATCGACATCCGCGACGGCATCACCGTCGACCTGGAACCCGTGCAGTTCGACTACCGCGCCACCGGCTTCAGCGTGGTGGACAACGGCCACACCATCCAGGTCAACATCAACGGCGGCAACACCATCCACGTGGCCGGCCGGCGTTGGGAACTGGTGCAGTTCCACTTCCACCGCCCGTCTGAAGAGCGCATCGACGGCCGCCAGTTCGACATGGTGGCCCACCTGGTGCACAAGGACAGCGAAGGCAAGCTGGCCGTGGTGGCCGTGCTGCTGGACCGCGGCAGCGCACAACCGCTGGTGCAGACCGTGTGGAACCACCTGCCGCTGGAGCGCGGCGAACCCAACACGCCACGTGCGGTGATCGACCTGAACCACCTGTTGCCGCCCGACCGGCGTTACTACACTTACATGGGCTCGCTGACCACGCCGCCCTGCAACGAAGGCGTGTTGTGGATGGTGATGCGCCAGCCGGTGCCGCTGTCGCAGGAGCAGATCGACGTGTTTGCGCGCCTGTACCCGATGAACGCGCGCCCGGTGCAGCAGGCCTCCGGGCGGCTGATCAAACAATCGCAGTGAGCGCCTGCTCACGCTGAAGGTGCCGCCCGGCAAGCCCGGGCGCCACCGCGGACAGCCCGGCCCTGCCGGGCTTTTTTGCGTGGGCGCGCGTTGTCAGCCCGCAGGCGGCCGGCGTGCCAGCGCCAGCAGCAACGGCCACAGCCACAGGCTGGCCCACCAGCGCAGCGCCCGCCCGGCGCTGAGCCGCCGCGTCTCGAAACGCGCCACGCGCTGGTACAGCACCACGGCGCCCACCAGCATGTACACCAGCAGGCCCAGGTAGACGGCCAGCCGGTGTTCGTAGCTGTCGCCCCACCAGTCGCCCAACCAGCGCCCCAGCAGGGCGGCGGTGGGCACGGACAGCGCCACCGCCGCCGCCAAGCCGGCCAGCGCGTGCTGCAGCCTTTCCAGCGGGTCGGTGGGGCCAGGTGGGGGCGGCGGTGGGGGTGTGGCCATGGCGCAGGTGGGGCAAGGTGGGTTTTTTGTGCTTCGAGCATCTCACAAAGCACTTCCAGACCACCCCGCAAGTCCTTCATTTTGAAGGACTTTTTGTTTTCGGTTTCGTGTGAAAGACCGAATGTAAGTCCTTGATTTGATTGAGATTTTGGCCGTCTTCTCCATTGACCCTGGGGGTGCTCTTCCGCTAAAGTGTCGGAAAGTAGATTTCAGTGGGGATTCGTGCCTTCTTTTGCATTCCGGGGTGGACCGGTACTGACGCTGGACGCGAAAGGTCGCCTGACGGTGCCCTCGCGTTACCGCGACGTGCTCATGTCCACCGTGGAAGGGCAGATGGTCATCTCCAAGAACCACGCCGGCTGCCTGACGCTGTTCCCGCGCCCGGTGTGGGACGCCTTTGAACAAGAGCTGGTGCGCCTGCCGATGAAGCACGAAGGCTGGCGCCGCCTGTACATCGGCAGCGCCACCGACGTGGAAATCGACAGCGGCTCGCGCGTGCTGGTGCCGCCCGAGCTGCGCGCCTGGGCCGGCCTGGAGCGCGAAGTCGTGTTCATGGGCGTGGGCGACAAGTTCGAGCTCTGGGACAAGGCCCGCTACGAAGCCGGCGAAGCCGCCACCATCGCCGGTGGCTTGCCCGAAGAACTGCAAAACAAGGTGCCGGGTTGAACGCGCCCGCCGCCCCGGCCCCCGCCGCTGTCAGCGCGCCGCTGGTGCACCGCACCGTGCTGCTGGACGAGGCCGTGCAGGCCCTGGTCACGCAGCCCGACGGCGTCTATGTGGACGGCACCTTCGGCCGCGGCGGCCACAGCCGTGCCGTGCTGGCGCAACTGGGCCCCCAAGGCCGGCTGATCGCCTTCGACAAAGACCCCGAGGCGCTGGCCGAAGCCGCGCGCTTTACTGACCCGCGTTTCCACATCTGCCACGCCAGCTTTGGCGACATGGCCGCGCAGCTGGCCGCGTTGGGTGTGCACCAGGTGGCCGGCGTGCTGCTGGACCTGGGCGTCAGCTCGCCGCAGATCGACAGCCCGCAGCGCGGTTTCAGCTTCCGTTTCGATGCGCCGCTGGACATGCGCATGGACACCACACGCGGCGAGACCGCCGCCGACTTTCTGGCCCGCGCTGACGAGCGCCAACTCACGCAGGTGATCCGCGACTATGGGGAAGAACGGTTTGCTTTTCAGATTGCAAAGGCGGTTGTTGCTCGCCGGGAAAGCGGCGAACCCCTGCGAACCACGGCCGAGCTGTCCGCGCTCGTGGCTCGTGCAGTCAAAACCCGTGAAGCGGGCCAAGACCCCGCCACGCGCACCTTTCAAGCTCTTCGGATTTTCGTCAACGCCGAGCTCGAAGACCTGGAACAGGGCCTGAGCGCCACGCTGCCGCTGTTGGCGCCCGAAGCGCGCCTGGTCGTCATCAGCTTCCATTCGCTGGAAGACCGCATCGTCAAGACCTTCATCGCGCGCGAAAGCCGCGACGAGGTGGACCGCCGCGCGCCCATGGCGCCGCCCAAGCCGCTGCTGCTGGAAGCCCTGGGCCGCGTGAAACCCAGCGCTGAAGAAGTGGCGGCGAACCCACGCTCGCGCAGCGCCGTCATGCGCGTGGCGCGCCGCACCGACGTGCCGGTGCCGCCGGCACACCAGCGCTACAAGGCGGCCGGGGGTGCGGCGTGAACAAGCTGAACCTGCTGTTGGCCGTGGCCCTGCTGGGCAGCTGCTTCGTGCTGGTGCGCAGTGCCTACGAAGGCCGCCGCCTCTTCACGGCCGTGGACCGCGCGAAGAACGAACAGCAGCAGCTGGACATCGAGACCAAGCGCCTCGAGGCCGAACGCCAGGGCCGCGCCACGCACCTGCGCGTGGAGCAGGTGGCGCGTGAGAAGCTGCAGATGCGCACGGCCACGGCCGGTGTCACCGAGTACGTGAAGGACCGGCCGGGCAGCCTGGCTGCGCCGGCCTCGGCCCAAGCGGGGGCGCGGCCATGATGGGCGGCAACACGCCGCGCGCCAACACCGTGCGCAGTGTCAACTACGCCACCAGCCCGCTGCTGGCCAGCAAGACGCCGCCTTGGCGCTCGCGGTTCATCGTGGTGATGGTGGGCCTGGCGTTTGCCGTGTTGCTGGGCCGCGCGGTGTGGATCCAGCTGATCGCGGCGGACTTCTACCAAAAGCAGGGCGAAAAGCGCTACGCGCACACGCTGGAGCTGCAGGCCAGCCGTGGCCGTGTGCTGGACCGCAATGGCCTGGTGTTGGCCACGTCGGTGCCCACGCCCAGCGTCTGGGCCATCCCCAAGGACTTCCAGGCCGACAGCGCCCAGCGCAAGGCCCTGGCCAAGACCCTGGGGCTCAGCCCCGCTGAACTGGACGCCAAGGTGGCTGGCAACGGGGGCTTCGCCTGGCTGCGCCGCCAGGTGGACGAACCCACTTGGCAGGCGGTGAAGGACATCGGCGCCAAGGGCGTGTACCAGGTGCGCGAGTACAAGCGCCGCTACCCCGAAGGCGAAGCCGCGGCGCAGGTGGTGGGCTTCACCAACGTGGAAGACCAGGGTCTGGAAGGCGTGGAGCTGTACTTCCAGAAAGCCCTGGAAGGCCGCGACGGCCAGCGTGCCGTGGTCAAGGACCGGCTGGGTCGCGTGATCGAAGACATCGGCGACCAGACCGACCCCGTGAACGGCCAGGACATCCAGCTTTCGTTGGACAGCAAGGTGCAGTTCTTCGCCTACCAGCGCATCCGCGACATGGTGGTCGAGCAGAACGCCAAGGCCGGCAGCGTGGTGGTGCTGGACAGTGTCACCGGCGAGGTGCTGGCCCTGGCCAACTACCCCAGCTACACGCCCGGTGAACGGCAGCGGCCCGCCGCCGGCGTGATGCGCAACCGTGCGCTGACCGACACCTTCGAGCCCGGCTCCACGATGAAGCCGCTGATCGCTGCGCTGGCGCTGGACAGCGGCCGCCTGCGCCCGGACAGCCGTTTCGACACCGCGCCTGGGCGCATCACCATCACCGGCAGCACCATCACCGACTCGCACCCGCACGGCGTGCTGACGGTCAACGAGATCATCCAGAAGAGCAGCAACGTCGGCACGGTGAAGATCGCGATGGACCTGGAGTCGCGTGCCATGTGGGAAACCTACAGCGCCGTGGGCCTGGGCCAGAAGCCGCAGCTGGACTTCCCCGGCGTCGTCACCGGCCGTCTGCGGCCCTACAAGACCTGGCGGCCCATCGAGAAGGCCACCATGAGCTACGGCTACGGTTTGTCGGCCAGCCTGTTCCAGCTGGCGCGGGCCTACACGGTGTTTGCGCGCGACGGCGATGTGATCCAAGCCACCATGCTCAAGCGCGAAGCGCCCGCCGTGGGCCAGCGCGTGTTCAAGCCCGAGACCGCCCGTGCCGTGCGCGAGATGCTGGCCCTGGCCGTGGCCAACGGGGGCACGGCGCCCAAGGCCCAGCTCAACAGCATCGGCTATTCGGTGGGTGGCAAGACGGGCACCGCGCGCAAACAAGAAGGCAAGGGCTACGGCAACAAGTACCGCTCGTGGTTCGTGGGCATCGCCCCGGTGCACCAGCCGCGCATCGTGGTGGCGGTGATGGTGGACGAGCCCGGCAAGGGCGTGTTCTACGGCGGCGACATCGCCGCGCCGGTGTTCGGCCAGGTGGCGCAGAACACGCTGCGCCTGATGGGCGTGGCCCCGGACATCGAGGTGAAAGCCCAGATCGTCGGCAAGCCCGTGGTCGCCGAACAAGAGAGCTTCTGACATGCCATTGACGCACCTGAAATCGCCCGAGGCCGCGGCCCGCTGGCTCAAGAGCTGGGTCACCGGCACGCTGCGCGCCGACAGCCGCCGCGTGCAGCCCGGCGACGCCTTCATCGCCTGGCCGGGTTACGCCAACGACGGCCGCGCCTACGTGGCCCAGGCCCTGGCCGCCGGTGCCACCACCTGCCTGGTGGAAGAACAAGGCGTGGAAGCCTTCGGTTTTGAAGACGCCCGTGTGGCCACGCTGCCGGCGATGAAGGCCGCCACCGGCCGCATCGCCGCCGCGTACTTCGACGAACCCAGCCAGCAGCTGGACGTGGTGGCCACCACCGGCACCAACGGCAAGACCAGCACGGCCTGGTGGACGGCCCAGGCGCTGACGCTGCTGGGCCGCCGCTGCGGCGTGGTGGGTACGCTGGGCATTGGCGAGCCGCCACTGGGCGCGGCCGCGGCGGGCGGCGGGCAGGGCAGCGTGGTGGCCACCGGCCTGACCACGCCCGACCCCGTGACGCTGCAGGCCAACCTGCGCCGCATGGTGGGTGAAGGCTACGCGGCTTGCGCGATGGAGGCTTCGTCGCACGGCATCGCTGAACACCGTCTGGCGGGTGTGGCCATCGACGTCGCGCTGTTCACCAACCTCACGCGCGACCACCTGGACTACCACGGCACCATGGAAGCCTACTGGGCCACCAAGCGCCGCCTGTTCAGCTGGCCCGGCCTGAAAGCCGCCAGCGTGAACGTGGACGACGCCAAGGGCGCGGAACTGGCGGCCGAGCTGACGGCCGAAGTGGGTGGCGGCCGCGTGCTGAACCTGTGGACCGTGTCCACGCAAGGCCCGGCCCGTCTGCAGGCCCAGGCTTTGCGTTATGTGGACGGCGGCCTGGCTTTCGACCTGCTGGAAGCCGGTACTGCCGAGGCCGTGGCCGTGCGCAGCACGCTGATCGGCGACTACAACGCGCACAACCTGTTGGTGGTGCTGGGCGGCTTGCGCGCGCTGGGCGTGCCGCTGGCCGATGCCGTGGCCGTGGTGCCGCAACTCACGCCCGTGCCCGGCCGCATGCAGCGCGTGGGCAACCGCACGCTGGAAGTGGTGGTGGACTACGCCCACACGCCCGATGCTTTGGACAAAGCCCTGGCCGCGCTGCGCCCGTTGGCCCAGGCGCGTGGTGGCCACCTGTGGTGCGTGTTCGGCTGTGGTGGCGACCGCGACACCGCCAAGCGCCCGCTGATGGGCACCATCGCTGGCGAGCGTGCCGACCAGGTGGTGCTGACCAGCGACAACCCGCGCAGCGAAGCGCCGGAAGCCATCTTGGCGATGATCCAAGCCGGTCTGCCGCAGCCGCGTGCCGTCATCGCCGACCGCCGCGCTGCCATCGAGTTCGCCATCCAACAGGCCGCGCCGAACGACGTGGTCTGCGTGGCCGGCAAAGGCCACGAGGACTACCAAGAAGTGATGGGCCAGCGCCACCCCTTCCTGGACGCCGCCGTGGTGCAGACCGCGTTGCAACAACGTTTCGGGGTGGACGCTTGAGCCCAGCCGCCCCCTTGTTGACCCTGGCCCAGGCCCAGGCCCTGCTGCCCGGCGCCACGCTGGTGGGCGCGGGCGACATCGCCTTCACGCGTGTGCACAGCGACACCCGCAGCCTGCAGCCCGGCGACTTGTTCGTCGCCCTGCGCGGTGAACGTTTCGACGCCCACGATTTCCTGCCCCAAGCTGCCGCCGCCGGTGCCGTGGCAGCGCTGGCCGAGCGTGGCCTGGGCGCCACCAGCCTGCCCGGCCTGCAGGTGGCCGACACCCTGCAGGCCCTGCAGCAGTTGGCCACGGCCTGGCGCGCGCGCCACAGCCTGCCCCTGGTGGCGGTGACCGGCAGCAACGGCAAGACCACGGTCACGCAGATGGTGGCCAGCATCCTGCGCGCGGCCTTCGGTGACGCCAGCTTCGCCACCCAGGGCAACCTGAACAACCACATCGGCGTGCCGCTGACGCTGATGCGCCTGAACGGCCAGCACCGCGCCGGTGTGGTGGAACTGGGCATGAACCACCCGGGTGAGATTGCGGAGTTGGCCGCCATGGCCCAGCCCCGCATCGCCCTGGTGAACAACGCGCAACGCGAGCACCTGGAATTCATGGCCACGGTGGAAGCCGTGGCGCGGGAAAACGGCAGCGTCATCAGCGCCTTGCCGGCCGACGGCACGGCCGTGTTCCCGGCCGACGACGCCTTCACGCCGCTGTGGCGCGAACTGGCCGGTGCGCGCCGCGTGTTCACCTTCGCACTGCAAGGCCCGGCCGACGTGACGGGCGAAGCCAGTTGGCAGGGCACGGCCTGGGTCATCACGCTGAACACGCCCGCCGGCCGCACCACGGCCACGCTGGCCCAGGCCGGTTTGCACAACGTGAAGAACGCCTTGGCGGCCACGGCCTGTGCGCTGGCCGCCGGGGTGCCGCTGGCCGCGGTGAGCGAAGGCCTGACCGACTTCAAACCCGTCAATGGCCGCAGCCAGGCCCAGCGCCTGCACCTGAGCGGGCGCGACGTGACCCTGGTGAACGACACCTACAACGCCAACCCCGACAGCATGCTGGCCGCGGTGGACGTGCTCTCGGCCTTGCCCGGCCCGCGCTGGCTGGTGCTGGGCGACATGGGCGAGGTGGGCGACCACGGCCCCGAGTTCCACACCGAGGTGGGCCGCGCCGCGCGCCAACGTGGCGTCGAGGTGCTCTGGACAGCCGGCCCGCTGTCGGTCCACGCCCGTGGCGACCGCCACTTCCCCGACACCGCCGCCCTGGTGGCGGCCCTGCACGAAGCCCCGGCCGCCGCGTCGGTGCTGGTGAAAGGTTCTCGCTTCATGAAGATGGAACAGGTGGTGCAGGCCCTGCAAGCCCGCCACACACCGCCACACCACCGCGGGGGGAAAGCCTGATGTTGCTGGCCCTGAGCCAATTCCTGATGCAGCAGTTCCCCGAGCACCTGGGGTTCCTGCGTGTCTTCCAGTACCTGACCTTCCGCGCCGTGCTGGCGGCCATGACCTCGCTGCTCATCGGTCTGGCGTTTGGCCCCTGGGTCATCCGCCGCCTGACCGAGATGAAGATCGGCCAGCCCATCCGCGAGTACGGTGTGCAAAGCCACCTGGGCAAACGGGGCACGCCCACCATGGGCGGTGTGCTGGTGCTCATCGGCATCGGCGTCAGCACCTTGTTGTGGTTCGACTGGAGCAACCGCTTCGTGTGGGTGGTGATGCTGGTGACCTTCGGCTTTGGCGCCATCGGCTGGGTGGACGACTACCGCAAGGTGGTGCGCAAAGACCCCGAAGGCATGCGCAGCCGCGAGAAGTTCCTGTGGCAAAGCATCATCGGCCTGGTGGCCGCGCTGTACCTGGCCTTCAGCGTGTCGGAAACCAGCAACCTGCGTGTGCTGGAACTCTTTCTGCGCTGGGTGGGCAGTGGCTTCAGCAACGAACTGCCGCCCAAGGCCGACCTGATGGTGCCCTTCTTCAAGACCATCAGCTACCCGCTGGGCGTGTTCGGCTTCATCGCGATGAGCTGGTTCGTCATCGTGGGCGCCAGCAACGCCGTGAACTTCACCGACGGCCTGGACGGCCTGGCCATCATGCCGGTGGTGATGGTGGGCAGCGCCCTGGGCGTGTTCGCCTACGTGGTGGGCAACTCGGTGTTCAGCAAGTACCTGCTGTTCCCCTACATCCCGGGCGCCGGTGAACTGCTGGTGTTCTGCGCCGCCATGGCCGGTGCCGGCCTGGCCTTCCTGTGGTTCAACGCCGCACCGGCCCAGGTGTTCATGGGCGACGTGGGCGCGCTGTCGCTGGGCGGTGCGCTGGGCACCATCGCCGTCATCACACGCCAGGAAATCCTGCTGGGCATCATGGGCGGCATCTTCGTGGCCGAGGCGCTGAGCGTCATGGTGCAGGTGGCCTGGTTCAAGTACACCAAGAAGAAGTACGGCGAAGGCCGCCGCATCTTCTTGATGGCGCCGCTGCACCACCACTTCGAAAAGAAGGGCTGGGCCGAAACCCAGGTGGTCGTGCGCTTCTGGATCATCACCATGCTGCTGTGCCTGGTGGGCCTGGCCAGCTTGAAGCTGCGTTGAAGCGCAGCGCCTGAACCCTGCCATGAACGACGCCACCACGTCCCCCACCCACGAAGTCGGCGCTGTGCCCAGCGCCGAAGCCACGCTGCCCATGCAAGGCCTGCGTGTGCTGGTGCTGGGCCTGGGCGACAGTGGCCTGGTCATGCTGCGCTGGTGTGTGCGCCAAGGCGCTGAAGCCAGCGTGTGGGACAGCCGCGAACACCCGCCGCAAGCCGCCGCCCTGGCCGAAGAACTGCCCACCGTGCAGCGCCTGCACGGCGAGTTGCCGGCCAGCGCTTTGGCCGGTGTGGACCGTGTGCTGAAGAGCCCCGGCCTGTCGCCGCTGGACACCCGCCTGGCCGCCTTGTTGCAAGCCGCGGCGGAAGCCGAGGTGCCGGTGTGGGGCGAGTTGGACCTGTTCGCCGAAGCCTTGGCCCGCCTGCAGCGCAGCCGTGGCTACCAACCCCAGGTGCTGGCCATCACCGGCACCAACGGCAAGACCACCACCACGGCGCTGACGGCGCTGCTGGTGGAGCGCGCCGGCCGCAGCGTCATCGCCGCCGGCAACATCGGCCCCACCATGCTGGGCACGCTGCAGCGCTGCCTGGACGAGCAGGTGGGCATCGACGAAGCCACGGCCGCCGAACGCGCCGCCGAGGCCGAAGCCGCCGCGGCCGCCGCTGCGGTGGCGCAGGCCGAAGCCGAGGCGGCGGCTGAAGCCAAAGCCAAAGCCGACCGCTTGGCCGCTGAAATCGCGCGTGCAGAGGGCCGCGAGCACGAGGCGGTGGAGCCCGAGGCTGCGGCCGATGAAGCGGCTATGGTGGCCGACGTCGAAGCCGCAGAAGCGGACGACGACGAAGACAGCATGCCCGCCCCCTGGGTGCCGCAGCTGTCCACCACCAACCTGACGGCCCACAAGCCGCACCACGCCGACGGTCCGCAGCAAGGCCTGCCCGAGGTCTGGGTGCTGGAACTGTCCAGCTTCCAGCTCGACGGGGTGCGCCACTTCGAACCCAGCGCCGCCACGGTGTTGAACATCACGCAGGACCACCTGGACTGGCACGGCCACATGGCCGGCTACACGGCGGCCAAGGCGCGCATCTTCGGCCAGCAGGCGGTGATGGTCATCAACCGCGACGAAGCCGTGGTCGAGGCCCTGGTGCCCGTGCCCACGCCCGTGGTGAAGGGCAAGGCCAAGACCAAGGCCGACCCCGCCGCCCCGGTGGTCCGCCCGCGCCACGTGGTGCGCTTCGGCCTGGACGCGCCGCAGCAGCCCGGCGACTTCGGCCTGGTGCAGGAAAACGGCATGGCCTGGTTGGTGCGCGCCCATCCGCTGGACCCGACCATCAAGCGCAAGAAGGGCGAGGAGGTGGAGATCCACCTGCAGCGCCTGATGCCCGCCGACGCGCTGCGCCTGCGCGGCCGCCACAACGCCAGCAACGCGCTGGCCGCGCTGGCGCTGGCCTCCAGCATCGGCTGCCCGCTGGCGCCCATGCTGCACGGCCTGCGTGAATACGAAGGCGAACCGCACCGGGTGCAGTGGATCGGCAACGTCGGTGACGTGGAAGCCTTCGACGACAGCAAGGGCACCAACGTGGGCGCCACCGTGGCGGCGTTGACCGGCCTGGGCGCCGACAAGGCCCCGGCCAAGCTGGTGGTCATCCTGGGCGGTGACGGCAAGGGCCAGGACTTCGCGCCGTTGGCCGCGCCGGTGCAGCGTTTCGCCCGCGCCGTGGCCACCATCGGCCGCGACGCCCAGGCCATCGAACAAGCGCTGCAACCGCTGGGCGACACCCCGCTGCAACGCCACGCCACGCTGGAAGCCGCCGTGGCCTGGTGTTTCCAGCAGGCCCAGCCCGGCGACGCCGTGCTGCTGAGCCCGGCCTGCGCCAGCCTGGACATGTTCCGCAACTACGCCCACCGCGCCGACGTGTTCGTGCAGGCGGTGCAGGCCCTGGCGCAGGAACAAGGCATCGCCTGAACGCCATGAACGCCCAGGCCCAACGCCCCCCCTTGCTGCAGCGCCTGCGCGCCTGGTTCGCCCAGCGCACGGCCGAGCCGCTGCCGGTGCGCGACCAGGTGGACCTGGGTGCCCGCCCGGCGCGCCTGCTGGCCTTCGACCAGACCTTGGTCGGTGTGGTCGTGGCCCTGCTGCTGCTGGGCCTGGTGATGGTGTACTCGGCCTCGGTGGCCCTGCCCGACAACCCCAAGTTCGCCAAGTACTCGGCCACCTTCTTCCTGAACCGCCACCTGTTTGCGTTGGGCGTCGGCGTGTCCGTGGCCTTGTTGGTGGTGCAGGTGCCGGTGGCCTTCTGGGAGAAGCACGCGAACCTGATCTTCCTGGTGTCGCTGCTGTTGCTGGTGGCCGTGCTGCTGCCCTTCATCGGCAAGGTGGTGAACAACTCGCGGCGCTGGATCCCGCTGGGTTTCATGAACTTCCAGCCCAGTGAACTGGCCAAGTTGGCCGTGGCCATGTACGCCGCCAGCTATATGGTGCGCAAGATGGACATCAAGGAGAACTTCTTCGCCGCCGTGTGGCCCATGGTGACGGCGGTGTTCCTCATCGGTGTGCTGCTGCTGCGCCAGCCCGACATGGGGGCCTTCATCGTCATCGGCACGGTGGCCATGGGCATCCTGTTCCTGGGCGGTGTGAACGGGCGCATGTTCTTCTTGATCGCGCTGGTCATCGTGGGCGCTTTCGCGACCATCATCGCCTTCGACGACCTGCGCCGACACCGCATCCTGGCCTACCTGGACCCCTGGAACCCGGCTTACGCCCAGGGCAAGGCCTACCAGCTGACGCACTCGCTGATCGCCTTCGGCCGCGGAGAGATCTTCGGCCAGGGCCTGGGCGCCAGCGTGGAAAAGCTGCACTACCTGCCCGAGGCGCACACCGACTTCCTGCTGGCCGTCATCGGCGAAGAGCTGGGCTTCATCGGCGTGGCCAGTGTCATCGTGATGTTCTTCTGGCTGACGCGCCGCATCTTCGTCATCGGCCGCCAGGCCATCGCGCTGGACCGCGTGTTCGCCGGGCTGATGGTGCAGGGCGTGGGCATCTGGTTCGGCGCGCAAACCTTCATCAACATGGGCGTGAACCTGGGCGTGCTGCCCACCAAGGGCCTGACGCTGCCGTTGATGAGCTACGGCGGTTCGGCCATCTTGATGAACCTGGTGGCTTTGGCCATCGTGGTCAGGGTGGACATTGAAAGCAGACAACTCATGCGCGGAGGCCGCGCATGAGCAAGCACCTCGTCGTCATGGCCGCAGGCACCGGTGGCCACGTGATCCCCGGCCTGGCCGTCGCGCGTGAAATGCAAAGCCGCGGCTGGACGGTGAGCTGGCTGGGCACCGAGACCGGCATGGAAAACAAGCTGGTGCCGCCCACCGGCCTGCCGCTGGACCGCCTGGCTTTCAGCGGCCTGCGTGGCAAGGGCGTGCTGGGCCTGGCCACCGGGGGCTTCCGCCTGCTGAAGGCCATGTGGGACAGCCTGGCCATCCTGCGCCGCCGCCAGACCACGGCCGTGCTGGGCATGGGCGGTTATGTGTGTTTCCCGGGTGGCCTGATGGCCAGCCTGCTGAACAAACCGCTGGTGCTGGTGAACGCCGACGCGGCCCTGCTGCTGTCGAACAAGAGCCTGCTGCCCGTGGCCGACAAGGTGGCCTTCGGTTTTGCCGGCCCGGCCACGGCCCAGGTGAAGCAGGGCGTGGTCACCGGCAACCCGGTGCGTGCCGAGATCGAGGCCATCACCGAGCCCACACAGCGCTCCGCCGGCCGCCAAGGCCCGCTGCGCCTGCTGGTGGTGGGCGGCAGCCTGGGCGCCCAGGTGCTGAACCAAACCTTGCCTGCGGCCCTGGCCCTGTTGCCGGCCGAGCAGCGCCCGTTGGTGACACACCAGACCGGCGCCGCCCAGGCCGATGCCGTGCGCGCGGCTTATGCCCAAGCCGGCATCCCGGCCGAGGTGCTGCCCTTCATCGACGACATGCCGGCGCGTCTGGCCGACTGCGACCTGATGGTCTGCCGTGCCGGCGCCATCACCGTCAGCGAACTCTGCGCCGCCGGTGTGCCGGCCCTGCTGGTGCCGCTGATCGTCAGCACCACCAGCCACCAGCGCGACAACGCCGCCTACCTGGCCCAGCACGGTGCCGGCCTGCACCTGCCGCAGGCCGAGCTGACACCCGCCGCGCTGGCCGAAGCCCTGCGCACGCTGGACCGCCCGCAACTGCTGGCCATGGCGCAACGTGCCCGTGCCCTGGCCCAACCCCGTGCCGCCGCCCGCGTGGCCGACCTCATCGAATCGTTCGTGAAGCCATGAAACACGCCGTCAAGCACATCCACTTCGTCGGTGTCGGCGGTGCCGGCATGAGCGGCATTGCCGAGATCCTGCACAACCTGGGTTACCGCGTCAGCGGCAGCGACCAGGCCGACAGCGCCACCACGCAGCGCCTGGCCCAGCTGGGCCTGCAGGTGCACATCGGCCACGCGGCCGAGAACATCGCGGGGGCCGATTGCGTGGTCACCAGCACCGCGGTGAAGGGCGACAACCCCGAGGTCATCGCCGCGCGCGCCAAGCGCGTGCCCTTGGTGGCGCGCGCCGTGATGCTGGCCGAGCTGATGCGCCTGAAGCGGGGCATCGCCATCGCCGGCACCCACGGCAAGACCACCACCACCTCGCTGGTGGCCAGCGTGCTGAACGAAGCCGGGCTGGACCCGACCTTCGTGATCGGCGGCAAGCTGGTCAGCGCCGGCGCCAATTCGCGCCTGGGTTCCGGCGACTACATCGTGGTGGAAGCCGACGAGAGCGACGCTTCGTTCCTGAACCTGATGCCGGTGATGGCGGTGGTGACCAACATCGACGCCGCCCACATGGAGACCTACGGCCACGACCTCAGCAAGCTGCGCGGCGCGTTTGTGGACTTCGTGCACCGCATGCCCTTCTACGGCGCGGCCGTGTTGTGTGGCGACGACCCCGGCGTGAAGGCCATCATGCCCATGCTGTCGCGCCCCATCGTCAGCTACGGTTTCGGCGAAGACAACATGGTGCGTGCCGTGGACGTGGTGGCCCTGCCCGGTGGCCAGATGCAGTTCACCTGCCAGCGCCGCAACGGCGTGGTGCTGCCGGCCTTCAGCGTCACGCTGAACCTGCCGGGCCGTCACAACGTGCTGAACGCGCTGGCCGCCATCGCCGTGGCCACGGAGCTGGAACTGCCCGACGCGCCCATCGAACGTGCGCTGGCCGGCTTCACCGGCGTGGGCCGCCGTTTCCAGCGTTATGGCGAGTTGGCCGCCGCCACGGGTGGCCAGTTCACCTTGATCGACGACTACGGCCACCACCCGGTGGAGATGGCCGCCGTGCTGTCGGCCGCACGCGGGGCTTTCCCCGGCCGCCGCCTGGTGCTGGCCTTCCAGCCGCACCGCTACACCCGCACGCGCGACTGCTTCGAAGACTTCGTGAAGGTGATGGGCAGCGCCGACGCCGTGCTGCTGACCGAGGTGTACTCGGCCGGCGAAAGCCCCATCGTCGCCGCCGACGGCCGCGCGCTGGCGCGCGCCTTGCGTGTGGCCGGCAAGGTGGACCCGGTGTTTGTGGACGACGTGGCCACGCTGCCGCAGGCCATTGCCGACTTCGCCCGCGACGGCGATGTCGTCATCGCCATGGGCGCGGGTTCGATGGGCGGTGTGCCACAAAAGGTGGTGGACGTGGTGGGAGCGCGCGCATGAACCAGACCGTGGATGTGAAGGCCCTGGGCAAGGTGGCCGTGTTGACCGGCGGCCGCAGCGCCGAGCGCGAGGTGTCGCTGATGTCGGGCACCGGTGTGCTGGCCGCGCTGCGTTCGCAGGGCGTGGACGCCCACGCTTTCGACCCCGCCGAGCGCCCGCTGGAAGACCTGAAGCGCGAAGGTTTCGCGCGTGTGTTCATCGCCCTGCACGGCCGCCACGGCGAAGACGGCACGGTGCAGGGCGCGCTGGAACTGTTGGGCCTGCCCTACACGGGTTCTGGCGTGATGGCCAGTGCCATCGCGATGGACAAGACCATGAGCAAGCGCCTCTTCAAGGCCGAGGGCCTGCCCACGCCGGCCTGGGTGCTGTTGAACCCGCAGTCTCAAGGCCGCGAGGCCGTGGTGCAGGTGCCCGACACCCTGGGCCTGCCGCTGATCGTGAAGCCGCCGCACGAGGGTTCTTCCATCGGCATTTCCAAGGTCTTGGGGTATTCGCAGATGCAAGAAGCGGTGCGTCTGGCCGCACAATACGACCCCGACGTGTTGTGCGAAGAGTTCATCCCCGGTATCGAACTCACATGCGCTGTGTTGGGTGCAGGCGAAGGCGCCCGCGCGCTGCCCGTCATCCGCATCGACGCACCCGACGGCAACTACGACTTCCACCACAAGTACTACGCCGAAGACACGGGCTACCGCTGCCCGGCCGGCCTGGCACCGCAAGAAGAAGCCGAGGTGCAGCGCCTCACGTTGGCCGCTTACCGGGCCCTGGGTTGCCGCGGCTGGGGCCGCGCCGACCTGATGCTGCGCAGCAGCGACCGCCGCATCTTCTTGCTGGAAATGAACACCAGCCCCGGCATGACCGGCCACTCGCTGGTGCCCATGGCCGCCAAGGCCGCCGGCATCAGCTACGAAGCCCTGTGCGTGCAGCTGGTGGCCGCTGCCACGCTGGACAGCGCCCGCCCTGTTGCCGCCAACGCAGCCGCCAACGCAGCCGCCACCCCCGGCGCCGCCCAGGGCTGAACACCGCCATGCTGCAACGCCAACCCCGCTTCCAGCCCGCGCCCCCGGTGGCGTTGCCGCTGGACGTGCGCCTGATGAACGGCGTGGCCGGTGGGGTGTTTGTGCTGGCCGGCGCCGCGCTGCTGGCCGCGGGCCTGGGCTGGGTGAGCCGCCTGCCCTTGTTCACACTGAAGGCGGTGCAGATCGAAGGCGACCTCACGCGCAACAGCGTCAACACCTTGCGCGCTAACGCGGTGCCGGCGCTGCAGGGCAACTTCTTCAGCCTGAAGCTGCAAGACAGCCGTGCGGCTTTCGAGAGCGTGCCCTGGGTGCGCCAGGCCGTGGTGCGGCGGGTGTGGCCGGACCGCCTGCGCGTGCGCCTGGAAGAGCACCGCCCGGCCGCGCTGTGGGTCAACGAAGACGGCAACGACCGCCTGGTGAACAGCTTCGGCGAGGTTTTCGAGGCCAACGTGGGCGACGTGGAAGACGAGGCCCTGCCGCGGTTCGCCGGCCCCGAAGGCAGTGCTGGGCAGATGCTGGCCCTGTTCCAGCGCCTGCAGCCGGTGTTGGGCGGGCTGGAGATGAACATCACCCACCTGGCGCTGTCGGGCCGTGGTTCCTGGCGCGCCGAACTCGACAGCGGCGCCACGCTGGAACTGGGCCGTGGCAGCGACGACGAAGTGCTGGCCCGCACCGAACGTTTTGCCCGCACGCTGGGGCAGCTGACCGCGCGTTACCGCGCGCCGCTGCTGCACGCCGACCTGCGCCACACCGAAGGCTATGCGGTGCGGCTGCGCGGCGTGACCACCCTCCACAACAACAAATCCATCAACTGAGAATTCCATGGCCAAGGACTACAAGGACCTCGTGTTCGGCCTCGACATCGGCACCGCCAAGGTGATGGTCGTGGCCGCCGAGGTGCTGCCCGACGGTGGCCTGCGGGTGGCCGGCCTGGGCGTGGCGCCCACGCACGGTTTGAAGCGCGGCGTGGTGGTCAACATCGACGCCACCGTGCAAAGCATCCAGCAGGCGCTGAAAGAGGCCGAGATGATGGCCGCCTGCAAGATCAGCAGCGTCTACACCGGCATCACCGGCAGCCACATCCGCGGCCAGAACAGCACGGGCATGGTCATCGTGCGCGACAACCGCGAGGTCACGCCCACCGACGTGGCGCGTGTGGTCGAAACCGCCAAGGCCATCAACATCCCCAACGACCAGCGCCTGCTGCTGGTGGAGCCGCAAGAGTTCGTCATCGACGGCCACGAGGTCAAAGAACCCATCGGCATGTCGGGCAGCCGGCTCGAAGTGAAGGTGCACATCGTCACCGGCGCGCAGAGCGCGGCCGAGAACATCCTGAAGTGCGTGCGCCGCTGCGGGCTGGAGGTTGAACGCCTGGTGCTGAACCCCAGCGCCAGCGCCGGTGCGGTGCTGACGCCCGACGAAAAGAGCCTGGGTGTGGCCGTGGTCGACATCGGCGCCGGCACCACCGACGTCCAGATCTACACCGACGGCAGCGTGCGCCACACGGCCGTCATCCCCATCGCCGGCGACCTCATCACCAGCGACATCGCGATGGCGCTGCGCACGCCCACGAAGGACGCCGAAGAGATCAAGGTCGAGTACGGCGTGGCCAAACAACTGCTGGCCGATCCCACGGAACAGGTGGAAGTGCCGGGCCTGGGCGACCGCGCACCGCGCCTGCTGAGTCGCCAGGCCCTGGCCGGTGTGATCGAACCGCGCGTGGAAGAGATCTTCTCGCTGGTGCACCAGGTCATCCGCGAATCGGGCTACGAAGAGGTGCTGAGCAGCGGCATCGTCATCACCGGCGGTTCTTCGGTGATGCCCGGCATGGTGGAGCTCGCCGAAGACATCTTTCTGAAGCCCGTGCGCCGCGGCCTGCCCACCTACAGTGCGGCGTTAGGCGACATGGTGGCCAATCCGCGTTCGGCCACCGTGATGGGTTTGTTGGACGAAGCCCGGCTGGCGCGCCAGCGTGGGCACAAGGCGGCGGCACAGGCGGGGTCGGTCACGACCCTGCTGGGCCGCGCCAAGGACTGGTTTCTTGGGAACTTCTAGTTTTTCTGAAAAAGGGCCCACCACGAGGCCCCCACAGGTCAGCCGAGCTTCGGGTTACGGCGTTACATCAACGGCAACTGCAAACACGTTCAGGAGGCTCACCTGCCCATCGAAATGATCGAACAATTTGACCAAGGTACCCAGATCAAGGTGATCGGCGTCGGCGGTGGCGGCGGCAACGCCGTTGAGCACATGATTGCCCAGGGCGTGCAAGGCGTGGACTTCATCTGCGCCAACACCGACGCACAGGCCCTGAACCGCAGCGGCGCCGGCGCGCTGGTGCAGCTGGGCGCCACCGGTCTGGGCGCGGGCAGCAAGCCCGACGTGGGCCGTGTCTCGGCCGAAGAAGCCGAAGAGCGCATCCGCGCGGCCATCCAGGGCGCCAACATGCTGTTCATCACCGCCGGCATGGGCGGTGGCACGGGCACGGGCGCGGCACCGGTGATCGCGCGCATCGCCAAGGACATGGGCATCCTGACCGTGGGCGTGGTGACCAAGCCTTTCGAATTCGAAGGCAAGCGCCGCAGCAAGCAGGCCGACGACGGCGTGGCCGAACTGGAAGCCAACGTCGACAGCCTGATCGTGGTGCTGAACGAGAAGCTGCTGGAAGTCATGGGCGACGACGTCACCCAGGAAGAAGCCTTCGCCCACGCCAACGACGTGCTGAAGAACGCCGTGGGCGGCATCAGCGACATCATCCACATCCCGGGCCTGGTGAACGTCGACTTCGAAGACGTGAAGACCGTGATGAGCGAACCCGGCAAGGCCATGATGGGCACGGCCACCGCCAGCGGCACCAACCGCGCCACCAAGGCCGCCGAAGCCGCCGTGGCCTGCCCGCTGCTGGAAGGCATCGACCTGTCCGGCGCGCGCGGTGTGCTGGTGCTGATCGCGGCCAGCAAGGCCGAGTTCAAGCTGTCGGAAAGCCGCAACGCGATGAACACCATCCGCCGTTACGCCGCCGAAGACGCCCACGTCATCTACGGCACGGCCTACGACGAAAGCCTGGGCGACCAGCTGCG
Organism: Rubrivivax sp.; assembly: GCA_046318395.1. GTDB lineage: Bacteria > Pseudomonadota > Gammaproteobacteria > Burkholderiales > Burkholderiaceae_C > Rubrivivax. The sequence goes on from JBKCUM010000142.1 coordinate 28,392, forward strand.
TGTGACCGTCATCGCCACCGGCCTGAACAGCCAGCGCCGCGCCGACAACCGCACCCCGCCGCTGAGCGTGGTGGCCCCGGTGATCGCCGCACCCGTGGCCCAGCCTGTGCTGCGCACCGGCACCGACAACCTGCCCATCCTGACGCAGCCGGCCGCCGCCGTCACCGCGCCCAGCATGGCCGCCGGTGGCACGGGCCTGCCGGCCGGCATCACCGCCGCCCCGGCGCTGCAGCAGCACGACTACGCCAACATGGCCAGCCCCAGCGTGTGGCGCACGCGCGCCCAGGCTTCGGCCAAGGTCGATTCCCTGGCCAACAGCGGCATGGACGAGATCGAGATCCCGGCGTTCTTGCGCCGTCAGGCGGACTGACCGCCACGCGCCCGGGGCCAGCGCCCTGGGCGACGAGGGGCCACCCCGGGCGCCGCACCAGGCGGCGCGGGCGGCTGCCGACCGTGTTTGCAACGTTGATTGACCAGGGCGCCCAGGCGCCCTGTTTTTTTGCCTGGCCGTTTGCCTGGCCGGTGGCCTTGCCATGGGCCAGGCCACCGCCACGGCCCAACCCTCAAAACGAGCGCACACCGATGCAAGCCCTGCTGGACACCATCGCGCAACTGCCGCTGCCCACCGACGCACAGCGCGTGTTTCACGGGCGCGGCGGGCGCTTCCCTGGTTTGGAGCACTTCACGCTGGACGTTTTTCCGCCGGTGTGGGTGCTGACCAGTTTCCAGCCAGTGCCCGACGAGGACCTGGCGCTGCTGGGCCGGGCCCTGGCCGCGCGCTGGGCGCAGTTGGCGCCCGGGCAGCCGCTGAACTGGGTGTTCCAGTGCCGCCGGCCTGGCGCCCCGGCCGACACGCGGCTGATGGCCGGCAACGTGCCCGAGCCGCACACCGTCACCGAGGCCGGCACACGCTACCGCGTGCACGTGCTGAAGGGGCAGAACCACGGGCTGTTCCTGGACATGGCCGCGGGCCGCGCCTGGGTGCTCGAACACATCGCCCAGCGCGCGCTCAGCACGCCGCGGTTGAAGGTGCTGAACCTCTTCGCCTACACCTGCGCTTTTTCAGTGGTGGCGCTGCAGGCCGGCGCCACCCAGGTGGTGAACCTGGACATGGCGCGTGGTGCCCTGGCCACCGGCCAGCACAACCACCAGCTCAACGGCCTGAGCGCTGGCGCGAGCTTCCTGGCGCACGACCTGTTCACCAGCTGGGGCAAGGTGACGCGCGGCGGCCCCTACGACCTGGTCATCGTGGACCCGCCCAGCTACCAAAAGGGCAGCTTCGTGGCCACCAAGGACTACGCGCGCCTGCTGCGCCGCCTGCCCGATCTGCTGATGCCTGGCGGCCATGCCTTGTTGTGCCTGAACGCGCCTGAACTGGGCAGCGCTTTCTTGCAAGCCGCGGTGGCCGAACAGGCGCCAGACCTGGTGTTCGAACAGCGGGTGGCCAACCCGCCCATGTTCGCCGACGTGGACGAAGAACGCGCGCTGAAAGTGCTGGTCTACCGCTTGCCAGGCCTGGACGCGCCGCTCACAGACGCATCGGGCTGACCACGTACTGGAAGCCCGGCCGGTCGTCGAAGGTGAACAGCACCGGGCTGCGGTCGTCCACCACGGCCAGCCGCACCTGGGCCGCGTGGCTGCGGCTCAGCACGTCCACCAGGTAAACGAGGTTGAAGCCGAAGTTCAGCGGTGCGTCGTCGGGCGCTTGGCCCAGCACCGCCAGTTCCACATCCGCCGCTTCCTGTTCGCCGTTTTCCGCCGACAACTGCAGCAGCCCGCCTTCGATGTGCAGGCGCACACCGCGGAAGCGTTCGTTGGTCAGCACGGCCACCCGCTGCAAGGCCGCCAGCAGTTCGGCCCGGTCCAGCTGCAGGCGCTGGCGCGGGTGCTGCGGCAGCACACGCGTGTAGTCGGGGAAACGGCCTTCCACCAGCTTGCTCAGCAGCGTGGCGCCCGGCATCTGGAAGCAGGCCTGCTGCGGGGCCAGGCGCACCTGCACCTGGGGCTCGGCCGCGCCGGCCGCACTGCGCGGTGTGCGCAGGTGGCGTTGCAGCGCGTGCACGGTTTTGCGCGGCAGGATGGCGCTGTGTGTGGGCAGGCCGTGGTCCAGCGTGGCCTCGGCCACGGCCAAGCGGTTGCCGTCGGTCGCCACCAGGCGCAGCTGCTGGCCTTCGGTGTGCAGCAGCAGGCCGTTCAGGTAGTAGCGGATGTCTTGCACCGCCATCGCGAAGTCCACCTGCTCCAGCAGCTGGCGCAGCAGCGCGGGCGGCAGGCTGAACGCGTCTTCCAGGTCGTGGGCCGGGGCCTGCAGTGGGAAGTCCCCGGCGGGCAGCGACTGCAGCGTGAAGCGGCTGCGTCCCGCGGACAGGCTCAGCCGCTGGGGTGTGGAGGTGAGCACCGCCTCTTGCTCAGGCGGCAGGGCTTTCAAGATGTCGAGCAGCTTCAGCACCGGCGCCGTGGCCTGGCCGTGGCCGCTGCCGGCGCCCAGCGTGGTCTCCAGGCGCAGCTGCAGTTCCAGGTCACTGGTGGTGAAGGCCAGCTGTTCACCGGCCTTGCTGATCAGCACCTGGCTCAGCACCGGCATGGCGTGGCGGCGTTCCACCACGCTGGCCAGCGCCTGCAGCAGCTGCAGCAGTTCGCCGGCGGGGGCTTTCAGGATGTTCATGCCGCGTCGCCCCCGTCTGCCGTGCTGGCCCGGTGGCCGAACAGTGCGCCCTGGCCTTGGGCGTGTTTGTCGGCGTAGGCGCGCATGAAGTCGCGCAGCACTTCGGAAGCCGCCAGGCCCTGGGCCTGGCAAGCGGCCACGAAGGCTTCGCGCAGTTCACGTTCCACGCGGATGCGCAGTCCGGCGTCTTTGGGGGCGGCAGGGGGCATGGCGGCTCCGGTGTTGGATACACATCCGTGTATCCATGTGCAGCCGCAGTGTAACCGCACCGCCACCGGCCGCTGTGGGCCCGCGTGGCGTGGCGGCCACGCGGGCTGAAGCCATCAGCCCGGGCCTTGGGCGATGCCTTGGTGCGTGGCCTGGCACAGCGCCTGCGCCGACAGCCACGCCCCTTCCACCGCGTGCAGCCCGCTGGGCGACAAGAAGTCGCCACAGACCCCCAGGCCCAGGGCCGGCGACCACCAGGCCAGCGGCGCCGCAGCCGGGTCGGGCGCTGGCCCGCTGGGCGCCTGCAGAACGCTGGCGCATTGGGCCGGGACGGCATAACGCCATCGGTGTGCGGTGCTGTAGGCCCAGACCGGCGGCGGGCCGGCCAGTGCCTGGGCCAGCGCCTCGCCCAGGGCCGCCAGCAGCTGGGCCAGGGCGGCATCTGCGGGCAGCTCCAGCTGCTGTTCGCTCCAGTCGGGGCGGGCGTGGGCCACCCACAGCCGCAGGCCGGGCGGTGCGCTGCGCCCGGGGCGGCGGTCTTGTTGCATCACCCAGGCCAGCGGGCCTTCGCTCGGCTGCCAGGCCTGTGCGGGTGGCGTGCGGCCGTTGTCTACCGTGGCGGCCATCAGCGTCCACACCGGCCGCATGGGCGCGGCTTGCGCCACGGCCGCCCAGGCCGGCAGGTGGGGCGCCAACAGTGGCGCGGCCTGGGCCGGGGGCAAGGCCAGCAGCACGCGGTCCAGCCCTTCGGCCAACACCTGGCCCTGGGCCAGCAAACGCCAGCCTTGGGGGCTGGCCTGCAAGCTGTCCACCGCCACGCCGGTGTGCAGGGTGCTGCCTTGCAGCAGGCCGCGGCACAGGGCCGGCAGGTCGGGGCTGGGCACCAGCCAGCCTGCCTCCGGGGCGGTGGCTGGGCTGGCCAGGGCAGGCCACGATGCCAGCGCCCCCTGCGCCAGCCGCTGCTGCACCCAGGCCTGCATGGCCGGGGTGTGGGCCTGGAAGGCCGGTGCGCCATGGTCCAGCGCGGCCTGCACCAGGGTGCCGTCGGCGCCGGCCCAGCTGGCGCGGCGCGTGGCCAGGCGGCCGCCGGGGCCGCGGGCCTTGTCCCAGACCTGGACCGCCTGGCCTGACGCCCCCAGGTGGTGGGCGCACAGGCTGCCGGCCAGGCCGGCGCCGATGATGGCGGTGTGGGGGCGGGGGGTGTCGACGTGCATGGGGCGGCGTGGAATCGGTGGGGGGGGCGGCAGGTGCAGCCCCCATTGCACCAGCAATGCCCGCAGACCGACGGACCGGCCCGCCAAGGCCATGCACCGTCATGGGCCTGTCGGCGGGCCCGCGGCAGAATGCGGCCAGGTCCTGCCCATGCCCACCACCGCCACACCTTCGCGCAGCTGCCAGCGTCCACCTGGTGACCCGGCCCATGGGGCGGCTGGCCCTCGCAGGCCCCTTGCGGCCGGTGGCCCTCCTTGGGCCCTTGCGGCCGGCGGCCCTCCTAGGGCCCTTGAGGCCGGTGGTGCGGCCAGGGCCCGCCATGCTTGCGCCGGGCCCAGCGCCGGCCGGGAGTGGCAGTGAAAGGGCCGTGGACGCGTTGGCGCCCGGCGTGGTGGCCCAAGGGCTGGCCCGGCCACCCTGCGGGGCCGCCGGCGGCCGTCAGCGACCGCCAGCGTGCCGAAGACCTGGTGCGGGCCATCGACGCCGGCGGTGTGCCGTTGAACCCGGCGCGCGTGAACGCCATCGCGCGCAGCCTGGGCTTGGAGGTCTCGCGCCACGCCGCCATGGCCGACACGGTGGAGCGCATCCGCCAGGCCTTGCGGCGCGGCGCCTAGCCCGGGTAGGTCGTCACCGCAGCGCGTGCCGGGCCGGCGCGCCGGCCGTCACTTGATGGCGAAGCGCACCGTGGCGGCCTTGCCGGCCACGGTCACCACCGCCACGGCCTTGGTGCCCGGGCCCACCTTGAAGCTGCCGGCGGCGGCCAGCTTGTCGCCGCTGGGTTGCAGTTCCACGGTCTGTTTGGTGCCGGCGCTCAGCAGCGTCAGCTTGGCGCTGGCCTTGCTCAGGTCCAGGGCCTGGCCGTGGCCGCGCAGGTACAGCAGCACCTGGGTGGGCTGGGCCACCAGCTCGTAGTCGATGTCGCGGACCTCGGCCACCACGCCGCCGTGGCGGGGTTGGTGGTCGTGGCCGGCACCCGCGGCCCAGGCGGTGCAGGGCAGGGCGGTGGCCGCGGCCAGGGCCAGGGCGGAGAGCAGTGCAGATTTGTTTTTCATGGGGGTCCTTTGAATGATTTTGGGGGGAAAGACAGGCCATGGGCCCTGGGGCACCGGGCCAGGTGGTGCAAACGGCTTCACAGCGCTTCGCCGTCCTTTTCTGCGGCCAGCGCTTCGGCGGCGCGGCGGCCGAACAGCCAGAACAGGGCCGGCGTCAGGAAGGTGTCCAGCAGCGTGGCACTGACCAGGCCCGAGAAGATGACCACGGCCACCGGGTGCAGCACCTCGGTGCCGGGCTGTTCGGCCTCGAACAGCAGCGGTGCCAGTGCCAGCGCCGTCACCAGGGCCGTCATCAGCACCGGGCTCAGGCGCTCCAGCGAGCCACGCAGCAGCAGGGCCTGGCCAAAGCTTTCGCCTTCGAAGCGCATCAGGTTGACGTAGTGGCTCACCTTCAGGATGCCGTTGCGCACCGAGATGCCCGCCAACGTGATGAAGCCCACCAGGGCCGCCACCGACAGCGGTTGGCCCGACAGCCACAGCCCCAGCACCGCACCCACCAAGGCCAGCGGGATGTTCACCATGATCAGCGCCGACAGCACGGCCGAACGGTAGCGGCTGTAGAGCACCGCAAACATCAGCGCCAGCGACACCAGCGACAGGCCGCCCACCAGCCGCGTGGCCTGTTCCTGTGCCTGGAACTGGCCACCCAGCGTGATGAAGCTGCCTTCGGGCAGGCGCGTGTCGGCCACCACCTGGCGGATGTCGGCCACCACCTCGGACAGCGCACGGCCCGACACGTTGGCCGACAGCACGATGCGGCGTTGGCCGTCGTCGCGGCTGATCTGGTTGGGGCCGTCACTTTCTTCGATGCTGGCCAGCTTGGACAGCGGCACGCGCCCGGCGGGTGTGTCGATCAGCACCTGGCCCAGGCCCTGCACCGAGCGCGCGGTGTCCGGCAGCCGCAGCACCAGCGCAAAGCGCCGGTTGCCTTCGGCGATCTGCGTCACTTTCTCGCCTTCCACCAGGGCCTGCAGCGTGGCCAGCACCTGCGGGGCGGGCACGCCCAGTCGGGCCGCGGCCTCGTAGTCCAGCCGCACCAGCACCTGCGGCGCCAGCACCTGCTTTTCCACCTGCAGGTCGGCGATGCCGGGGATGGTGGCCAGCCGCGCGCGCAAGGCCTCGGCCTGGCTGCGCAGGGCGTCCAGGTCTTCGCCAAAGATGCGCACGGCGATCGGTGAACGCACGCCCGACAGCATGTGGTCGATGCGGTGCGAGATGGGCTGGCCGATCTCCAAGGCCGCTGGCAGGTTCACCAGGCGGCTGCGGATGTCGGCCTTGACCTCGTCCAGGCTGCGCTGCAGCTCGGCGTGCGGTACCAGGCCCACGTCCAGCTCGCTGACGTGCACGCCCTCGGCGTGTTCGTCCAGTTCGGCACGGCCACTGCGGCGCCCCACGTGCGTGACCTCCGGCACCTCGCTGATCAGGCGTTCGGCCTGGCGCGCCAGGGCCGAACTTTCCTGCAGCGTGACGCCCGGGTTCAGCCGCAGGCCCACCAGCAGGCTGCCTTCGTTGAACGGCGGCAGAAAGGTCTTGGGGAAGAAGGGCACGGCCGCGGCCGCCAGCACCACGGCCACGGCGGCCAGGGCCAGGGCGGTGCGCGGGTGGGCCAGCACCCGCGTCAGCCCGCTGCGGTAACGCGCTTTCAACCAGGCCAGCACCCGCGTGTCGCCGTGGGCCTGGTGCGCGGCGCGCACCAGCAGCCAGCTGCTGAGCACCGGCGTCACCGTCACCGACACCAGCAGCGACGCCAGCGTCGAGACGATGAAGGCGATGCCCAGCGGCACGAACAGCCGCCCCTCCAGGCCCGGCAGCGCGAACAGCGGCAGGAACACCAGCACGATGATGGCCGTGGCGTAGAAGATGCCCGAGCGCACCTCCATCGACGCCGCCCGCACCACGCTGAGCACACCGGCGCGCTCGGCGGCGGGTTTGGCCTGCTCCAGCTTCAGCCGCCGCAGGATGTTCTCCACGTCCACCACGGCGTCGTCCACCAGGCCGCCGATGGCGATGGCCAGGCCGCCCAGCGTCATGGTGTTGATGGACAGCCCGAAGCGTTGGAACACCAAGGCCGTGATGCACACCGAAACCGGGATGGCCGTCAGCGCGATGACGGTGGGCCGCAGCGTGCCCAGGAAGAAAAACAGCACCGCGGCCACGAAGATGGACGCGCCCACCAGCTTGCCCTGCAGCGTGGTGATGGAGGCCTCGATGAAGCTGGCCTGGCGGAAGGTGACGCGTGGCGCTTCCATGCCCGCGGGCAGCGAAGCTTGCAGGCCCTTCAGTGCGTCTTCGATGCGGCGCGTCAGCGCGATGGTGTCGGCCGTGGGTTGTTTCTGCACGCCCAGAATGACCGCAGGCCGCCCTTCATAACCGGCGTCGCCACGTGGCAGCGCCGCCGCGAAGGCCACGGCCGCCACCTGGTGCAGCAAGATGGGCTGGCCTTGGTGGCTGGCCACGGCCAGGTTCTTCAGGTCGTCCAGCCGCGAGGTGCGGCCCAGGTGGCGGATCAACACCTCGCGGCCGTTCACCGCCAGGAAGCCGCCCGAGGTGTTGGCCGCGAAGCCGCGCAAGGCCGCCACCAGTTGTTCGTGCGTGATGCCCAGCGCCGCCATGCGGGTGGTGTCGGGCTGCACCTGGAACTGCCGCACCTCGCCGCCGATGGGGATGACCTGGGCCACGCCCGGCACCGACATCAACCGCGGCCGCAGCACCCAGTCGGCGTACTCGCGCACGGCCATGGGGCTGATCCTGGCGGTGTCCACCGGCACGGCGATCTGCATGATCTCGCCCATGATGGAGCTGATGGGCCCCATGCGCGGCACCACGCCCTCGGCCAGGCTGTCCTCCATGGCCGCCAGGCGTTCGGCCACCAGCTGCCGGGCGCGGTAGAGGTCGGTGCCCCAGTTGAAGGTGATGTAGAGGAAAGACAGCCCGGCCGACGAGGTGGAACGCACCGATTCCACGCCCGGCAGGCCGTTCATGGTGGTTTCCAGCGGCAGGGTGATGCCCTGTTCCACCTCCTCGGCGGCCATGCCGCCGGCCTCGGTCATCAGCGTGACCGTGGGTTTGTTGAGGTCGGGGAACACGTCCACCGGCGTCACCGTCAGCGTGTAGGCGCCGCCCAGCATCAGCACGACGGCGGTGATGAGCACCAGCAGCCGGTTGCGCAGGCTGTTGTCGAGTAGCCACTTGAACATGTCAGCGCACCTGGTTGATCAGGTGGGCCGCCTGCGTGGCCACACGTTCGCCGGCACGCAGGCCCGAGGTCACGGCCACCTGCACGCCGTCCAGTGGCACGGTGGTGACGGCGCGTGGTTCGAAGCGCTCTGGCGCGGTCTTCACCCACACCACGGTCTGGTTGGCCGGGTTCTTCATCAGCGCCGCGGCCGGCACCGCCAGGCCCGACACACGTTGCCGCGTCTGCACGAACACCTGCACCGGCTGGCCCACGGCCAGCGCCGGTGGCGTGTTGGTCTGCAGGCTGAAGGCCACGGGCAGGGCCTGGTCGCGCAGGCTTTGCGCCGCGCCCACCAGTTTCAGCGGCAGGCGTTGGCTGCCCAGCGCCAGGCTGGCGCTGTCGATGTCGGTGGCCAGGGCCGGGTCGTAGGCCAGGGCTTCGATGCGCAGGCGGCGCGGGTCGACGATGTCGAACAGCCGCTCGCGCGCGTCCACCACCTGGCCGGCCACCACCTGGGCCGTGGACACCACGCCGGACACCGGGGCCACCAGCGCCTCGCGGCCGGCCAGGCCGCCGCCCACCGCGGCGATGCGCGCGGCCAGGCTGGCGAGTTCGGCGGCTTGGCTGTCGATGTCTTTGCGCGGCACGGTGTCGGCCAGGGCCTGCAGGCGCGCCAGGCGTTGCTGGGCCAGGGCCTGGTCGGCGCGCAAGCCGGCCAGCAGCGCGGCCTGGTTGGCGGCGTCCACCGCGCCCAGCGCCGGCCGCACGTAGGCCAGCACCTCGCCGCGGCGCACGGCCTGGCCCAGCTGGGGCAGGCCTCGCGGGCCAGGTTCGATGCGGCCGGCGTTCATGGCCTGCACCTGGCCGCCGGCGTTGGGGTCCACCTGCACCTGGCCGTTCAGCACCAGGGTGCGCGGCAGCTCGGCCAGGGCCACCACTTGCGTGCGCACGCCCAACAGGCGCTGCGCGGGCTTGGGCAGGAAGACGCTGCCATCGGGCTGGCGCTGCGGCCCGTCGCCGCGCGGCGCGGGGGCGGCGGGTTCGCCATGGTCGTGCCCGGGGCCGGCCAGGGCCGGGCCGGTGGGCGCCAGCGTGCACAGCAGGGCGAGTGACAGCGCGGCCGGCAAGCTGCGCCAAGGGGCGTGGGCAGGGCGCTTCATGCCAGCACCTCTGCGGCAGGGGCGGTGGACTGGCGCTGCACGCGGGCGCGGCGCCAGGCGGTGCCGGCCCAGGCCAGGCCCAGCGCGGCGGCCGCGGCCCAACCGGCGGTGGCCAGCGCCAGGGACGGTGCGGCCGCATGGCCGTGTGCTTCGGCGGTGTCGCCGTGCACGTCCAGTTCACCGGCCAGCAGGTCCATCTCGGCGCCGGCGGTGACGCTGATGGTCACCGGCAGCACGCCCGGCGCGGGGGCGCTGGGCAGCGTGGCTTCGTAGCGGCCATCGGCCAGGGCCACGGCCTTCAGCGGCTGGCCGCCCACCTCCAGCTCCAGCACCGCGCCGGGCACCGGTTGGTTGTCGGCGAAACGGTCCAGGTACAGCGTCAGCCGCGCGCCTTGCAGCACGCCGACGAGCTCGAAAGTCTCTGACTCGGCAACCAGGCGCGGCGCCGCGGGGGCGGTCGTGGTCGGCGTGGCTGGCCCGTGGTCGTGGTCATGGCCAGGACCGGCCTGGGCCGGCAAAGCAAAGCAGGCCAAGGCCAGCAGCAGGGCCAGCGTGGTGTACAGGGGGCCAGGCTGCCGCGTGGGCCGCGGCAGCGTCTTGGGGAAAGGGTGCATGGCGGTTGTCTTTCTGTTCCAGGGTGCGGTGGCCGGGTGGGGCACGGGCCGCTGAAGCTGAGGGGCTGCCGCGCGCAGCGCGGCCTCCTCGCGAGGTGGGGTGTGGTGGGGTTTCATTCCGGCAGCAGGCCCAGGGCCTGGCGCCAGGCCGAGATGGCCGCGGCCAGCGCCAGTTGGGCGCGTTGGGCCTGGCGTTGCGCTTCGCTGGCTTCGGCCTCCACGCGCAGCCGGGTCGGCAGGTCGGCCTGGCCCCACTGGAAGGCCTTGTCGATAAAACCACGGGTCTGCGCCGCCAGGTCGGCGCGGCGCTGCGCGGCGGCGCGGTGCTGCTCGGCGCTGTCGACGCGGCTGCGGGCGGCTTGTTGGGCCGCCAGCAGGCGGTCGCGTTCCAGCGCCCATTCGGCCTGCAACGCGCTGGCGTCTGCGCGGGCCTGGGCCACGCGGGCCGCGTGGCGCGGCCCATCGCCAAAGGCCCAGCGCAGGCCCAGGGTCCAGGTCTGCTGTGGTGCCACGCCGGCGGCGCTGCGTTCACGTGTGCTGCTCAGCGTCAGCTCGGGGTGGGCGCGGCGCTGGCGGTCGGCCAGGGTGGCGGCCTGCTGTGCCACCTGCACACGCTGCTGCAGGTCTTGCAGCGTGGCGTGCGCGGGCGGTGGGGCCGGGTCGGGTCGGGTTTCGGGCTGGTGGTGGGCCGCCAGGTCGCGCAGGCTTTCCAGCGGGCCGGCCAGCGCGTGCAGCGGGGCCAGCGCCGTCGCCAGTTCGGCATCGGCCTGGGCCAGCTGGGCCTGGGCACCGGCCACGGCGGCCTCGGCCTGGAACTGGTCGGCCCGGGCCAGGTCGCCTTCGCGGGTGCGGCGCGCCACGTCGTCGGCCAGCCGGCGCAGCAGGTCAAGTTGCGCAGCTGCAGAGGCCACGTCCAGCCGGGCGGTCTGGGCGGCCCACCAGGCTTCGCGCAGCGTGGCGGCCAGCCGCAGCTGGGCGGCGCTGGCCTGGCTTTCCACGGCCAGGCGTTCCGCCGTGGCCAGGGCCTGGCTGCCGCCGCGTTCACCGGGCAGCCACAGCGGCAGGGCCACGGCCAGCTGCAGTTCGCTGGGGTAGCGGGCGCCGTTGTCGCGGCTGCCGGCTACTTCCACGGCCGGCGGTGCCGGGGTCCAGGCCCTGGCGGCTTGCTGCTGGGCCTGGGCGACCTCGCGCCGTGCGGCCAGCGCCTGGGCCTCGGGCTGGCGGGCCCAGGCGGCGTCGAACAGCTGGCGCAGGCCCCAAGCGGCTGGGGTGGGCGGGGCGGACACGGCCGCGCCAGCACTGGCGGCGTGGTGGGGCGCTGGCGCTGGGGTCTGCGCCGCAGCCGGGTGGCACAAGGCCAGCAGGGTCAGCGCTGCAGGCAGGCCAGCCCGGCCAGGCCTGCGGGGCCGCGCCTGGCCCAGCGCAGGCTGGGCCGGACCGGCGACGGTGGCCGGCCGGGCCAGAAAACGAAAGGGGTTCATCGGTGCTCCGGTGTTGAAAACAAACCACGGGAGACCGGCCAGCCGCGACCCGGGGGTCGCACCACGCCTGGGGGCACCGCACGCAGCGGCGCACGCTCAGGCGTGCAGGGGCTTCAGCAAAAAAGGAGCAGCGCCCAGCTCGCCGGTCAGGCGAGCGGGGGCCACTGGGGGCGTTCTGGGCGCTGTGGGGCCAGGGCGGGCAGCGCGGTACCGGGCGCCACCGATGGCCGCACCGCGGCGGGCTGGCCCGGCAAGGTGGGCGGTGCGGCAGGCATCAGGTTGCAGCCGCCATGGCAATGCCCACAGTCCAGGCACAGGTCGGCCTGCGCGGGCTGGTCCTCGCCGAGGTCGACTTCGGCGGTGCCGACGTCGACAGGCAGGTGGTCGGCCTGTGCTGCACCGTGTGCGGCGTCTGCGGCCGGGTGGCTGTGCCTGTGGTGGCCGAAGTGTTGTTCGGCCTGTTCGCCGCCGTGCCCGCAATAGCCCGCCACCGCCGCCCAGCTGAACTGGAGCGGCAACAAAGCCAGCATGAGGAGCACGAACCAACGGCGCATGGTGCGGGAGTCTAGCCGGGCCGCGCCGCGCCATGCGCCAGCGGGGTCATCGGTCCAGGCCGATGGACTTGGCCACCTTGCCGCGCTCGTCCAGCATCTGGATCACGGGCTCGCCGTTGGCGCTGACCACCAACTTCAGCCGCGGCCGGCCTTGTGCGTCGGCCAGCGTCAGCGCCGACGAGCGGTCCAGCGTGGTGCCCAGTTTCACGCGGTTGTACGGGTACAGGCCCTCGGCTTTCAGCTGGGCATAGGCGGCCTGGCGCTCGTCGGCGGGCAGGCGGTCGGCCTCGTCCATGCGTTGCATGCGCTGTTGGGCATCGGCCGGCGCGTGCGGGGGGCGTCGTTGATGGACAGCCGCGTCATCGCCCTTCCACCTTGTTCGGCGTGCAGCAGCTGCAGCACCTGGTCTTGGACATGGAATGTCGACGCTCGTTTGAGGCGCTAGCGAACACGTCACCAGCGCGGGGGCGGCAGTGTAGGCAGGCCGTTGTTGGGGGGGGTAGGCCCACCGGCCGTAGGGGCAATGCGGGCGCTGCGCCGGCCGCTGACGTTCGCGCGGCCCGTCGACGCGTGAATTGCGCGTTTCAGCGCTGTTTTCTGGGGCTTGAGGCCCGCAAACCAAGGGCTAACACCAAGGGATTCCGGGGGCGTCGACGTGGTCTAGGGTAAGACCTATCCGTGCCGCCCCAGGGGCTGTCAGCTTCGTCAGAAATCAGTAAGCCCCGCCTTCAACAGTGCGCCACCTTAGCTGACGCTCCGGGACCGCCGTGCTGCTTGTTTTGTCTGCTGTGAAGCTGGTGTGCGAGATCGCCCTGATGGCCCTGCTGGGCCAGGGTGCGCTGGCCTTGTTGGCCGGTGCCAAACGCGACACCAACTTCTTCTACCAACTGCTGAAGGTGCTGACGCGCCCATTCACCGCGGCCGCACGGTTCATCACACCCCGCCAGGTGGGCGACCACCAGGTGGGTTACGTGGCCTTCTTTCTGCTGGCCGTGGTGTGGCTGGTGGTCACCTTCGAGAAGGTCAACCTCTGCCTGAACAACAAGATGGTGGGTTGCCAATGAAAACGCTGGACTTCCAACTGCACCGCTGGCGCGCCATGGCCTGGTTGGTGCTGGGCCGCCCCGCCGCCGCCTTGCAGGTGTTCAACACCATGCAGGCCCGCTGGCCCGACGACCCCTACGTGCTGGCCAGCCGCGCGCACCTGCTGGTGCAGGCCGGGCAAAAAGTGGCGGCGCTGGCCGACTCGCAACGCCTGGTGGCCTTGCAGCCCGAGCAGGCCCACCACTGGTTCAACCACGGCTTCATGCTGGAAGAACTGGGGCGCCTGGAAGACGCCGAAGCCGCCTTCCGGCGTGCCACCTCGCTGAGCCCACAGCTCGACCGCGCCTGGTACGGGCTGGGCTTGGTGTTGATCCGCCTGCGCCGCTACGACGAAGCCGTCGCCGCGCTGAAGAAGAACACCGAACTGCAGCCCATGTCGCCCTACGGTTGGTACCAGCTGGCGCGCGTGCACCTGGACCGCCAGCAGCCCGAAGAGGCCGCCAAGATCATTCGTCACCTCAAGGGCTTCGAGCCCAAGGTGGCTGCCCAACTGGAACGCGAGACCGGACTGCTCGCTGGCCAGGGTTCTTGAAGAAGCCCATGTCGGGCAAAGAAACAACCAAGAGGTGACAACGATGAAGGTGAGCGAAAACCACCAGGCGTACTGGCGGAAGAACCTCAGGATCACATCGATCCTGCTGGGCATCTGGTTTGTGGTGACCTACGTCGTGGCGTTTTTCGCCCGCGACCTGAGTTTCACCATGGCCGGGTGGCCATTCAGCTTCTGGATGGCGGCGCAGGGCGCGTTGGTGGTCTATGTGGCCATCATCGCCTACTACGCGCACTACATGAACAAGCTCGACATCGAACACGGCGTCGCCGAGGAGGAATGACATGGCTGGCTTGAGCTTCGAACCCGATGCCGGGGTCTCCAACAAGGAGGCCAATGCGGCATTCAAGAAAGGCCTGAACAAGGTCTACGGCTGGTACACCGGAGGCTTCGTGGTCTTCGTCGTCGTGCTGGCCATCGCCGAGCAGATGGGCTTGTCCCGCGGTGCCATCGGCATCGTCTTCCTGCTCGCCACCGTGGGCTTGTACGCCGGCATCGGCATCATGAGCCGCACCAACGACGCGGCCGAGTACTACGTGGCCGGCCGCCGCGTGCCCGCCGTCTACAACGGCATGGCCACGGGCGCCGACTGGATGTCGGCGGCCTCGTTCATCGGCATGGCCGGCACGCTGTACCTCACGGGTTACGGCGGTCTGGCCTTCATCATGGGCTGGACCGGCGGCTACTGCCTGGTGGCGCTGTTCCTGGCGCCCTACCTGCGCAAGTTCGGCCAGTTCACCATCCCCGACTTCCTGGGCGCACGCTATGAAGGCAACGCGGCCCGCTTTGTCGGCATCCTGATCGCCATCCTGGTGTCCTTCGTCTACGTGGTGGCGCAGATCTACGGCGTGGGCCTGATCACCGCGCGCCTGTCGGGCCTGGCCTTCGAGGTCGGCATCTTCGTGGGCCTGGCTGGCATCCTGGTGTGCTCGTTCATGGGCGGCATGCGTGCCGTCACCTGGACGCAGGTGGCGCAGTACATCATCCTGATCGTGGCCTACATGATCCCGGTGGTGTGGCTGAGCGTGAAGCAGACCGGCGTGCCCGTGCCGCAGGCCATCTACGGCGCGCAGCTGGAGAAGGTCACGGCCAAGGAAGAAAAGCTGATCAACGACCCCAAGGAGAAGGAAGTCATCGCCTTCTTCAAGGCGCAGTCGGACACGCTGGCCGCCAAGCTGAAGGACGTGCCGACGGCCCTGGCCGCCGACACCGCAGCGGCACAAGCCAAGGTGGCCGAACTGCGGGCCGCCAACGCCCCGCTGGACGCCGTGGCCGCTGCTGAGAAAGCCCTGGCCGCTGTGCCCAAGGACGCCGAAGCCGCCAAGAAGGCCTGGACCGCCGCGAAGACGGCCGCCGACGGCCGCGCCAAGGACCTGGCCGGCATGCCGCGCCACGCCCAGCCCTATGCCGGCAACCCGAACGGCGACGAGAAGGCGCAGAAGGCTTTCAACGACAGCCGCCGCAACTTCCTGGCCCTGGTGTTCTGCCTGATGGTGGGCACGGCCGCGCTGCCGCACATCCTGATGCGCTACTACACCACCCCGTCGGTGAAGGAAGCGCGCCAGTCGGTGACCTGGTCCTTGTTCTTCATCTTCCTGCTGTACTTCACGGCGCCGGCCCTGGCCGTGCTGGTGAAGTACGAGGTCTTCAACGTGCTGGTGGGCACACCGTTTGACCAGCTGCCCGCCTGGGTGGGCTCCTGGGCCAAGGTGGACCCCTCGTTGCTGGCCGTGGCCGATGTGAACAAGGACGGCATCTTCCAGCTGGGTGAGATGCGCATCGGTGGCGACATCATCGTGCTGGCCACGCCGGAAATCGCCGGTCTGCCCTATGTCATCTCGGGCCTGGTGGCCGCCGGCGGCCTGGCCGCTGCGCTGTCCACCGCCGACGGCCTGCTGCTGACCATCGCCAACGCGCTGAGCCACGACCTGTACTACAAGATGATCGACCCGAACGCGCCCACCGCGCGCCGTGTGATGATCTCCAAGGCGCTGCTGCTGGTGGTGGCCTTGGCCGCGGCCTACGTGGCGTCGCTGAAGATCGCCGACATCCTGTTCCTCGTGTCGGCGGCCTTCTCGCTGGCGGCTGCGGGCTTCGTCCCGGCCCTGGTGCTGGGCATCTTCTGGAAGCGCGCCAGCAAGTGGGGTGCGGTGCTGGGCATGCTGGCCGGTGTGTCCGTCACCTTCTACTACATGGCCACCACGCAGGTGTGGATGCGCGGCCTGTTCGGGGTGACCGGCCCGGTGGCCGACTACACCTGGTTCGGCATCCTGCCGATCTCGGCCGGCATCTTCGGCGTGCCGCTGGGCTTTGCGGTGATCATCATCGTCAGCCTGCTGACGCCCGCGCCCAAGCAGGACATCCAGGAACTGGTGGAGCACGTGCGCTACCCGAACCTGGCCGGTTCCAAGGCCTGAACCGTGCACCGCTGAGCCACTGGCCCGGGCCGCATCGACCTGGTTGGCGATGAGGCCTGGTGCCAGCCGCACTGCCAGCCGCACCCCGCCCGGGTGCGGCTTTTTTTTGTGGGTCGCAGCGCCGTTGGCGTGCCGCCCCTGACGAGGGCCCGCCCATGCCGTCCCTGAGTTCAACGCCCGCGCCGCCCACCGGTGCGGCACCCAGCCGGCCAGCGGCCAGCCTGTTGGCCGCCTTGTGTGCGGAGTTGGCGCAGCACGCACCTTTCGCCCAGATGGACCCGGCCCATGTGGCGGCTTTTGTTGCCGCTTGTCGTCAGCAGTACCACGCGCCCGGCGAGGTGGTGCTGGCCCCGGCCGACGGGCCGGTGGCTGCGCTGTGCTGCTTGCGCCAAGGGGTGGTGCAGGGCCAGCCGGCGCCAGCGCAAGCCGGTGCCGACGATAGGCCCTTCGAGCTGTTGTCCGGTGACCTGTTCCCCATTGCCGCGGTGCTGGGCCAGCGCGCCGTCACCAGCACCTACACGGCGCAGTCCGATTGTTTCAGCCTGCTGCTGCCGCTGGTCGAGGTGCAGCGGCTGCAGGCGTTGAGCCCGCCTTTTGCGCAGTTTCTGCAGCACCGGGTGGCGCAGTTCCTGGCATTGTCGCGCCAGGCCCTGCAGCAGGCCTGGGCCTCGCAGACGCTGGCGGCCCAGGCGCTGGAGGCGCCGCTGTCCAGCCTGCCGGCACGCCAACCCCTGGCCTGCAGCGCCGACACGCCTTTGCAGCACGCGCTGACGCAGATGCACCAGCGGCGTGTGGGCTCCGTGCTGGTGGTGGACGGTGCGCAGGTGCCGGTGGGCATCTTGACCCGGCACGACATCCTGGGCCGTGTGACGCTGGCGCAGCGGCCGCTGCACACGCCGCTGGGCGAGGTGATGACCGCCCCGGTGCACAGCCTGAGCAGCGCCCACACCTTGCAGGACGCCGCCTTGCTGATGGCGCGCCAAGGGGTGCGCCACGTGCCCGTCACGGAGGGCGGCCGGCTGCTCAACATCGTCAGCGAGCGCGACCTGTTTGCGCTGCAGAGGCTGTCGCTGAAGCAGCTCAGCACCCAACTGCGCACCGCCCCGGACACCGCCACCCTGGTGCACCTGGCCGGCCAAGTGCGCCAGTTTGCGCGCCACCTGCTGGGCCAGGGTGTGCAGTCCAGGCCGCTGACCGAACTGGTCAGCCACTTGAACGACGTGCTGACCGAACGCCTGGTGCACCTGGTGGCCCAGCGCCGTGGGCTGGACCTGGGCCAGGCCTGTTGGCTGGCCTTTGGTTCAGAAGGGCGTGGTGAACAGACGGTGGCCACCGACCAGGACAACGGCCTGGTCTTTGACAGCGAGCAACCCGAGCTTGACCGCCCACGGTGGCTGGCGATGGGCCAGGAGGTCAACGAGGCGCTGGCCGCCGCGGGCTACCCGCTGTGCAGCGGCGGTGTGATGGCGGGGCAGCCCGGCTGTTGCCTGTCGGTGCAGGAGTGGCAACAGCGGCTGCTGGGCTGGGTGCGCCACGGTGAACCCGAAGACCTGTTGAACGCCAGCATCTTCTTCGACCTGCGGCCACTGTGCGGGCGCTTGGCGCTGGCGGAACCTTTGGCGGCCCTGCCTGCCCAACAGGCCCGCCAGTCGCCGCGGTTCCTGCACAACCTGGTGCACAACGCGTTGCGCCGCCCGGCACCGCTGAACTGGCGCGGTGCCCTCGCCACGAAGGACGAAGGTGGCCACCGTTGGCTGGACCTGAAACTGCAGGGCACGGCGATCTTCGTGGACGCCGCACGGCTGTTCGCGCTGGCCCAGGGCCTGCCCGCCCTGGGCACGCGACAGCGGTTGGAAGCGGCCGCGCCCGGGTTGCACGTGCCGGCCCATGAAGCCCAGGCTTGGCTCAGCGCCTTCGATGTGCTGCAGACCTTGCGTTTGCGCGTACAACTGCCGCTTGACGGTACGCCGCCACCCATGGGCCACCACGCTAACCTGTTGGATGTGGCCATGCTGAACGACATCGACCGGCGTTTGCTGAGCGAGGCGCTGCGCGTG
This sequence comes from Rubrivivax sp., assembly GCA_046318395.1. Classification (GTDB taxonomy): domain Bacteria; phylum Pseudomonadota; class Gammaproteobacteria; order Burkholderiales; family Burkholderiaceae_C; genus Rubrivivax. The sequence goes on from JBKCUM010000142.1 coordinate 46,643, forward strand.
GCGCGCCGCCTGCAGCAGCGCCTGGAACTCGACCTGCTGCCCTGAGCATGTTCAGCGACTGGCGTGCCTGGTTTGACCGGTGGACTGTGGGGCAGGCCGCTGCCAGCCACCGCTGGGTGGTGCTGGATCTGGAGAGCAGTGGGCTGGACCCGTCGCGGGACCGCCTGCTGTCCATCGCCGCGGTGGCGCTGCACCTGGACGGGCCGCGCTTGCACCTGCAGCCGTCCGACAGCTTTGAGGTGCTGTTGCAGCAACCGCTGCCCACGGCCGCGCCCGACAAGGCCAACATCCTGGTGCATGGCCTGGGTGTGGGCCAGCAGCAAGGCGGCATGCCGCCGCGTGAAGCGCTGCAGGCCTTCCGCGACTTCGCTGGCAACGCACCCTGGGTGGGCTACCACCTGGCCTTCGACCAACGCCTGCTGGCCCGTGCCGAGGCGCAGCACGGCCTGCCTGGTCTGCGACGTGCCGGGCTGGACCTGGCCGAGTTGGCGCCAGCGCTGCGCCCTGGTGTAGCCGGGCGCGCGCTCGACGACTGGCTGCCGGTGTTCGGCATCCGCTGCCTGGGCCGCCACCAGGCCGCGGCCGATGCACTGGCCACGGCGGAGCTGATGATGGCCTTGTGGCCACTGGCCTGCCGTGCCACCGGCAGGACACCGGGGTTCCGGCAACTGCAGGCCCTGGCCGCGCAGCGCCGCTGGTTGGGGGGCTGAACGGCTTCGGGCTTCAGGCCGCGACGGCGGGCTGGGGCTCGCGGTCCAGAAAGTCCGCACAGTCGGCGGGTGGCAGTGGCTTGCTGATCAGGTAACCCTGCACCGTGTCGCAGCCCAGGCGGCGCAGAAACTCCAGCTGCGTGGGTGTTTCCACGCCTTCGGCCACCACGCCCACGCCCAGGCTGTGCGCCATCTGGATGGAGGCCGTGCAGATGGCGGCGTCGTTGGCGTCGGACTCGATGTCGCGCACGAAGCTGCGGTCCAGTTTCAGGCAGCTCAGGGGCAGCTGCTTCAGCGTGGCCAGGCTGGAATAGCCGGTGCCGAAGTCGTCGATGGCCAGCGCCACGCCGATCTGCCGCAGCCGCGCCAGCAGCTCGCCAATGCGCACCGGGTCGCCCATGGCCACGCTCTCGGTCAGCTCCAGTTCCAAGGCCTGGCCCGGCAGCTGGTGCTTGCGCAGCGCCTGGGCCACCAGGTCGACAAAGGCGTCACCGCGCAGCTGTTGCGCCGACACGTTCACCGCCACGCGCAGCCGCGGGTGCCCGGCCTGGCGCCACAGGGCCACCTGCCGCAGGGCCTCGTCCAGCACCCACTGGCCGATGGCCTCGATCTGGCCCGTGTCTTCGGCCACGGGGATGAACTTCAGCGGAGGCACCCAGCCCATGTCCGGGTGGTGCCAGCGCAGCAAGGCCTCGACGCCGATGATCTGGCGGGTGCGCAGGCTCAGTTGCGGCTGGTAGTGCAGGCTCAGTTCGCGGCGGTCGATGGCCACGCGCAGACCGGCCTCCAAGGTCAGGCGCTCCTGCCCGGCCTGGTTCATGGCCGAGGTGAAGAACTGGAAGTTGTTGCGGCCCGCGTTTTTCGCGTGGTACATCGCCGCGTCGGCGTGCTTCATCAGCGTTTCGCTGTCCTCGCCGTCCATCGGGAACACCGCGATGCCGATGCTGGGCGTGGAGTGCAGTTCGTGCAGGCGCACCGCGTACGGTTGCCCCAAGGCCTGCAGCACCTTGCGGGCCACGGTGGCGGCGGCGTGGGCCCCGCGTTGGCCCTGGCCGGTCAGCACCACCACGAATTCATCGCCGCCCAGCCGGGCCACCACGTCGTCGTCCCGCACCAGGGCGCTCAGGCGGCGCCCCACCTCCACCAGCAGACCATCGCCGACCTGGTGGCCCAGCGTGTCGTTGATGTTCTTGAAGCGGTCCATGTCGATGAACAACACGGCCACCTCCAGGCCTTGCTGCCGCGCGTCGGCCAGGGCCTGTTCCAGGCGGCGCTGCAGTTGCTCGCGGTTGGGCAACTGGGTCAGCGGGTCGTGGTGGGCCAGGTGGCGGATGCGGTCCTCGGCGCGTTTGGCCTCGGTCACGTCGATGGAGTTGGTGATGTGGTGCGTGATCTGCCCTTGTGCATCGCGCAGCACCGACACCGACAGCCACTTGGGGTACTCGCGGCCGTCCTTGGCGCGGTCCCAGAGCTCACCGCGCCAGGCGCCGGTGTCGGCCACGCTTTGGCGGATGGCCTGCATCACCTCGTCCGAGGTGCGGCTGGAGTCCAGCATGCCGACGTGGCGGCCCAACACGTCCTCGGGCTGGTAGCCGCTCTGCCGCACAAAGGCCGGGTTGACTTCGATGATGCGGTGGTGGCGGTCGGTCACCATGATGGCTTCCCCGCTGTGTTCGAAGACCTTGGCCAGCAGGTCGATGCGCCGGTGGGCGCGGCGGTTTTGCGCCAACACGCGCCACATCAACCAACCGCCCAGGCCGAACAGCAGCAGCGTCAACGCGCCCCAGGCGGCCACGGTGCGCACTTCGCGTTGCCAGTTGGCCAGGTAGTCGCGCTCGTCCTGCCCCACCAGCACCAGCAGCGGCACGGTCTGGAGCTTGCGGAAGGTGAAGGTGCGCCAGCTCGCGTCCACCAGGCTCTGCGCACGGTAGGTGCCGTGGGTTTGGCGGCTGGCGAGCAAGGCCTGCAACTGTGGCGAGACCTGTTGCTGGCCGAACGTGTTGGCCGGCGGCGAGGCCGCTGGCGTGGTGGCCTCGGCACGGGGCGGCGTGTCGCCCGCGCGCTCTGAGGCCACGGCCAGCAGGCGCAGGTCGTGGTGCCGCAAGGCCACCACGCCGTTGGGGCCGCTGTTCATCGCTTGCAGGGCTTGGGTGAACCGCGACAAGGGCACGTTGGCCACCACCACGCCCGCCAGTTGCCCGTCGGGCCGCTGCCAGCGCCGGCTGAACGACAACACGCGGTGGCCGGTGGCGGGTGAGGTCAGCACATCGCCCATCACCAGCCCGGTGTCCGTGGCGCCGAGGTGCGCCCGGAACCAGGCACGGTCGGCGAAGTCCAGCGACGGGCCTTGGGCGCCGTCGCCCAGGAACAGCCGGCCCTGGGCATCCACCACCCCCAGGCCATCCAGGTCGCCGTGCAGCTGGCGCAAGGTCTGGATGCGGGCTTGGCTGGCCGCATCGTCCAGCGCGCCGGTGGCCTGCTGGCGTTCCAGGTCGCTGACCACCGCGCGCAGCGCCAAGTCGGTCTTCTCGACCTGGCTTTGCAGGTTGCGCTCCAGCGCTTCGGCCATGTTTTGTGTGAACAGGCCGGCGCGCTCTTGGTGGTGGGCATGGCTGCGCGCCAGCATGTAGGCGCTCAGGCCCCACAAGGCCAAGGCCGGCAGCAACACGCCCAGCACCAGCACCGCCAGCAGGCGGCGCAAGGGGGTGGGGTTCGCGGAAGCGGGCGGGGCCATGCAGAGAGGGGGCGGGGTTCAGCCTGAGGTGCCGGTGGCCTTCCACCCCGGAGCATCACCAGGATATCGGCGTCGGGCCCGGGCGATGTAGAACGGGCCCACCGCCGCAGATGCTGGCGGCCCCGCGGGCGGCCGCCGGCCGCCCGGGTGCGGAAAGCGTCACGTTCTGCGCAGGCGCCGTTCCAGCCTAGCGCTGGGCCATGTGCGGCCGCAGCGCGCCGTCGGTTGTCGTGTGCTGCGGCATGGCCCTGGGGCGGTCGTGCCCCGGCCGGGGCCGCACCAACAGGACCCCGTCAGACGCTGAAGTCCGCCGGGGTTCGGCCGCTCACGCCTTGGCGAGGAAGGCCGCCGCGTCACCCGCTTCACACTTCCAGTCTGCGAAGACCCCGACCAGGTTGCACTCCACGCAGTGGCAAGCGATGTAGTACCAACGCACGTCGTGTGTGCCCTCGTAGACAGAGACGCCGGACATCAGCTCGAACACCTCGTTCTCGCACACGCACTCGTGCGTTTCGGGCGCGGCTTCTTCAATGTGGTCCGCGCTGTCGCCCATCAGGTGGTCCTGCCCACAGTCGGTGCAGGTCCGGATGGCCACACCGGCTTCTTCATCGGTCTGCAGCGCGAAGGTCCGGCAGCCGCATTCGCATTTGGACGTGGCGAACCGGACGGCCTCATGGCGATTCGCCACGCTGTAGCTGCGCAGCTCGGCTTGGGTGTCGCCGGAGGTCGTCCCGTACCAGAACTCGCCTTTTTCGTCAGTGCCATGGATGTGGCTCCATTCTTCACGTTGGGCTTCCCGGCCAGCGCCATCAGGCTGATGCTCACCTCGGGGCAGGCGCCGAATTGGATGTTGGTTCTACCAGGTGCAGCCGACCTCGCTCGTCTGGGCTGCGCTTGCTTGGATTTCGAAGGTCTGTCTCTGAGCGCCGCAAGGGGCGCCTATCGACCGAGGCTGTGTGGAAACTCTTTCGCACCGACAGAGTCGCAGTTCCAGCACTTGAGGCGGGAGCGATCAATGGGGCGATACGTTGAAGGCCAGGACCGAACGCAGAGCGTTCTGTTCCCCGAGCGACTCGATGA
>JBKCUM010000143.1:0-3540 GCA_046318395.1 Rubrivivax sp.
TGGGGCTTGTCCTTCAGGCGCTCGCGCAGTTCCATCACGCGCGGGTTGATGGCCTTCATCTTGGCCATCGAACGGTAGGCGCTGGCGTTCAGCCAGTAGAAGGCGATCTTCAGCAGCACCACCAGGGCCACGATGGACCAACCCCAGTTGCCCAGGATGCGGTGCAGCTGGTCCAGCAGCCAGAACAGCGGCTTGGACAGCGGCATCAGCCAGCCGTAGTCCTTCAGGTACTCCATGCCCGGGGCCAACGAGGCCAGCTTCTTCTCTTCCTGCGGACCGGCGAACAGCACGGCCTCGTGCGCCACGCTGGCGCCCGGTGCGGCTTCGCCCATGCCCACCGTCATGTCGATGACGAACAGGTTGCCGTCCTTGGCGGTGCGGAAGACACGCGGGCTGTCCTTGGTCACCAACCAGGCCGAAGCGAAGTAGTGCTGCACGATGGCCACCCAGCCGTCGTTGGACGTCTTGTCGTGTTCAGCGTTGCCCTTTTCGATGTCCTTGAAGTCCACCTTCTGGTACTTGTTGGTCGACGTGAACAAGGCCGGACCGGTGAAGGTGGAATAGAAGGCGCTGGTCTCGCCATCGGGTGCGGCACCGTCGCGCGCCAGCTGCAGGTACAGCTGCGGTGCGAAGGGCGCCGTGCCCTGGTTCAGCACCTCGTGCTTGACACCCACCGTGTAGGCGCCGCGCGTGAAGGTGTAAGTCTTCACCAACTGGCGGCCATCGACGACCGGGCTCTCAAAACGCACGCTCAGCGTGTTCGCGCCGGCGGCCATCTGGCGGTCGCCCGGCACCAGGCGCATCAGCGTCTGGTGGTTCAGGCCCGCGGTGCCGGCCAGGCCCGTGCGGGCCAGGTACTGCTTGGCGCCGTCGCGCGTGAACAGCACCATGTTGCGCTTGGCGTCCTGGCTGTCGCGGAAGCTCAGCAGTTCCAGGCGCACCAGGCTGCCGCCCAGGGTGTCGAAGCTGGCCTTGACGGTGTCGGTGGTGAACTCCACCACCTCGCTGGCCGCCGGCGCACTGGCCGCAGTGGCCGGCGCTGCAGCACCGGCCACGACCGGTGCACCGGGCAGGGCGCCGGCCGTGGGCACACCGGCGGGCGTGCTGCCCGCGGTGGCCGGGGCGCTGGCCGCCGGGCGCGGCGTGCCGCCGAACATCGACGGTTTGCCGTTGTGTTTTTGCCAGCCGTCCCAGAGCAGGACCAGGGAGGTCGCGAAGACCATCCACAGCAGGGTGCGACGCATGTCGGTCATGGAGAGCTTTGCCGTTCAGAAGAAACATCGGCCGGCGCCACCGTGGGTGGGGCCGGGCGGTCCACCAGGCGCGTGAACAGGCCACGCGCCGGAAGGGGGAAAGTGTCGGGCACCGGGTCACAGCCCCCGGCGCAATAAGGGTGGCAGCGCAGCAGCCGCCAGGTGGTGAGTGCAGCACCCTTGGCGGCGCCATGGCGCTGCAAAGCGTCCAACGCGTACTGCGAACAACTGGGTTCGAAGCGGCAGGCGTTGCCCAGCCAGGGCTTCAGCAGCAGCCGGTAGCCCCGCACCACGCCCAGCAACAGGCCCCGTGGCCAGTCCACGGGGTCGGCCCAATCAACGGCGGGCAAGGGCTTCACCGCGCCGCCCGCTGAAAAAGCAGGTCGAGTTCAGCCCCGGCCGCGGCGCGCAAGGCGTCGGAAGCCGCAGACGGAAACTGCTGTTTCAAAAAGGGCGCCTTCAGGCGCAACAGCCACAGGCCCGGCGGCAAACGTTCGGCATGGCGGGCCATGGCCGCGCGCATCTGACGCTTCAGCAGGCTGCGCGTGACCGAGCGTTTGGCGTGCCGCTTGGGCACCACGGTGCCCAGCCAAAACCCGGTGGGTGCGGCCTGCTTTGGTGCGGTGCCGACAGAGTCATCCACAGCCTCGCCCCGCTGTGGTGCAGGGTCTGTGGATAACTGGCGTGCGGCAGCGGCCGCCAGGCGCCGTTGCGCCGGTGGCACCGGCACAGTGGGCCCAGTCTGCACATGGTGAACCGCGAAGTGGGTACTTCGCGACCTGGCCTGCGCGCCGAGCACCTTTTCGAAGTCCAGCTTGTGCTGCATGACGCGCACAGACGGCTTCACCCCCGGCTGCTGACGCAGGACGGGGGCGTTGGTGTCGACGGGCGGGGCCGTCTGCGGGGTGCTCATGCCGGCCACCTGGTCAGCCCGACAGGGCCGGTGGCGGGCACCGGAACACCAGATCGGGCCGGAGCCCAGGCGATTGGTCGCAGGCCAGGGCCAGACAAGGCCCCGGGGCCTTACAGACCCAGGCGCTTGCGGCCCTTGGCGCGGCGGGCGTTGATGACGGCGCGGCCGCCGCGGGTCTTCATGCGCACGAGGAAACCGTGGGTGCGCGCACGGCGGATCTTCGAAGGCTGGTAGGTGCGCTTCATGGTGGCAGTCCTGTGCTAAAGCGGTGAGTGAAAAAAGGAAGCTGAACCCCGTGGCCCGGCCGAATCCAAAACCCGCGGCCCCCAGCTGTCGCTGCCGGGCTGTGCGGTGCCTGGTGTGGCCCCAACGCCTGAACCAGCGCACTGCCCCCAACCAAGCGCCTGCGCAAAAACGCAAACGCCAAAAGCCGGGCTGCCGATGTATGGACCACAAGCCCCTCAGCTGCTCAACCACCTTGTGGAGAACGCTCAGTCGACCAAGCCCAACCGCTGGAAATTCGGGAAACCCACGATTACAGCAAAAAAGCCGTTCTCAGTCAACCACTTGCACGGCAACATGCGCCAGAGCGCGGGGATTGACCCCGGCGCCGGAACTGTGGATAACCTGGTCTGAACGACCCCGACCACCGTAGAATCGCCGGCCGCTAAGAAGAAGATTTCCACAATGATCGCCGACCTCTGGCAGCGTGGGTGCGAACGCCTCGCCACCGAACTGCCCGAACACCAATTCAACACCTGGATCCGCCCGCTGCCCCCCGCGCAGCTCAGCGGTGGCACGGGCGCCGAGGGCGAAGAAGCCGTGGCGTCGGTGCGGGTGCCCAACCGCTTCAAGCTGGACTGGATCCGCAACCAGTACGCCGGCCGCATTGAAAGCGTGCTCAGCGACATCGCCGGCCGCCCGGTGCGGCTGGAGCTGCTGCTGGCCGCCCGCGCACCGGCGCCCACCGGTGCCGCGGCCCCAGCCCGCGCCGCCAACGGTGCGGTGCACGCCAGCCAGGGTTTGCTGCTGGCCACCCAAGGTGTGCACGAAGCCGCGCAGCAGGCCGCGCTGGCCGACCAGCAACGCGACCTCGCGCGCAGCCAACCGGCCGCGCCCGCACCGCAGCCTTTGTCCACCACGCCGGCGGCCAACCGCAACAAGCTGAACCCCTCGCTCACCTTCGACACGCTGGTGGCCGGCCGTGCCAACCAGATGGCGCGCACCGCCGCGCTGCACGTGGCCGGCGCGCCGGGCGCCATGTACAACCCGCTGTTCATCTACGGCGGCGTGGGCCTGGGCAAGACGCACCTGGTGCACGCCGTCGGCAACGCGCTGCTGAAAGACCGGCCCGACGCGCGCGTGCTGTACCTG
>JBKCUM010000144.1:0-49182 GCA_046318395.1 Rubrivivax sp.
TGGACTGCTGGGCGCCCTGGTGCGGCCCCTGCCGTTCGTTGGGCCCGGTGCTGGAGAAACTGGCCAAGGCCTACGGCGGGCGTTTCCTGCTGGCCAAGGTGAACACCGACGAATCACCGCAGGTGGCCGCGGCCATGGGCAACCGCAGCATACCGCAAGTTTCGCGGTTGAGCGGCGGCCGGCCGGTGGACCCGTTCATGGGTGCGCTGCCCGAAGGCCAGATCCGCGCCTTCCTGGACCGCCACCTGGGCAGCGACGTGGTCGATGCCGAAGCCAACGAGGTGGGCAGCAGCACGCTGGACCCGCTGGACGAAGCCGAGGCCCTGCTGGCCGAAGGCGCGCTGGCCGAGGCCCAGGCCCTGCTGGACAGCCTGCCGCTGGAAGCGCGCAACGCCCGCCACGGCCAGCTGCTGGCCCAGCTGAGGCTGCTGCAAGCGCCGCCGCCCAGCGTGGACGACGCCGCGCTGCGCGCACGCATCGCCGCCAACCCGCGCGACTTCGAAGCCCGCTTCGACCTGGCTGCGCTGTTGGTGCACGGCGGCGACTTCAAGGCCGCTTTCGACGAACTGTTGGAAGTGGTGCTGCGCGACAAGGCCGAAGGCAAACCCGACCGCGAAAAAGCCCGCAAGCAGCTGATCGAGTGGTTCAACGCCTGCCCCGACGCGGCCATCGTCAGCCACGGGCGGCGTTATTTAGGCATGTACCTGAACTGAGCGACTGAGCCGGGGCTGGGACCATGGTTCGGGGCAGCGCCCCGGCGCATGGAACACGGCCATGTCAAGCCGCGGCCCGCGCCTGCCGCTTCAGCGCCGCCGGCGGCTGGCCCAGCAGGCGCTGGAAAGCGCGGCGCATGCGTTCGGCCTGGCCGAAGCCGCAACTGCGCACCACCTGCTGCACCGAGGCCGCGCCGCTGTCCAGCGCGGCGCGGGCGGCTTCCACGCGCAGGCGCTCCACCATGCGGGCCGGCGTGTGGCCGGTTTCGGCCTGGAAGGCGCGGGCGAAGTGGCGCGGGCTCATGCAGGCGCGCTGCGCCAGGTCTTCCACCCGGTGCGGCTCGGCCAGGTGGCTGCGGATGTGGTCCAGCAGCGCGGCAAAACGGCCTTGCGGCGCGTCCACGGCCAGCAGCGCCGAGAACTGCGACTGCCCGCCCGGGCGCCGGTGGTAGACCACCAGGTGCTGCGCCACCTGGCGCGCCGCGGCTTCGCCACAGTCGTGGCCCACCAGGGCCAGCGCCAGGTCGATGCCGGCGGTGATGCCGGCGCTGGTCCACAGCTCGGGCGCCGGCACCGGGCCGCCGCGGGCGGGCTCGTGCACCCAGATGCGGTCAGGCTGCAGGTGCACCTGCGGGTAGCGCTGCTGGAAGCGCCGCGTGCGGCTCCAGTGCGTGGTGGCGGCGCGGCCGTCCAGCAGACCCAGGTCGGCCAACAACAGGCTGCCACTGCAGACGCTGCTGATGCGCAGACCGCGTGCCGCGGCGCGCAGCAGCCAGCGGCGCAAGGCAGGGTCGGCACAGGCGGCGTCCACCCCGTCGCCACCGCTGACCATCACCAGGTCCACGGTGTCCAGCCGCGGCAAAGGCTGCGCCGGCCAGGCCAGGCCCGAAGAACTGCGGACCAGGCCGTTCCCGTCGGTCTGGCTGGCCACGAAGCACCAGCGGTAGCGGCCGGGCTGCGCGCGTTCGGCGACTTCGAAAGCGGCCAGTGGGCCGGCGATGTCCAGCTGTTGGAAGTCGGGGAACAGCACAAAGGCGATGCGGCAGACCATGGCCCAGCATGCCACAAGGTGCCAGGGCCGCGCTTGGCAGAAAAGGTGGGGTCTTGGTCATGGCGGCCATGGGGCAGTGCCGGCACCATGGCCGGCCACTCACCCTTGGAGCCCCGCATGACCCCACCGCTGCACATCGTGTTCGCGCTGTACCCGCGCACCACCCAACTGGACTTCACCGGCCCGCACGAGGTGCTGTGGCGCGCGCCCGGCGCGGTGTGCCACCTGGCTTCTTCCAGCGGCGGCGTGGTGCCGGCCGACGGCGGCCTGGTCTTCGACACCCAGCGTCTGGCCGATGTGCCGCACTGCGACGTGCTGGTGGTGCCCGGTGGTTTCGGTGTCATCGCCGCGCTGGAAGACCCGGAGTTCCTGGCCCAGCTGCGCCGACTGGGCGCGCAAGCGCGTTACATCACCAGCGTGTGCACGGGCTCGCTGGCGCTGGGCGCGGCCGGGTTGCTGAAAGGCCGCCGCGCCGCCTGCCACTGGGCCTGGCGCGACCTGCTGGCCAGCTTCCCCGACGTGACACCCGACCCCGCCCGCGTGGTGCGCGACGGCCCGGTGTTCACCGGCGGTGGTGTCACCGCCGGCATCGACATGGCCTTGGTGCTGCTGGCCGAGTTGACCAGCCCAACCCAGGCCCAGGCCGTGCAGCTGGGCATCGAATACGCCCCCGCGCCGCCCTTCGACTGCGGCCGCCCTGAAACGGCCGAGCCGGCCGTGGTGCAGGCGGTGCAAGCACGGCTGGACCACCTGCGGCCCGACCGGCACGCCGCGGTGCAGCGCGCGGCGCAGCGGCTGGCGGCCTGAATGAGGACAGGCGCGGCCTTCAGCCGTGCACGCCCAAGCCCGCCAGCAGTTCGGCGTTGCCACCCGCCGCCGCCGTGTTGATGGTGACGGTCTGCTCGGCGCAGAAGCGGTAAAGGTAGTGCGGGCCGCCGGCCTTGGGGCCGGTGCCGCTGAGGCCTTCGCCGCCAAAGGGCTGCACGCCGACCACGGCGCCGATCATGTTGCGGTTCACATAGACGTTGCCGATGCGGGCGGCCGCGGCGATGCGGGCGGCGCGGCTGTCGATGCGCGTCTGCACCCCCATCGTCAGGCCGTAGCCCAGGGCGTTGACCTGCTGCACCACGTCCATGACATCGCCACCCCAGCGCACCACGTGCAGCACCGGGCCGAAGATCTCTTCCTTCAACGCGGCTATGCTGGGCAGTTCGAACGCCACCGGCGCCACCAGGTGCGGCAAGGCGGGGTTTGTGGGCAACGCGGTTTCGCCCAACAACGTGGCCTCACGCTTCAGCCGCTGCACATGGCGCTGGATGTTCGCAAACGCTTCGGCGTCGATGACCGGGCCCACGTCGGTGGCCAACTCGGCCGGGTCGCCCAGCGTCAGTTCGGCCAGGGCGCCGCGCAGCATGGCGATGACGCCGTCGGCCACGCCCTCGTGCACACACAGCAGACGCAGTGCGCTGCAGCGTTGGCCGGCGCTGCGGAAGGCGCTTTGCACCACCGCATCCACCACCTGTTCGGGCAGGGCCGTGCTGTCCACCACCATGGCGTTCAGGCCGCCGGTTTCGGCGATCAGCGGCACGATGGGGCCGTCTTTGGCGGCCAGTGTGCGGTTGATGATGCGCGCCACCTGGGTGCTGCCGGTGAAACACACCCCGGCCGTGGCCGGGTGGGCCACCAGGGCCGCGCCCACGGTTTCACCGGCGCCGTGCAGCCAGGCCACGGCGTCGTCGGGCACGCCCACTTCGTGCAGCAGGGCCACAAAACGGCGCGCCACCACCGGCGTTTGTTCGGCCGGTTTGGCCGCCACGGTGTCGCCCGCCACCAGGGCCGCCACGACCTGGCCGGCGAAGATGGCCAGCGGGAAGTTCCAGGGGCTGATGCAGACGAACACACCGCGCCCGTGCAGGCGCAGCACGTTGCTTTCGCCGGTGGGGCCGGGCAGCGTTTGTTCACCCAGGCGGGCGCGCGCCTGCACGGCGTAGTAGCGGCAGAAGTCGACGGCCTCGCGCACTTCGGCCACGCAATCGCCCCAGGTCTTGTGGGCTTCTTTCACCAGCAGCGCGCAGAACTCGGGCAGGCGGGCTTCCAGCGCGTCGGCCGCGCGGTCCAGCAAGTCGGCCCGTTCGGCCACCGGGCGGGCGCTCCAGGCGTCGAAGCCGGTCTGCAGGCGCTGCATGGCGGCGGCCACCTCGTCGCTGCCGGCGGGCAGCACGCTTTCCAGCTGAACCTGATGCAGCGCCGCCAGCAGCGGCGTGCGCTGGGCGATGTCGGTCAGGTCCACGCCGCGCGAGTTGGCCCGTTCAGCGCCGTACAGCGCCAGCGGCAGCGCCAGGGCCGACGCGCCTTCGTTGCGCAACGGCGAGGCCAGCAGGGCTTCGGCGCTGACGGCCTCGTCGGCCAGTTGGTGCACGAAGCTGCTGTTGGCGCCGTTTTCCAGCAGGCGGCGCACCAGGTAGGCCAGCAGGTCGCGGTGCTCGCCCACGGGGGCGTAGACGCGGCAGGGGATGCTGCCGTCCTTCAGCACCTCGCGGTACACGCCTTCGCCCATGCCGTGCAGGCGTTGCATTTCGAACGGGGCCTGGGCGCGGCGGGCCATTTGCACGATGGCGGCGATGGTGCCGGCGTTGTGCGTGGCGAACTGCGGGTAGATGACGTCCTGGTGGGCGATGAGCCGCTGCGCGCAGGCCAGGTACGACACATCGGTGTGGTGCTTGTGCGTGAACACCGGGTAACACGGCAGGCCCCCTTCCTGGGCGCGCTTGACCTCACCGTCCCAGTACGCGCCCTTCACCAGGCGCACCATGAAACGCAGGCCGTGGCGGCGGGCAATGGCGGCCACTTCGTCGACCACCGCCAGCGCGCGGGTTTGGTAGGCCTGCACGGCCAAGCCGAAACCCTGCCAACCGGGGAACTGCTGCGCGATGCGCTCGGCCAGGGCTTCCAGCACGTCCAGGCTGAGCTCCAGGCGCTCGCACTCCTCGGCGTCGATGGTCAGGTTGATGTTGGCCTGCGCCGCCTGGTGCACCAGGCCCCACACGCGCGGCAGCAGTTCGGCGAACACGCGGGCGCGCTGGGCGTCTTCATACCGGCTGAACAAGGCGCTGAGCTTGATGCTGATGCCGTCGGCCGCCATGGGCGACGCCGCCACGCGCCCGGCCGCGATGGCGGCGATGGCCGCGCGGTAGCTGGCCAGGTAGCGTTCGGCGTCTTCTTCGGTGCGCGCGCCTTCGCCCAGCATGTCGTAGCTGAAGCGCAGGTTGCTCTGGGCCCGGCGGGCGTCGTCGGCCTCTTTCATGGCCTCGCCGATGCTGCGGCCCAGCACGAACTGCCGCCCCAGCAGCTGGATGGCGCGCACCGTGGCCGCCACCACGGTGCGCGCGCCCAGGCGCTGCAGCAAGCCCGGCGGGTTGGCGCTGTCGGGCAGGAACTTCTTGCTCATCGCGATGGCGCTGGCCGACAGGCTGGCCAGCATCTTGTGCGGCGAACCTTCGCTGGCGCCATCAAAGTCGGCGCGGCCCAGTTGGTCGGCCGTCAGCGCGATGGCGGTTTCGGCGTCCGGCACCCGCAGCAGGGCTTCGGCCAGGCGCATCAGGGCCAGGCCCTCGGCGCTGCTGATGGGGTATTCGCGCAGCAGGCTTTCCATGGCCCAGAACGGCGCGGGCTGCTCGCGCACGGCCTGCACCCAGGGCGTGGCGGTGGCGATGACGGCGGGCCAGTCCAGGCCGGCCTGGGCCTGCGTCAAGGCCGCGGCCAGCACCTCGGCTTCGTCGCGGTAGGGGCTGGGCAGGCGGGTGGTGGCGGGCGACGGGGTGAAGGTCGAGGTGGGCATGGCGGGCTCCGGGTGGGCAAAGGGTGCCGCGGCAGGCCGCGGCTGAACCGTGAGAGCGTGCAGTGTCGCCAGCATGCCGCCGAACAAGGTTCGGAAACAAGGCCCGTTCGCAGAGAATCCTCCACCATGGACGACGCCAACCCCGCCCGCGAGATCGACAAGATCGACCGCCGCATCCTGCGTGTGCTGCAGGAAGACGGCCGCATCAGCAACCTGAAACTGGCCGAAGAAGTGCACCTCAGCCCCACGGCCGTGCTGGAACGTGTGAAGCGGCTGACGCGCGACGGCTACATCCTGGGCTACGAGGCGCGGCTGAACCCCACCAAGCTGGGCCAGGGGCTGCTGGTGTTCGTTGAAATCTTGCTCGACCGCACGGTGCACGACGTGATGGACACCTTCAAGGCCGCCGTGCAGGTGCGGCCAGAGATCTTGGAAGCCCACCTGGTGGCCGGTGGTTTCGACTACCTGCTGAAAACGCGGGTGTCCGACATGGCCGCCTACCGCGAGTTCATCGGCAGCGTGATCTGGACGCTGCCCGGCGTGCGTGAAACACGCACTTACGCGGTGATGGAAGAAGTGAAGAACACTTCACGCCTGCCTGTCTGAACGCCGCCACGCGCCGCGCGCAGCGACGCACAGGCGCTAGAGTGAAACGGCCGGGGGGTGTGAAGCCACCTGGCGAGAAGGGCAAACCCGTCGAAAGGCGGGGACGCAAAGCCACCGGGCTACAGCGCTGGTCTGTGCAAGCAGGCCAGGCGCCACGCCAGCGGGGTTGCCGGTGTCCAGGCTGTCTTGAAACCCAGCCCGGCCCGTACCTTCTCTTTCATCGTCAACCATTGACCCATGAAAGGGACGCGCATGACAGTGCTCCAGAAACAGCCGGCCCGCGCCGGCCCCGGTCAGCGATGACCGAAGCGCGTGGGCACGGTGGCCCCTCACCGGTGGCCGAAGACGGCCGTGCCCACGCGCACCATGGTGGCGCCTTCGGCCACCGCCGCCGCCAGGTCGGCGCTCATGCCCATCGACAACGTGTCCAGCCCATGCGGCCAGCCGGCCTTCAACCCCGCCTCGTTCACCGCCGCCAGCAGCTCGCGCAAGGCCCGGTGCGGCCGGCGCTGGGCCTCGAAGCCGTCGGCCGGCTCGGGGATGGCCATCAGGCCACGCAATTGAACCCGCTCGCGCGGCAACGCCGCCACCGCCAAGGCCGTGGCCACCACCTCGGCCGGCAGCAGGCCGCTCTTGCTGGCTTCGCCGCTGATGTTGACCTGCAGGCACAACTGCAGCGGTGGCAACCACGCCGGCCGCTGGTCGGCCAGGCGCTGCGCGATCTTCAGCCGGTCCACCGCGTGCACCCAGTCGAAAGCCTCGGCCACGGGTTTGGTCTTGTTGCTTTGCAGCGGGCCGATCAAATGCCACGCGGTCTGCGCCCGCAGGTCGGCCAGGGCCTGCAGTTTGTCGAGCGCTTCTTGCACGTAGTTTTCGCCGAAGGCCCGCTGGCCCGCGGCGAAAGCTTCGCGCACGGCCTCGGGCCCGAAGGTCTTGCTGACCGCCAGCAAAGTGACGTCGGACGGCGCGCGCCCAGCGGCGACAGCGGCCTCGGCGATGCGCCGCTGCACGTCTTGCAGGTTGTTTGCGATGCTGACCATAATCGTTTGAAACGTTGGCGCCACCTTGGCCGCCGAGTCTGAAAAAAAGCCCCCATGGACATCACCCAGCTGCTGGCCTTTTCGGTCAAGAACAAGGCCTCCGACCTGCACCTGTCGGCGGGGCTGCCACCGATGATCCGGGTGCATGGCGATGTGCGGCGCATCAACGTCGAACCGCTGGACCACAAGCAGGTCCACGCCATGGTGTACGACATCATGAACGACGCCCAGCGCAAGCACTACGAAGACACGCTGGAGTGCGACTTCTCGTTCGAGATCCAAGGCCTGGCGCGTTTCCGCGTCAACGCCTTCAACCAGAACCGCGGGGCCGGCGCGGTGTTCCGCACCATTCCCAGCAAGATTCTGACGCTGGAACAGCTGGGCGCGCCCAAGGTCTTCGCCGACCTGGCGCTCAAGCCACGTGGCCTGGTGCTGGTCACCGGCCCCACGGGCTCGGGCAAGAGCACCACGCTGGCGGCCATGATCAACCACCTCAACGAAAGCGAATACGGCCACGTGCTGACGGTGGAAGACCCCATCGAATTTGTGCACGAAAGCAAGAAGTGCCTGGTGAACCAGCGCGAGGTGGGCCCGCACACGCTGTCGTTCAGCAACGCGCTGCGCAGTGCGCTGCGTGAAGACCCCGACGCCATCCTGGTGGGCGAAATGCGCGACCTGGAAACCATCCGCCTGGCGCTGACCGCCGCGGAAACCGGCCACCTGGTGTTCGGCACCCTGCACACCAGCAGCGCGGCCAAGACCATCGACCGCGTGGTCGACGTCTTCCCCGCGGCCGAAAAAGAAATGGTGCGCGCCATGCTGTCGGAATCGCTGGTGGCCGTGGTCTCGCAAACACTCTGCAAGCTGAAGGACGGCTCGGGCCGTGTGGCGGCGCACGAGATCATGATCGCCACCTCGGCCATCAAGAACCTGATCCGCGAGAACAAGATCGCGCAGATGTACTCCAGCATCCAGACCGGCCAGAGCCTGGGCATGCAGACGCTGGACCAGAACCTGGCCGACCTGGTGCGGCGCAACGTCATCGCCCCCATCGAAGCCCGCGCCAAGGCCAAGATCCCCGAAAACTTCCCCGGCTGAACGCCTGGGCCAGGACCAGCACATGCATTGGGCCGTGCGTGCCGCACAGGTGGGGGCCTTGCCGGCCAACGCCACCAGCGGCACGGCCTTGCTCGCCCAGCTGTGGGCCAGCGACAGCGAACGCTTCGACGACGCCGCGCTGCAGCGCCTGGCGCCCTACCTGCAGTTCGTCGCGGTGCGTGGCGAGCAGCGGCTGATCCTGCAAGACGAACCCGGCGACTTCATGCTGGTGCTGCTGGAAGGCCGCATCCGCGTGGAGCGCATCACCGGCGGCCCGCGCGTGGCGCGCCTGGCCGAAGCCCGGCCCGGCGACGTGCTGGGCGAGATGGCGCTGCTGGACGCCGGCCCGCGCGCCTCCGACTGCGTGACCCAGGGCCCCTGCCTGCTGGCCGTGCTGGAAACCGAAGCCTTGTTGCGCCTGATGCAGCAAGACGCGCCGCTGGCCCTGGTGCTGCTGGCCGGCCTGGCACGGCGGCTGTCGCTGCGGCTGCGCCAGGTGAGCACGCGGCTGTCCACCTTGTTGACCGACACTTGAGCTACCGTAGCCGTTGGCCACGGCAGCCCAACGGGGCGCCGCCACCGGCACAGGGAAGGAACACCACATGGAACGCGACCAGGCCTCGAAATTCGTCAACGACCTGTTGCGTCTTATGGTCAGCCGCAGCGGCAGCGACCTGTTCCTGACCGCCGACTTCCCGCCCGCCATCAAGGTGGACGGCAAGGTCACCAAGGTCAGCCCGCAACCGCTGACCGGCCAGCACACGCTGCAGCTGGCGCGCGCGGTGATGAACGACAAACAGGCCGCCGAGTTCGAACGCACCAAGGAGTGCAACTTCGCCATCTCGCCCACGGGCGTGGGCCGTTTCCGCGTCAACGCCTTCATGCAACAAGGCCATGTGGGTCTGGTGCTGCGCACCATCCCGCAGGTGCTGCCCACCATCGACGGCCTGGGCCTGCCCCCGGTGCTGAAAGAAGTGGCCATGGCCAAACGCGGCCTGGTCATCTTCGTGGGCGCCACGGGCTCGGGCAAGAGCACCTCGCTGGCGGCCATGGTGGACCACCGCAACGAAAACAGCTACGGCCACATCATCACCATCGAAGACCCGGTGGAGTTCGTGCACCCGCACAAGAACTGCATCGTCACGCAGCGTGAGGTGGGCCTGGACACCGACGGCTGGGAGCAGGCGCTGAAGAACACGCTGCGCCAGGCGCCGGACGTCATCCTGATGGGCGAGATCCGCGACCGCGAGACCATGGAACACGCCGTGGCCTTCGCCGAAACCGGCCACCTGTGCATGGCCACGCTGCACGCCAACAGCGCCAACCAGGCGCTGGACCGCGTGATCAACTTCTTCCCCGAAGAACGCCGCGCCCAGCTGCTGATGGACCTGAGCCTGAACCTGAAGGCCCTGGTCAGCCAGCGCCTGATGCCCCGCCAAGAAGGCCGCGGCCGCGCCGCGGCGGTGGAGATCATGCTGAACACGCCGCTGATCGGCGACCTGATCTTCAAGGGCGAGGTCAGCGAGATCAAGGAACTGATGAAGCGCAGCCGCGAACTCGGCATGCAGACCTTCGACCAGGCCTTGTTCGACCTGTACGAGGCCAACACCATCACCTACGAAGACGCGCTGCGCAACGCCGATTCGGTGAACGACCTGCGCCTGCAGATCAAGCTGCACAGCCAACGCGCCCGCACGCACGACCTGGCCGCCGGGACGGAGCACATGCGGGTGGTCTGACCCGCGAAGCGCCTTCGGCGCGCCTTGCAGGCGGCGCCGGTGGGCGCTCAACGGTCGGTCAGGGGGCGGTCAGCGGTCGGTCAAGGGTTGCTCTTGCGACGCATCACCGCCGACAACTTGGCGTCGCTGGGGTAGTGGTACACGATCGCGCCGTTGCGCCATTCGCCGAGCCAGATCATGCGGTCTGAGAACGCGTCGTGGTCGTCCTTGGAGAAGGGCTTGTCAAAGGTCGTGACCACGCCACGGTAAGACTCCTGCAGGTCTTCCAGCGCCGCCTTCAGCGCGGGCCCTGAGGTGTCGCCCTTGGTCTGAAACACCGCACGCAACATCAGGTGCACGGCGTCGTAGCTTTGTGCGGCCGCCATCAGTGAACCGATGGGCCGTTCCTTGGACTGCCGGGTGTAGCGGGCGATGAACGACGATCGCCGTTCGTTGGCGGTGTCCTGGATGATGCTCTGGGTCATCAGGGTTCCTTCCAGCGCCGCCGGACCGGCGCTTTGCAGCACGCTGCGGAAGGACAGCGGCCAAGGCGCGAAGTACGGCACGCGCCAGCCCAGGGCGGCGCGGGCCTTCACGGCCACCGCCTGCTCGGGGCCCACGGCGTAGTTGATGACGGCTTCGGCACCGGCCGCGCGGGCGGCCTCCAGTTCCTCGCGCAGCGAGGCGACGCCCAGGTCGTAGCGCCCCACGAACACCGGCTTCAACTGCCGCGCTTCGAGCTCTGTGGTGAGGTCCTTGACGCCACCGTCGCCGTAGCCCGTGCGGTCGGCCAGGATGGCCACGCGCGTGAGCTTGCGGCGCTCAACCACCTCCCGCACCAGGAAACGTGCGTTCATGTGGTCCACCGGCGCCAACCGGAACACCATGCTTTGCGCCGGCGGCGTCTTGCGGGTGACGGCGCTGCCTTGCGAGCAGGGCACCATCAGCAGGTGCTTGGCCGACTCGAAGACGTCCAGCGCCTTCAAGGCCACGCCGGTGTTGCAGAACCCCACGGTGTAGGCCACCTTGGCCTTCAGCACCAGGTCTTCGGCCGCCGCGCGGCCCGCATCCGGGTTGGCTTTGTCGTCGCGCACCACCAGTTCCAAGGGCCTGCCCAGGTAGCCGCCGACCGCGTTGATCTCGGCCACGGCCAGCTCTGCGCCATGGCGCACGCTGTTGCCGAAGTCGGCCGAGCCGCCCGTCAGCGGCGCGATCAGGCCGACGCGGATCGGCTCCAGAGGCCCACCAGCCGGCGCAGCCTGTGCTTGGGCCAGGCAGGGCATGAGGCCGCACACCCACACGATCGACAGGAACCACAAGCGCGGGGCGCGCTGGGGAAAGTGCATTTGAGACCCTCACAAGCAGCCCGTGCGGAGGTCGGGCGCAGCCGCGCGATTCTGGTCAGCGGGCCGGGCCTGCGGCTACGGTGTTTACGCCCGCGCCGCGTTCTGGTGTGTGCGCTTGTGCATGCCAAGCGTCACCGCCACCGCCTGCCGGGCCGGGGCTGGGCGCGCCGCCGCGGGGCGGGGGCCGGCGGTGTGCGGATGGCGATCATGGCAACATCACCGCATGAACACCCGCACCTACGAATCCATTCCCCCACGCCGCGTCGCCTTCCTGGGCCTGGGCGTGATGGGCGGCCCGATGGCTGGCCACCTGGCACGTGCCGGGCACCCGATCACGGTCTACAACCGCACCACCGCCAAGGCCCAGGCCTGGGTGCAGCAGCACGGCGGTGCTTTCGCCACCACGCCGCGTGAAGCCGTGGCCGGCGCGGAGTTCGTGTTCGCCTGCGTGGGCAACGACGACGACCTGCGCAGCGTGGTGCTGGGCAGCGCGCTGGACGGCGGAAAACGTGCCGAAGATGGCGCCTTCGCCGGCATGGCGCCTGGCGCTGTCTTCGTGGACCACACCACGGCCAGCGCCGAAGTGGCGCGCGAACTGAACGCCGCGGCCGCAGCGCTGGGTCTGCAGTTCGTCGACGCGCCGGTGTCCGGCGGCCAGGCCGGTGCGGTGAACGGTGCGCTGACGGTGATGTGCGGCGGCGACGCCGCCGCGTTCGAGGCCATGAAACCCGTGGCCCTGGCCTGCGCCAAGGCCGTCACCCTGGTGGGCGACAGCGGCGCCGGTCAGCTGGCCAAGATGGTCAACCAGATCTGCATCGCCGGCCTGGTGCAAGGCCTGTCGGAAGCCATCGCCTTCGGCCAGCAGGCCGGGCTGGACATGAAGCTGGTGCTGGACGTCATCGGCAAGGGCGCGGCCCAGAGCTGGCAGATGGACAACCGCGGCAAGACCATGGTCGACGGCCAGTTCGACTTCGGCTTCGCCGTGGACTGGATGCGCAAAGACCTGGGCCTGGTGCTGGACGAAGCCCGCCGCAACGGCGCCAAGCTGCCGGTCACCGCCCTGGTGGACCAGTTCTACGGCGACGTGCAGGCCATGGGTGGGCGGCGCTGGGACACCAGCAGCCTGATCAAGCGGCTGAAGTAGTCCCCCCCCGAAGCGGCTTCGCCGCGCCTTGCAGGCCGCGCCGGGCCGATGGCCCGGCAAAGCCGGTTCCAGGGCGGCTGCTGGGTAGGCGCTGCAAGGCGCCGTGGTTTACTTGGTGGGCGCGGCCGCGGTCTTGGCCAGGTCGGCTTCGCTGATCAGCTCGAACACACGCACCACTTTTTCCACGCCGGCCACGCTGCGCGCCACCTCGGCGGCGCGGTTGGCTTCGCGTTCGGTCACCAGGCCCATCAGGTAGACCACGTTGCGCTCGGTCACCACCTTGATGGCGTGGGCCTGCAGGTCCTTGGCGTCCAACAGCGTGGCCTTCACCTTGGTGGAAATCAGGCCGTCGCGCGAGGCGTCGCCCAGCAGGCTGTTGGTGGTGACGGCCAGTTCGTTGACCACCTCGCGCACGTTGTCCACCTTGGCCAGGGCCTCGCCCACCTTCACGCGGTCGGGCTCGGTGGGCACCTGGCCGGTGACCAGCAGCAGCCGGTTGAAGCTGGTCACGTTGATGTTGCCCAGCGTGGCCAGTTCGCGGGCACGCGCCGCGGCCTTCAGCTCGATGCCCTGGTCTTCGATCTGCGCGCCCGAGGTGCGGCGGTCGATGGCCATCAGGCTGCCGCCCACCATGGCGCCGCCGATGAGCAGCGGCGCGCAGGCCGACAGCGCCAGCGCGGCACTCGCGGCGGCCAAGGTGGCCAGCAGCGGACGCTGCCAGCGCGGAGCAGCCACGGCCACACGGGCCGGGCGAGCGTTGTGAATGCGGTTCATCAAGGGTCCTGTTCGCCCATCAGTTGCAGGTCGATGGCGTCGCACAGCGCGTGCAACACCAACAGCTGCAGTTCCAGCCCCCGCACGGCGCGGGCCGGCGGCAGGCTGATCAACACATCGGTTTCGCCCATCGGCAAGGTGGCGGCGGCGGTGCCGCTGGTGGCCAGCATCACCACCGTCAGCTCCTGGCCCTGGGCGGCTTCCAACAAAGCCTGCGCGGCCTCGTGGTCGGCCTCGGCCAGCGCCCCCCCGGCGGCGCTGCACACCAGCAGCAGCACGTCGCCAGGGTGGCCCAGCGCCTGTACGGTGGCCAGGGCCTTGGTGGGCTGCGCGTCCAGCGCCAGCGCCGGCAAGGGCGGGCGTTCACGCTCGAAGCGCCCCACCAGCAGGGCTTCCAGGTGCGGCGCCAGCACGGCCGCGGGGCCGCAGCCCATCACCATCAGCTTGCCCCCGCCGGTGATGGCGCCCAACAACGCGCCCGCGGCCTCGGCCAACGCGCGCGACAAAGTCTCTGCGGCCTGGTACTTCAGGTCCGCACTCTCGAAGAATTGCTGTTGCAGTCGCTGTTCAAGCATGGACATAAATGTATGACACGGGTCTGCGCCCCAAGTTCCCGCGCCGCGCCGCCACCGCGCGTCAGCACCCGGTGGGAGACCGCACAGGCGGGGGGCCGACAACGCTCATCTTGGGCTTTAGCATGGTGCGAATGCTCGAATCGCCCGTCGAAACCACCGCCGCGCCGACCTCTGCCCCCGGTGCGCCCCTGCCCAGCTTTGCCACCCTCGACGCCTGGCTGGACCAGGGTCTGGCCCACCAGGTGGCCCCCTGGCTGACGCCGCTGCTGCAAGACCCCCGCGCCGAGGCCGGCCTGGTGGCCGTGCGCGCCCTGCGGCAGCTGGGCGCCGACCGCGACAGCGAGGCACTGGCGCTGCGCCTGGGCCGACGCCACCCGCACCACCCCGACGCACAACTGGCGGGGCTGCGGGCCTTGTTGGGCCTGTACGGCCCGCACACCACCTGGATGGCGCTGCAAAAGCAGCCACTGCCCGCCGACGCCAGCCCCGTGCAGCGCGCCGCTCGCCTGAGCTTCGAAGGCTACTGGCTGGCGCTGCTGCGCGACGAAGGCCCTGCGCTGGCGCTGCAGGCGCAGGCCCTGGCGCTGTGCCCTGACGACCCTTGGCTGTGGGTGGAACACAGCTACGCCCTGAACCACCTGGACCGCTTCGACGAGGCCCTGGCCGCCACGCAGCGGGCGCTGGACCTGGTGCCCGGCCACCGCACGGCCGTGCTGCAGCGCGCCCGCCTGCTGCAGCAGCTGGGCCGGCGCGACGAAGCCCACGCACTGCTGACGCCCGCACTGGCCAGCACCGGCAACGCCGCCTTCGCCTGGCAGCTGTTCACCCTGGCCGAAGATGCGCAGGACCCGACCACAGCCTTGGACCTGCTGGACCAGGTGGCGGCCGGTCTGCCCCGCGCCGACAAGACCTGGCACCCGGTGCTGGCCTCGCGCCGCGCCGACGCCTGCCTGCTGCTGCACCGCTTCGGCGAAGCGGCCGAACACGCCGCGGCCGTGGGTGGCACGGGCTTCTACCCCCAGCTGGCCCAGCGCCTGCGCGCGCCGGGCTTCACGCCCCAGCCCCGGGTGTTGCTGAAGCTGGACATGGTGCAGCAGCACTGGATGACCTGCGCACCGGCCACGCTGACGGCCTTGGCGGGCTACTGGGGACACCGCGCCGACCACCTGGAGGTGGCCCAGGCCATCTGCTACGACGGCACCACCCAAGCGTCTGAACGCGGCTGGGCCGAAGCCCAGGGCTTCCACGTGCGCGAATGGCGGCTGGACTGGGCCAGCGCCCAGGCGCTGGTGCAGGCCGGCGTGCCCTTCGCGCTGTGCACCCAGCACGTGGGCAGCGGCCACCTGCAGGCCGTGGTGGGCGTGGACGCGACCCGCGGCACGCTGCTGGTGCGCGACCCCAGCCAGCCCCTGCACGCCGAGTACGAAGCCGCCAAGCTCTTCGACAGCCAGCAGGCCGCTGGCCCGCGCGCCTTGCTGATGCTGCCCCCGGCCGAAGCGCACCGCGTGCAGGACATCGCCCTGCCCGAAGGCGACGCCTGGGACCGGCTGTACCCCGTGGTGGCCGCCCTGCAGGTGCACCAGCGGCCCCGGGCGCAGGCCGCGGCCGACGCGCTGCAGGCCGCCTGGCCCGACAGCGACTGCAGCCTGCGCGCGCGCCGTGTGCTGGCCATGTACGACGGCGACGAACCCCGCATCCTGGCCGCCACCGAGGCGCTGCTGGCCCGCTACCCGGACGACGGCACGCTGCAGCTCAGCCGGCTGACCAGCCTGTTCGAGGTGCAGGGCCAAGCCGCCGGCGAGGCCTACCTGGCCAGCCTGGTCGACCAGCCCCGCGCCGACCCGCTGCTGCTGGTGCGCCAGGCCGAACGCCTGCTGCAGGACGGCCGCCGCAGCGAACAAGCCGAACGTGTGCTGCGCCTGGCGCTGCGGCGTGCCGGCACGCTGGGCCGCGCGTGGTCGGCCTGGGGCGACCTGCTCTGGGCCCGCCACGGCGCCGCGGCGGCCCTGCAGCCGGTGCGCTGGGCCAGCACCTTGGTGCCCACCGAAGAGTGGGCCGCGCGCACCTGTGCACGGGCCTACCGCGTGGCCGGCCAGCCCGAAACCGGCGTGGCCTGGCTGACCGAGCGCAACCAGGTCTGGGGCGACCGATCTGGCCAACCCGCCACCACCTTGGCCGAAGAACTGGACCAGCAACAGCGGGACGGCGAGGCCGAGGCCGTGCTCGCCGCCGCGCTGGCGCGCCGGCCCACCGACCACAGCCTGCACCTGTTCATGGCCGAACGCCGCCTGGCCCAGCACCGCTTGGCCGACGCCGAACAGCACCTGGCGGCCGCCGAAGCCGCCCCCGCGCCGGCGCTGCTGCGCCTGCGCGCCAGCCTGCTGGAAGCCCAGGGCGCACTGGACGAAGCGCTGACCGTGGCGCAACAGGCCGTGGCGCTGGAACCGCTGCACCTGCCCCACCACCGCCTGCTGCTGCGCCTGCTGCGGCGGCGGCACGGCGACACCGAAGCCCTGGCACGGTGGCGGCCGCTGGTCGACACCCACCCCGCCCACCTGGGCCTGCAACGCCGGCTGTACGACGCCCTGCCCGACCAGGCCGATGCGGTGAACGCCCAGCTCGACCACCTGCACGCCCACCACCCGGGCGACGCCTGGCTGCAGCGCGAGCGGGCCATCCAGGCCTCGCGCCAAGGTCGGCACGACGACGCCATCGCCCTGGCCGAAGCCGCCTTGGCCCTGGCGCCAGGTTCGTCCATCGGCCACGACACCTTGGCCTACACCCGCCAGCGCCGCGACGGTTACGCCGCCGCCCTGCCCCACATGCAGGCCGCGCTGCGCCTGGACGTGGAAAACGAAACGGCGACGCTGCGCCTGCTGGACGCCCCCGACCCGGTGGCCCGGCGCGCCGGGCTGGACTTCATCGCCCAGGAGCTGCAGACGCAGAACCTGCTGGGCGACGGCCTGCTGAACCTGCAGGCCGAGGCCGGCACCACCTGGCCCGGCGAAGACACGCTGGCCTTGCTGCAGCGGCTGCGCCAACGCTGGCCGCGGCTGTGGCAGGGCCCCGTGGCCGAAGCCCGGCAGCTGATGCAACTGCAGCGCACCGACGCGGCCCTGGCCGTGCTGGCCGAAGCCGCCCAGCGGTTTCCTGAGCTGCCCCGCGTGCACCACGAACAGGGCGAGGCCCTGCGGCTGGCGGGCCGCACCGATGAAGCCCTGCAGGCCAACGGGCGCGCGCTGGCCTTGTCGCCCAGCTGGAACCGCGCGCTGCGGCTGCAGGTGGACCTGCTGTGCAAACACCAGCGGCGGTGGGCGGACGCCGAGGCCCTGCTGCAGCGTGCCCTGCAGACCCGCGACGGTTGGAACGACGACGACCTGCTGGGCCTGCTGGCCTGGGTGCAGGAAGGTTCTGAACGCGACGACGAGGCCTTCGAAACCGCCCGGCGCTCGCTGCTGCTGGCGCCCGGGGCCGGCTGGGTCTGGGCCCTGGCACGCCGCGTGTGCGAGCGCGCCGAAGCACCGGCCCGGCTGGACGCCTTGATCGACGCCGTGGTGGCCAGCCGCCCCGGCGACGCCCTGGCCTGGTTGGTGCGCGCCGAACAGGGGCGCGACGACCGGCAAGCCCTGGCCGCGGCCGAGCAGGCCATCGCCCTGCAACCCCGCCTGGAAGCCGCCTGGCTGGCCCGCTTCGAGCGGCTTCAACGGCTGGGCCGCACCGACGAGATCACCGATGCCCTGGCCCGGCTGCCGTGGCCGGCCCCCGCCCCGCTGGCGCTGCGCAGCTGGGGGGCTCGGGTCGATTGGGGCCGCGGCGAGCGTGCCCGCGCTGTACAGACCCTGCGGGCCTTGCGTGCCGAGGCACCCCACGACCAGGCGCTGTGCCTGCTGCTGGCCGACTGGCTGGACGACACCAACGACCACCCGGGCTACCTGGTGCAGGCACAGGAGCTCGCCACCATGGCCCCGATGGAAGCCCGTTCGCACGGTTACCTGGGACATGCCCTGGTGAAGAACCGCCGTTGGCAGGAGGCCCTGTGGCCGCTGCAACGCGCGCTGGAACTGGCGCCCGCGTACACGTTCGCGGCACGCCAGCTGGTGCTGGCCGCGCGGGAGGCTGGCAGCCCCGATCTGGCCGAGCCGGCGCTGCAAAGCCTCTGGCCCCACCACCCCACGGCCAACACCGCGGGCGACGGCATCGAAGCCGCCGCCGCCGCGCAGCAACGCGAGCGCGCCTTTGCTTGGCTGGCCCGCTTGTTCGAGGTGGAAGACTTCGACATCGAGCGCTCGCGCGCCGCGCTGAAGGCCCTGCGGCAAGCCGGCTGGGGCGCAGAGCTGGCCCCCTTGCAACGCCGCCAACTGGCCGCAGGCGGCGGCCCGGTGGGCGTGGGGCTGGACTGGCTGGACCAACAACGCGGTGGCACGCTGTGGGTCACCGCACGGGCCCTGCGGCTGCAAGGCGCTTCGGCCCTGGCGACCCCAGCCCGCGCCCAGGCGCCCAGCGCCGAGGACACCGGCGCCCCGCCGCCACACCATGGCTGGCTGGCCCTGCTGCGCTGGCTGGGCGGGCGCGAAGCCCGCTGGACACTGCGCTGGCTGGTGTGGCGGCACGGTGCGGCGCTGCGCGCGCACCCGCAGACCTGGGGCGAGACCAGCTACGCGCTGAGCCTGGTGAACCACCACGCCGGGGTGGTGGCCTGGCTGGCCGACTGGCGGGGGCGGGACCGCCCACCGGCCTACGCCATGGCCAACCTGGCCGGCAGCCTGGCGGTGCGCGGCCAATGGGCGGCGCTGGCCGAGGTGGTGCAGGCCACGCTGGAGCGCCTGCCCAACCAGGAAGACATGCGCCTGTGGCAACTGCTGCTGCTGGCCCGAGACGGCCAACTGGACGCGCTGGACCAGGCCCTGGACCGGTGCCACGAATGGACGCCCGACCGCTGGATGCAGCCCCTGCTGCCGGCCACCCGGGCCTTCAGCGCGCTGGCCCGGGCACGGGGCGGGGCCGGCACGGTCGCGGCCCTGCAGGCGTGCTTGTCCCCCGGCGGCCCACCGCAGGCCCAGGCCTATGTCCAGGCGCTGCGCCGCTGGGCCCTGTGGCGGCACACCCCCTGGACTCGGCTGCCGCGCTGGCTGCTGCCAGCCGGTTGACGGGCCGGTCCACGGCTGGCGGCACACGGGCGATCCAGCACGCGCCTCAAGCCGCGTCGAACGCCGCTTTCAGCCACTGCAGTTGTTCGCCGTCCAACGCCACCACGTCGAAGCGGCAGGGCGGCAGGGTGTTGAAACGCAGCAGGTAGTGCTGGGCCGCGAAGATGAGCTTCTGCCGCTTGCCGTGGCCGATGCTGGCCGCGGCACCGCCCTGCGCACCGCTGCGGCGGGCGCGGACCTCGACGAAGACCAGGGTGCCGTCGCGGTCGCGCATCACCAGGTCGATCTCGCCGGCGCGCGCGCTGCGGCCACGGGCCACCCGATAATTGCGGGCCAGCAGCACCAGGCCCTGGGCCTGCAGGTGCGCCAGGGCCCGCGCCTCGGCGGCCGCGCCGGCCGCCAGATGGGCCTGGGTCGCGGCGGCCGGCGGTGCCTGGTCCGCCATTGCCCGGCCTTTCGGGGCCGCCACCGCTTTGCCGTCTGACCGGCCCCACCCACCCTTGTTGAACATGCCGCCGTCCCTGCCCACGCT
Source organism: Rubrivivax sp. (assembly GCA_046318395.1). Taxonomy (GTDB): domain Bacteria; phylum Pseudomonadota; class Gammaproteobacteria; order Burkholderiales; family Burkholderiaceae_C; genus Rubrivivax. Next base: position 19,583 of record JBKCUM010000144.1, read on the forward strand.
GTTGCGCGAGGCCGCCCACGCGGCCACCGGCCACCAGCACTACCCCGCCGCCGCACTGTATGTGGTGGCCACGCCCATCGGCAACCTGGCCGACCTGACGCTGCGCGCCATCCACCTGCTGGGCCGCGCCGACGCCGTGGCCTGTGAAGACACGCGCGTGGGCGCCCAACTGCTGCGCCACCTGGGCCTTGAAAAGCCGCTGCTGGCCCTGCACGCGCACAACGAACAACAGGCCAGCCAGGCCGTGCTGGCACGCTTGGCCGCCGGTGAGAGCGTGGCCTACGTCAGCGACGCCGGCACCCCCGCCATCAGCGACCCCGGCGCCACCCTGGTGGCCGCGGCGCGCGCCGCCGGCCACCCGGTGGTGCCGGTGCCCGGCGCCAGCAGCGCCGCCGCGGCCGTCAGCGTGGCCGGTGACGTGGTGGGCCAAGGCTTCCGTTTTGTGGGCTTTCTGCCGGCCAAGGGCGGTGAACGGCGCGAAGCGCTGACCGCCTTGCTGGCCGATGCCAGCACCCTGGTGCTGTTCGAAGCACCCCACCGCATCACGGCCCTGGTGCAGGCGCTGGCGGAAGCTGCGCCCGCGCGGCCGGTGACGCTGTGCCGAGAACTGACCAAGCAGTTCGAGAGCATCCACACCGCCCCGGCCAGCGACTGGCCGGCCCGCCTGGCGGCCGACGCGCACGGCGACCGCGGTGAGTTTGTGCTGGTGCTGCATGCGCTGCCGGTGGTGGCCACCGAAGGGCTGGCGCCGGCCACGCTGCGCACGCTGCAGCTGCTGCTGGCCGAACTGCCGCTGAAGCAGGCCGTGGCGCTGGCGGTGCAGATCACCGGCACGCCGCGCAACCTGCTGTACGCCCAGGCCCTGGCTTGGCGCGACGCGGCCGGGCCCGACGAAGCCGACGAAGCAGAAAGCGACGACGGCAGCACCCCGGCCGCTTGAGGCCCGGCGGCCAGCGCGGGCCCGCCGCCGCTTTGTCAGCAGGCCTTACTTGCCCGCGCCGCTGGCCGCGCCGCGTGCGTGCTGGCGGTCGTGCTTCTGGCGCTTGATGTCCTGGCTGGCTTCGTTCTGCGCATGGTGCAGACGGGCGCGTTCCTTCTTGGTCACCTCGCCGTCGGCCTTGGCGCGGTTTTCCATGCGGTCCACGCGGTTCTGCTGGGCTTCCAGCTTGGCGGCTTCGCGCTTGTTCAGCTCACCACTGGCCACACCCTGGTCGATGCGGGCTTCTTGCTTGGCCTGGCGGGCGTCCACCTTGGGCGTGGCGGCGGGGCTGCTGGCGGCCTGGGCGAAAGCGCCGGCGGCGGACAGCGACAGCAGCAAAGCGGCGGCAACGTGGGTGAGGTGGCGGTGTGCGTTCATGGGGATTCCTTCCTGAATTCAGACCCGACAGCAGGCCCGTGATGACACAACGCGGCAGGCGCACGACGCGCCCACAAGGTCTGGGTGAAATCACGTAAAGAAACGCAAGCCGCCTGCAAGGGCCTGCAACCACGCCGCGGGACGCACCACGGTTGGGCACCCGCCACCGCACGGCGAACGGGGCCAGGGGCAGGCTCCTAGAATCGACCACCCTTGCCAACCGAACTGCCTGCACGGCCCACCCGGGCAGGCCCGCTGCCATGATCACCCGCGAACCCACCCTCGAACGCCTGGCCATCGCAGACGCCCTGATGCTGGCGCCCTTCGGTCTGAGCGAGGCCACGCTGGCCCGGGCCCTGGCCACCATCGGTGAGCACCGGGTGGACGACGCCGACCTGTACTTCCAGACCACGCGCAGCGAAGGCTGGAGCCTGGAAGAAGGCATCGTCAAGAGCGGCAGCTTCAGCATCGACCAAGGCGTGGGCGTGCGCGCCGTGGCCGGCGAGAAAACGGCTTTCGCCTACAGCGACGACCTGTCGGAAACCGCGCTGCTGGACGCCGCGCGCACCGTGCGCACCATCGCAGCGGCCGGCCAGAACAAACGGGTGAAGGTGGCCGGCGCAAAAGCGCCCAAGGTGGCCAAGAGCCGCCTGCTGTACGCGCCCACCGACCCCATCGCCACGCTGGACAGCGCCGCCAAGGTGGCGCTGCTGGAGAAAGTGGAAAAGCTGGCCCGCGCCAAGGACCCCCGCGTGGTGCAGGTGATGGCCGGCTTGGCCGCGGAATACGACGTGGTGCTGGTGGCGCGCGCCGACGGCACGCGCGCGGCCGACGTGCGCCCGCTGGTGCGCCTGAGTGTGACCGTCATCGCCGAACAAAACGGCCGCCGCGAGGTGGGCTCGGGCGGCGGCGGCGGCCGCTACGGCCTGGGCTACTTCAGCGACGAGCTGATCGAAGGTTATGTGAACCACGCCGTGCACGCGGCGCTGACCAACCTGGAAAGCCGCCCCGCCCCGGCCGGTGAGATGACCGTGGTGCTGGGCCCAGGCTGGCCCGGCGTGCTGCTGCACGAAGCCGTGGGCCACGGCCTGGAAGGCGACTTCAACCGCAAGGGCAGCAGCACCTTTGCCGGCCGCATCGGCCAGCGCGTGGCCGCCAAGGGCGTGACGGTGCTGGACGACGGCACACTAGCCGACCGCCGCGGCAGCCTGAACATCGACGACGAAGGCTGCGCCAGCCAGCGCAATGTGCTGATCGAAGACGGCATCCTCCGCGGCTACATCCAGGACAGCCTGAACGCGCGCCTGATGGGCGTGAAACCCACCGGCAACGGCCGCCGCGAAAGCTACGCCCACCTGCCCATGCCACGCATGACCAACACCTACATGCTGGCCGGCGACAAGGACCCGGCGGAGATCATCGCCAGCATCGACCGCGGCCTGTACGCCACCAACTTCGGCGGCGGCCAGGTCGACATCACCAGCGGCAAGTTCGTGTTCAGCGCCAGCGAAGCCTATTGGGTGGAGAAGGGCAAGATCCTGTACCCGGTGAAGGGCGCCACGCTGATCGGCAACGGCCCAGAAGCCATGAACCGCGTCAGCATGATCGGCCGCGACCTGCAGCTCGACACCGGGGTGGGCGTGTGCGGCAAGGAAGGCCAGAGCGTGCCCGTGGGCGTGGGCCAGCCCACGTTGCGCATCGACCGGTTGACCGTAGGGGGCACCGCATGAGGATGCCCCCCCCCCCGAAGCGCCGGCGGCGCTCCCCCCCCGGGGGGCGCACCCAGCGGCCCGGCAAAGCCGGTTCCGCGGCTGCTGCTTGTTCTGCCCTGTTGAGTTCACCCTATGCTGCACTTTTCAGACATTGAATTGGCCGCAAGCCGGCAAGCCGGCCAGGTGCTGGACACGCCTTGCGTGGAGAGCAAGACGCTGGGCCAGATCGTCGGCGCCCAGGTCTTCCTGAAGTTCGAGAACCTGCAGTTCACGGCCTCGTTCAAAGAACGTGGCGCGCTGAACAAGCTGCTGGCGCTGCACGAACAGGGCGTGAAGGGTGTGATCGCCGCATCGGCCGGCAACCATGCCCAGGGTGTGGCCCACCATGCCCAGCGCCTGGGCCTGCGGGCCGTGATCGTGATGCCGCAGCACACGCCCACCGTGAAGGTGGAACGCACACGCGGCTTCGGCGCCGAGGTGGTGCTGCACGGCGACACCTTCGACCAGGCGCGCGACCAGGCGCTGAAGCTGGCCGAAGAACAAGGCCTGACCTTCGTCCACCCCTTCGACGACCCGCTGGTGATGGCTGGCCAAGGCACCATCGGTCTGGAGATGCTGCGCGCCCAGCCCGACCTGGACGTTCTGGTCATCGCCGTGGGCGGTGGCGGGCTGATCAGCGGCATCGCCACCGCGGCCAAGTACCTGAAGCCCGGCATCCGCGTGGTGGGCGTGCAGACGGCGCGCTTCCCGGCCATGGTGAACGCCGTCAAAGGCACGGCCCACCCGCAAGGCGCCAGCACCATCGCCGAAGGCATCGCGGTCGGCCAACCCGGCCAGCTGACGCGTGAAGTGGTGCGCGGTCTGGTGGACGATCTGGTGCTGGTGGAAGAAGGCGACATCGAGCAGGCCGTGCTGATGCTGCTGGAGATCGAAAAGACCGTGGTGGAAGGCGCCGGCGCCGCTGGCCTGGCCGCGCTGCTGAAACACCCGGCCATGTTCGCCGGCCAGCGCGTGGGCCTGGTGCTGTGCGGCGGCAACATCGACCCGCTGATGCTGCAGGCGCTGATCGGCCGCGGCATGGTGCGCGCCGGCCGCCTGGCGCGCATCCGCGTCGGCGCCCGCGACACGCCCGGTGTGCTGGCGCGCATCACGGCCGTGGTGGCCGAGGCCGGTGCCAACATCGACGAGGTGCACCACCAGCGCGCTTTCAGCACGCTGTCGGCGCAGAACGTCGAGGTGGAACTGGTGCTGCAGACCCGCAACCCGGCCCATGTGCAGGACGTGGTGGCCCGCCTGGCGGCGGCGGGGTTTGAGGCGCGGGCTTACTGACGCCGGGGGCAGGCGCGCAGCCCCACCGCCACCCGTTGTCAGCAAAGCTTCAAAAAAGCCGTGCTACATTCCGCCCCTATGCGTTTCGCCGCTTCGTTTTATTTTGCGTACTTTTGGTTCTCGCACCGCAAGGCGGCTGGAGAGGCAAGCGCACACGCAAACGAGTAAGCGCGAAACCCACACCCAGAAGACCGCCGGCACACCCGGCGGTTTTTTTTTGCCCCGCCCGTTTTCAAACCCCGTTCCCTGGAACCTGCAAGGAAGACCGAGATGAGCCCGAAAGCCCACAGCGCCACCGATGGCCGCCTCGCCCTGAGCGAGAAGACCAGCCAGACCGACGACCAGCGCATCCGTGACGTGACCCCGCTGCCCCCGCCCGAGCACCTGATCCGCTTCTTCCCCATCGCGGGCACGCCGGTGGAGACGCTGGTGTCCAACACGCGCGGCAACATCCGCCAGATCATGTCGGGCGAAGACGACCGCCTGCTGGTCATCATCGGCCCCTGCAGCATCCACGACACGGCCGCCGCGGTGGAATACGCCCGCAAGCTGAAGGCCGAGCGCGACAAACACGCCGGCGAGCTGGAGGTGGTGATGCGCGTGTACTTCGAGAAGCCGCGCACCACGGTGGGCTGGAAGGGTTTGATCAACGACCCGTACCTGGACGAGAGCTTCCGCATCCACGAAGGCCTGCGCATCGCGCGCCAACTGCTGGTGGACATCAACCGCCTGGGCATGCCCGCGGGCAGCGAGTTCCTGGACGTGATCAGCCCGCAGTACATCGGCGACCTCATCGCCTGGGGCGCCATCGGCGCGCGCACCACGGAAAGCCAGGTGCACCGCGAACTGGCCAGCGGGCTGAGCGCGCCCGTGGGCTTCAAGAACGGCACCGACGGCAACATCAAGATCGCCACCGACGCCATCCAGGCCGCCGCGCGTGCGCACCACTTCTTGAGCGTGCACAAGAACGGCCAGGTCGCCATCGTCGAGACCAAGGGCAACAAGGACTGCCACGTCATCCTGCGCGGTGGCAAAACGCCCAACTACGACGCCGACAGCGTGGCCGCCGCCTGCAAGGACCTGGAAGCCGCCAAGCTGCCCTGCCGTTTGATGATCGACGCCAGCCACGCCAACAGCAGCAAGCAGCACCAGCGCCAGATCGACGTGATGGCCGACGTGGGCGCGCAGATCGCCGGCGGCAGCCGCTGCATCTTCGGCGTGATGGTGGAAAGCCACCTGCACGGCGGCGCCCAGAAGTTCACGCCCGGCAAGGACGACCCGGCTGCGCTGGAATACGGCAAGAGCATCACCGACGCCTGCATCGACTGGGCCGACACCCAGCGCGTGCTGGACGGCCTGGCCGCTTCGGTGAAGGCCCGCCGGGCGCGCGGCTGAAGCCGGGGCCCGCGGCACCCACGGCGGCGGGGCCTGCAAAAACGCCGCCACGGCCTGGGCGGGCTCTGGCACAGTGCGGGCACCACCCCGCAGGCCCGTCCGCCATGGCCCAGGCTGTCTACCCCGCGCTGTTGTTCACCGTGGCCCTGCTGGTCACCACGGCCTACTTTCTGCTGGGCGGCCTGCCGCTGCTGGTGCTGGACCACAGCACCGACCTGGACGCGCGCTTTGTGCACGCCTTCTTCAACCTGTACTACAAGGCCGCGTTCGTGGCCGCGGTGGGCGCCGCGCTGAGCTTCGGGCTGTGGGGCCGACCGGCCTTTGCGCTGGGTGCCGCGGGCCTGGCGCTCACGGTGGCGCTGCTCAAGCGCCGCTTCATCCCGGTATTGGCCCAATGGGGCGCGCACATCCAGGCCCGCACGCCCCAGGCCGTTCGCAAGTTCCGCCAACTGCACGTGGCAGCCCTGCTGCTGAACGGGCTGCAGCTGGCGGTGCTGGTCTGGGCCTTGCTGCAGTTTTCCCTGTGAGCCCCACCGGGGTCGGAGCCCGCCCATGAACACCTTGTCAGCCCTGTTCGCCCAGAAGACCTGGGCCAACCACGAACTGTTCAACGCCTTGGCCGAACTGCCGGCGGCCGCGGCCAGCGCACATGCGAATGCCTTGCACACGGCGCTGCGCACGCTGAACCACATCCACGTGGTGGACCAGATCTTCCGCGCCCACCTTCGGGGCGAGGCCCACGGCCACACCGCCACCAACACCGAGGCCACACCCACCGTGGAGGCCCTGCATTTCGCACAAGCCGAGCTGGATGCCTGGTTCGAAGCGCATGTGAAGAGCCTGCAGCCGGCGCAGCTGGCCGAGCGCATCGCCTTCCGCTTCACCGACGGCGACGCCGGCCTGATGAGCCGCGAAGAGATGCTGGCCCACGTCATCACGCACGGCAGCTACCACCGCGGCAACGTGGGCCAGGTGCTGAAGTCCATGGGCGTGGCGCCACCGCGCGACCTGTTCACCAAGTTCCTGCACCTGCAAGAACCCCAGCGCCGCCAACGCTGAGACACACGCGGGGGTGACGCCGGCCCCGGGCTGCGCTAGCCTGCGCGCACGACGCCACCGCGCGCGCTGACGAGGAACACGCCCATGCTGGAAGGTTCATGCCACTGCGGCCGTGCGCGCTGGCAGCTCGACGAGCTGCCCGCCTCGGCCACCGCCTGCAACTGCACGGCCTGCCGCCGCTACGGCACGCTGTGGGCCTACGGCTACGAGGGCGAGAACATCCGCGTCTCGGGCGAGACCACGGCCTATGTGCGCGGCGACAGCCTCAGCTTCAACTTCTGCGGCCACTGCGGCGGCGTCAGCCACTGGCGCGGGCTGCACACCGACACGCAGGGCCGGCGCCGCATCGCCGTGAACCTGCGGCTGACCGAGCCCGGCCCCATCGCCCACCTGCCCATCGACCACTTCGATGGCCTGGACAAATGGGAAGACCTGCCCAGCGACGGCCGCTGCATCAAGGACCTCTGGTTCTGAGCTGAGCCCTCCAGCCGGGCCCGGGGCTGCCGTGCTCAGCCAGCGGCCACGCCGTCGGCCTTGAACATGGCCTTGATGCCGCGCACGGCCTGTCGGATGCGGGCTTCGTTTTCGATCAACGCGAAACGCACGTGGTCGTCGCCATGGTCGCCGAAGCCGATGCCGGGGCTGACGCTGAGCTTGGCCTTGGCCAGCAGCTGCTTGGCGAATTCCAGCGAACCCATGTGGCGGTACTGCGGCGGAATGGGCGCCCAGATGTACATGCTGGCCTTGGGGCATTCCACGGCCCAACCGGCTTCGTTCAGGCCCTTGACCAGCACATCACGCCGGCGCTGGTAGGTGGCGGCGATGTCTTTCACACACTGCTGGTCGCCTTCCAGCGCGGCGATGGCCGCCACCTGCACGGGCGTGAAGCTGCCGTAGTCGTGGTAGCTCTTGATGCGCGCCAGCGCGTTCACCAGGTCGGCGTTGCCCACCATGAAGCCGATGCGCCAGCCGGCCATGTTGTAGCTTTTGCTGAGCGTGAAGAACTCCACCGCCACGTCTTTGGCGCCGGGCACCTGCAGGATGCTGGGCGCTTTCCAGCCGTCGAACACGATGTCGGCATAAGCCAGGTCGTGCACCACCAGAATCTCGTGCTTCTTCGCCAGGGCCACGACACGTTCGAAAAAGTCCAGCTCCACACAGCGCGCGGTCGGGTTGCTGGGGAAGCCCAGCACCATCATCTTGGGCTTGGGGTAGCTGCCGCGGATGGCTTTCTCCAGTTCGCCGAAGAAGTCCACACCGTCGACCAGCGGCACGCTGCGGATGTCGGCCCCGGCGATGACGGCACCGTAGATGTGGATGGGGTAGCTGGGGTCGGGCACCAGCACGGTGTCGCCGCGGTCCAGCGTGGCCAGCATCAGGTGGGCCAGGCCTTCTTTGCTGCCGATGGTGACGATGGCTTCTTTGTCGGGGTCGATGGCCACGTCGTAGCGGCTGCGGTACCAGTGGCTGATGGCGCGGCGCAGGCGCGGAATGCCTTTGCTGGCGCTGTAGCCGTGGGTGTCCGGGCGCTGGGCCACTTCGGCCAGCTTGTCGACGATGTGCTGCGGCGTGGCCCCGTCGGGGTTGCCCATGCTCATGTCGATGATGTCTTCGCCGCGGCGCCGCGCGGCCATGCGCAGCTCAGCGGTGATGTTGAAGACGTAGGGGGGCAGGCGGTCGATGCGCGCAAAGCGGCGCTGACCTGCGTTGGCAGCGGTCATGGTGGAAAGAACCTCACGTAAGCGCCCGGAACCGTCCGAGCGACGCGCGCGCTGCAAAGGGCTGCAGCGCTGAGGCCCATCCTAGCAGGGTGCCAGCGGCGTCTCGGCCTGCAAACAGCGCTCGCACAGGTCGCGGCGGTCGGTGGTGAGGCGCGGCAGGGCCAGCACCTGCTGCGCCAAGGCCCGGGCGGCGGCCAGCGCTTGCCAGGCGGCAGCGTCGTCGATGGGGGTCGCCGTCAACGCCTCGTTTTCGACGTTAGGCAGCAGGCTGGCGGGCCCTGGCGTGGCCAGGTGGGCCAGCAGGTGCGCCTGCAGCCAATGCCCTTCCAGCGCCACCACCAAGGTCTCGGACAACGCCTGCGAGGCCGGCAAGGCCGGCGCCAGCACCGCCAACGCGGCCTGCACCTGGGTCAGGGCCCAGGGCAGCTGGCCCAGCGCCAAGGCGGCACGCGCGCCGTACAGGCCGGCCTGCGCAGCGCGGCGGCGCGAGCGGTTCACCGTGTTGGCCTCAGGCTGGGCCGCAGCCACACCGGCCCAGTGCAAGGCCGCCGCCTGCAGCAAGGCCTGCGCCGCCGCGGGTTGGCCGGCCTGCAGCAGCGCCGCGCCGTGCCACAGGCCCACCCAGTGGCGCAGCGCCGCCCATTTGCTGCGTTCGCCTTCGGTGGCGATGAGGCCTTCGTTGGTGTCCCAGGCCTGCTGGCTCCAGTGCAGCGCCTCGTCGTCCAGCCGCAACCGCACGGCCAGGTGGGCCGCCAGGTTGGCGGCGGTGGACAGGCCGTCCAGGAACGACACGTTGGGCGGGAAGCCCTGCACCAGGCGTGTGTAGCTTTGTGCGGCTTCACGCGATGCTTCCAGCGCGGGCCGCAGCTCGTCCAGCTTCATCTGCACCATGGCGATGCTCAGGCGCGTGTCGGCCAGGCACTGCAGGGCCGCGGCCTCGGGGTCCAGGTCGTGTTCGTTCGCGGCGCTGCGCGCGGCGGCCAGGCCGGCGGTGTCGGCCAACACGGTGTGCAGGTCTTGCACGGCCTGGGCGAAGGCGGCCAGGGCGGCGCCGGGGTCGTTCAGCGACACGGTGCTGCCGTGGTCGTGCAGCTGGCCGCGGGTCATGAACAGCAGGCCGCGCATCAGGCGCAGGTTCAGCCGGCCGGCGGCGTCCAGCGGGCCGGCCAGTGCGGTGTCCAGCAGGGCCAGGCCATCGCCCAGCTGCGGCAGGCCCTGGGCGGGGCGGTCGGCCTGGTGGGCCACGGTGGCCAGCGTGATGTGGGCGCGCACCAGGCGGCCCAGGAAGGCGCTGTCGTGGCGCCGCCAGGGCAGCGCGCCGCGGCCCAGGGCCACCGCGCGTTCGGCGGCCTGCTGGGCCGTCAGCAGGGTGTCGGGCGTGGACATCAGGAAGGAGCCCAGCATCTCGGCCAGCCGGCCGTACAGGTCGGCGGCGATGGCCTGCAGCTCGCGGTCTTGGGGCGCGCTGGCCAGCGCCCGCTCCAGGCGCGGCAGGCTGTCTTCGACGAAACCGCGCATCAGCCGCGAGCCCTTGGGCGTGAGCCAGATGCCGTAGGAATAACGCAGCACCAGGCCGCGCAGCAGCTCTTTCACATGGCCTTGTTGTTCGTCGGCGCGCTGCAGCGCCAGGCGCGCGCGGTGGGCCTGCACCAAGGCCATGGCCAGGCCCAGCGCCAGGCCGGCCAGGCCCACCGCCGCCAGCGCTTGGCCCCGCAGCAGCGTGGCCGCCAGGCCGGTGACCAGCCCGGCCCCGCCCACCGCACCGGCGGCCACGCCCCAGGGGTGGCGGCGCACGAACTTGCCCAGCACATAGGCCGGGCTGGCCGGGCGTGCCGACACCGGCCGGCCCTGCAGGTGGCGCTGCACATCGTCGGCCAGCGCGTCCACGCTGGGGTAGCGGCGGGCCGGGTCTTTTTCCAGCGCCTTCAGCAGGATGTTGTCCAGGTCGCCCTGCAGCTGGCGGCGCGTGGCCTCCCAGCCCGCGGCCGGCGTGGCCACGCTGCTGGGCCGGGTGGGCGTTTCTTCCAGCACGCAGCGCGCAGCCTCCAGCGCCGACGTGGCCTGGCGACCGTAGGGCCGCTGGCCGGTGAGCATGACGTACAGCAGCACGCCCAGGCTGTAGAGGTCGGTGGCGGTGGTGACAGGTTCGCCGCGCACCTGCTCGGGGCTGGCGTAATGCGGCGTGAAGGGGCGGGCGCCTTGGTGGGTGGTGTTCGGTGAGAGGTCGCCGATGTCCACCGGGTCCAGCGCCTTGGCGATGCCGAAGTCCAGCAGCTTCACCTGCCCTTCGGCCGTGACCAGCACGTTGCTGGGTTTGAGGTCGCGGTGCACCAGCAGGTTGCGGTGCGCGTGCGAAACAGCGCCGGCCAGTTGCAGGAACAGCTGCAGCCGCTGCGCCACGCTGCGGCCTTCGCAGGCCTGGTCCAGTGGCAGACCCTGCACCAGCTCCATCACGAAATAGGGCAGGCCTTCTGGCGTGAGGCCGGCGTCCAGCAGGTGGGCGATGTGCGGGTGCTGCAGCCGCGCCAGCGCCTGCTGTTCCAGCGCGAAGCGGCCCAGCACGGCCTGCGAGTCCATGCCGCGCTTGAGCACCTTCACCGCGGCCTGGCCGCTGAAACGGCCGTCGGCGCGTTCCGCGGCCCAGACCTCGCCCATGCCACCGCTGCCCAACAAGGCGCCCAGCTGCCAGGCGCCCAGGCGCTGGCCCGTGCGGACGGTGTGCGTGGCGTGGGCGGCCGACATGGGCCCCTCGGCCACCGTGGCCTGCACCGCGGCGGCGGGTTGGTCCAGCCCGCTGGTGGCTTCGGCGTGGGCCAGCAGCGAACGCACCTCGGCCACCACGGAAGCGGGGTGGGCCGGGCTGGCCAGCCAGGCCTCGCGCTCGGCGGGGGGCAGGTCCAGCGCCACCTCGAACAGGCGGCGCACAGCCGCCCAGTCGGCCGGCGCCGCCGGGCGCGGTGGGGGCGGAGGATGACCGTCGGCGCTCACGGCGTTGATCTTAGGCCGGGCCCGGGCCGCCCCGGCCCCGCCGCTGCACGGCCCGCGCGGCGTCGGCATACTGCGCACTGGGACGCAGCCGGCGCCACCCGGCGCGCTGCGGGATGCAGACACACCGGCCCCACGCTGGGCCGCAGCCGAACACCACCACCATGCGCCAGACCGTCATCGTGCACTTCGGTGCCCGCAGCGAATTCGACATCCCCGTCACCGGCCCGACCCTGGCGCCCGACGAAGCCCGGCGCTGGCTGGACGAACAGTTCGTGGAAAACGAATGCGAACCGCTGCGCGCCAGCGGCAAGGTGCTGACCGCCGACAAGGTGCTGGCCCTGGCCGACGAGGTGGGCCCGCTGCGTTTTGCCAACGACCCCGCCTTCCGCGAAGCCTTCGCCGCGGCCACCGCCGCCGCGCTGGCCAAGCCGCTGGTGCGCGTGGACTTGGCGGCGCGCACGCTGTCGTACTGACCCACCCACGGGCACCGTCCTCAAGGCTGGGCGGTGTTGAACTCGATGCGGCAGGGGTGGTAGTACACCCAGGTCTGCGTGCCGCCCACGGCCTGCACGTTCTGCAGGTCCACCTTGTAGACCCCGGACACCACGGGCGACGGTGAGCTCTGCACCGAGATGGTGGCCAGCGGCTGGTTGGGCTGGCTGATCTGCGCCGACTGCGTGAAGGCCGAGCGGAAGGTGCTGAGGTTGGTGAAGCCGCCACTCAGCGCGAAGTCGAAGCTGCTGTTCTTCACCCCGTTGTCGAAGGTGAAGCGCTGCGCCGTGTTGTCCACCTTCACGGTGCAGGCCTGGCCGTTGACGCCCGTGCCCACGTAAGTGCCGGCCAGGCAGGTCAGGTCGCTGAACTGGGCCGACACCGGCACGCTGTTGATGCTGCAGGCCGCCAGCGCCGCCGCCGTCAGCGTGGTGCCGGCGCGCGGGCGGTAGTCGGGCAACTTCAGCGTGCCGTTCAGCGTGGCGGCGGCCGGGCTGCCGCTCAGCACGGTGGCGGCCAGCGTGGTCTGGTTGAAGCTGACGGTGCCGGCCGCCAGGTCCACGCTGACGCCGCTGCACGGCGCGCAGGTGGCGGCGTAGGTGGCGGTGCCGATGGGCTGGCTGGGCTCGGGCAACAAGGCCGTGGCCACCGACACCACGGCGCCGGTGGCGACCACGTAGCGCACGGTCAGCGTGTCCAGCGCCGCCTGGCCGTTCAGCGGGTCGGCACTGCGCACCACCTTCAGGTTGCGCAGCAGGCCCAGGCTGCTGTTTTCGAAGTCGTGGTTGGGCAGCATGTTGGGCGTGAGCACCGCATCGCTGCTGCGGCCGGCGCCCGAGACGGTGACGGTGCCCCAGCCGGTGGGGGCTGGCGCTGGCGCTGGCGCTGGCGCTGGCGCTGGAGCGGGAGCGGGAGCGGGAGCGGGCGCAGGCGCAGGCGCAGGCGCGGGCGCAGGCGCGGGCGCGGGCGCGGGCGCCGGTGCAGGAGCAGGTGCAGGTGCAGCCGGGGCCGGTGTCGGCGCACTGGCCACCGGGCTGTCGGCGGGCGCGTCTTCACCGCCGCCCCCGCAGGCGCTGAGGGCGATGGCGCAGGTGGCGAAACAGGCGACCAGGGTGGCTTGGCGGGCAGGGGTGTGGCGGGTCGTCATGGCAGGGCTTTCCAAAGCGGTGTGGCGGGCTGGCGGCAAGCCGCCACCACCCGGGTGTGCGTCTGCCTTGCCTGCTTACGCCGCGCCGCGCGGCGCCAAGGCTCACGCGCCTGCGGGCTGGCATAAACTTTTTGCAAGCCATGTCGACCCCCGCCCCCCGCCGCCTGGACCAGCCGGAACCGCCCGCCGCCGCGCTGGACGGTGAGGTCACGCAGTGGTTGCAGCAGTTGGCCCTGCAGGCCTCAACGGCAGGTCAGACCGGGCCGGCCGCTGCGGGTGTTGAAGCCGCCGCCCCGGCGGTGGCCTCGCAGCTGTTCGAGGCGCTGTACGGCGAGATGCGCCGCCTGGCGCGCAGCCACCTGCGGCGCGAGGCCGCGGGCCACACGCTCAGCGCCACCGGCCTGGCACACGAGGCCTGGTTCCGCCTGGCCGACCAGCAGCGCACGGCCTGGCGCAACCGCGGCCATTTCCTGGCCGTGGCCAGCACGATGATGCGGCGCATCCTGGTGAACCACGAAGCCGCGCGCCGCGCCGACAAACGCGACGCCGACCTGGTGGCGCTGACGCTCTCGGGCCTGGAAGCCTTGGGCCACGCGCCCGACCGCGACGTGGTGGCCGTGCACGAAGCCCTGCTGGCCTTCGAGGCCGTGGACCCGCGCGCCGCCCAGGTGGTGGAGCTGCGTTTTTTCGGCGGCCTGGAAAACGAAGAGGTGGCCGAGGCGCTGGGCGTCTCGCTGGCCACCGTCAAACGCGACTGGGCCATCGCCCGAGCCTGGCTGCAGCGGGAGCTGCAGGGCTGAGCCCGCGCGTACGGGGCCAGAAGGCCCCGTACGGCTGGCGAAGGCCCTACGGCGATTTCACGCCGTAGGGCTGGGAGAGCCCGCGCGGCCTCAGAAACCCCGCCCCAGGGTGAGATAACCCTGCGTACCCTTGGGCTCGTCCAGCCCGCGGGCCACCCCCAGGCGCAGTTGCAGGCCCAGGGCGTACAGCAGTTTCAGCTCGGCCAGCACTTCCACGCCCACGCCGGTGCGCCAACGGTCGGGGCCGCTGGCGCCGTTCTGCCAGGCGCCGCCCACGTCGGCGAAGACCGTGGCCGACAAGCGGTTCAGGCCCACGGCCGGCACCATGAAGTGGCGGTCCACGTCCCACAGCGGCGTGCGCCATTCAGCGCTGACCACGCGGGCGTTGGCGCCGCGCAGCACGGCCTCGTTGCCCTCGTAACCCCGCAGCGCCAGTTCGCGGTGGTTGAGCTGCGGGCCGAACTGCAGCACCTCGTCGGTGGCACCGCCCAGCTGGAAGGCGGCGGTGGTGCCGCTGGCTTTCACCTCCGTCCAACGCAGCGCCAGGTTGCTGCGGCCGGGCAGCTGCACATGGCCCAGCAGGTCGGCGCGCAACACACCGCCGCTGTAGTCGGCGGCCGCGCCGTTGCCGCCGCGGTCAAACGGCTTGTAGCTCTCGACCAGCAGGCTGGCGCGCCAGCCGCGGTTGGGGCCTTCGCTGAACCAGGCTTCGCCGCGCGTGTCCACGTCCAGCAGCAGCGCCGCGACCTTGTTATCGCGGCGGCGCTGCGCACCGTCGGTGGCCACGGTGACGCGGTCGATGCGGTCCAGGCCCGCGCCCACGCCCAGGCGCACGCGCCGTTCCACGCGGCTGAAGGGCAGGAAGCTCAGCCACTGGGCTTGCGTGCGGCGGTCGTAGACGGTGGTGATGTCTTCGCCCGCCACCGGGTTCCAGGCCACGGCCGACAAGCTGCGGGCCACGGCCAGGCTGTGGCTGCCGGCGAAGCTGTACTCCACCAGGCCCAGGGCCTCACGCTGCGAGGTCTCCCAGGCCAGGCTGGCGGCATAACGGTGCCAGCCCAGGGCGTCGCCACCGCTGGTGCTGGCGCCGTAGGCCATCAGGCCACGGTCGGCCGTGATCAACGGCATCCAGGACCGCGGGTAGATGGAACGCCAGGCGGCATAACCGCTGGCCTCGCCCAGCACGGGGGCTGCGGCGGTGACAGGGTTGGCTGTAGCCGTGGCCGGGGCCGGCGTGGCGGGCGCCGCCACGTCCAACGTCTGCAGCGGCGCGCCCACGGGCCCGCGGTGCAGGCGGTAGCCCTGGGGCGCCACCACCACGCTGGCCAGCGTGCCGTCGGCCGCTGTGCCGCTGTGCGTGACCACGGCCGTGTGCGTGTGCGTCAGCCGTTGCAACTGGCCGCCTTGCAGACGCCACACGTTGTAGACGCCGTTCACCGCCGCCACCAGTTCCAGCCCGGCCGCGCCTTGGCGCAGGCTGTGCATCGGCGCGTCGCGCGTCAGCAGCACTTCCGGCTTGGCGCCGGGCGTGCCCAGGTCCAGCCGCTGCAGTTGCCAGCGGCCGGCCTGGCGGCCGATGAAGGCCACGCTGCGGCCATCGGCGCTGGCGGCCAGGTCGATCAGGTCGCTGCCGGGCTCGGCGCTGAACAGCACCGTGGGCGCGCCGTCGTTGGGGCCCAGGCGCACCAGGCGTGTCGTGCCTTCGTGCAGCTGCAGCGCCAGCAGGTCGTTGCCGGCGTACACGGCCCGGCGCAGGTGGGCGCAGTGGCTCAGCGGCTTCAGCGTGCTGCCTTCCAGCGCGTAGGCGTCGTAGGCGTAGTACAGCGTGTTGCAGAGGTCGGGCTGCATCACCAGCACACGGCCGTCGGGCGCCACGCTGAGGCGGGCGCCGTCGTTCACGCGGGTGAGGGTGCGGCGCTGGCCGTTGGTTTCCAGGCGCTGCAGCAGCGTGCCGTTCAGGCCGTCGTCGGCCACGGCCAACAAGGCGCCGTCGGGCAGGGCCACCACGGCCGGCCAGTCGAAGGCCACTTCGCCGATCGGCGCACCCAGGGTTTCGGCCTGCGCCTTCAGCGGCGCGGCGCGCTGGTCCACCTGCTGGGCCAGGTCGGCCAGGAACTCGGTCCACAGCGCGTCCATGGGCTTGCCGGTGGCTTCCCAGGGCAGGCTGTGCAGGCGCGGCACGATGTTGCCGCTGTACTGTTCCACCAGCTGCCGGGGTTTGTCGGCGCCATAGCGGCGGGCCAGGAACTCGAAGAAGTAGGCGCCGTATAGGTATTGCTTGCTCAGCGGCAGCGCGCGGCCGTCGGCGTTCAGCTCGCGCAGGCTGAGGAAGCCGCGCGCGCGTTCGGCCCGCAGCCAGGCTTCGAACATCGGGCCCTGCAGGCGGCCGCGGCCGGCCGGCGGGTCGCTTTCCATCCACACGGCCAGGCCTTCGACCACCCAGCCGGGGTTGAACAGGTTGGGGATGAACCAGGGCAGGTTGCCGAAGATGCTTTGCAGCACACGTGGCGCACCGCGCAGTTTGTCCAGGTGCACGGCGTGGGTGAACTCGTGCACCAGCAGCAGGTCCAGCCAGGCGCTGTTGTCCAGCAGCTGGCCTTCGTCGGGCGGCGTCAGGAAGATGCCCATCATGTTGAAGGGCAACGGCGTGGTGTAGCCGTTGGCCACGCCGATCTCGCTGAACACGATGATTTCCGTGCGCGTGCGCGGCACCCAGTTCAGCGCCTGCGTGACCCGCGGGTACACCCGTTCCGCCGCACGCGCCACGGCCTCGGCCTGGGCGCGTTGGCCTTCGCGGTAATGCACGCGGAAGTTGGCGCTGTCGGCGGTGAACCAGGGCACGCGCGGGTCGGGCAGCGGTTGGGCAGCGGCGGGGGTGCCGGCCAGGCTGGCCAAGGCCAGCGCGGTGGCGGCGGCCAGGCGGCGCAGGGTGGTGCGCGGGGTGAGGGTGGTGGGTTTGTTCACAGCGGCTCAGCTCGCATCGTCGGCCTGCTGGCGCTGCAGGCGCTCGCTCTTCCAGTACACGTCGTCGCCGCCCAGGCCGTCCAGGTTGGCGCGGTTCAGCACACGGGCCAGCACGAACAGCAGGTCCGACAGGCGGTTCAGGTAAAGGCGCGGCGCCTCGTTCACCACCTCTTGCGCCGACAAGGCCACCACCGCCCGTTCGGCGCGGCGCGCCACGGTGCGGCTGACATGCGCCAGCGCCGCGCTGCGCGTGCCCGCCGGCAAGATGAATTCCGCCAGCCGCGGCAGCTGCGCGTTGTGGTGGGCCAGGGCCTCGTCCAGGCGCTGCACGGCGTCCATCTTCAGCAGCTCGTAACCGGGGATGCTGAGTTCGCCGCCCAGGTTGAACAGCTCGTGCTGCACCACCACCAGCAGCTCGCGCACGTCGGCCGGCAGCGGCTCGGCCAGCAGCACGCCCAGGCCGCTGTTGAGTTCGTCCACGTCGCCCATGGCCGTGACGCGCAGGTGGTTCTTGGAAACCCGGGTGCCGTCGCCCAGGCCGGTGGTGCCGTCGTCACCGGTGCGGGTGGCGATCTGTGTCAGTCGGTTGCTCATGGCGGGCGATCGTAGCTGCAGCGCGAGACTGCAGCGCCGCAGGTGACGGCTGCCTAGAATCGTATGACCAAACAGCACACCCGGAGACGCGCCCATGAACGCCCCGCTGCCACAAGCCGCCCTGCCCCATCTGGAACACCGGCCGGTGCCGGCAGCGGCCTTGGCCGCGCTGCAGGCCCACTTTGGCGAGCGCTGCAGCACGGCCGCGGCCGTGCGCGAACAACATGGCCGCGACGAGTCGCCCTACCCGGTGACACCGCCCGACGTGGTGGTGTTCTGCGAAAGCACCGAAGACGCGGCCTTCGCGGTGCGCGTGGCCCACGAGCACCGCGTGCCCGTCATCGCCTACGGCACCGGCAGTTCACTGGAAGGCCACCTGCTGGCCGTGCAGGGCGGCATCAGCGTGGACGTGTCGCGTTTGACGCGGATCCTGCGCGTCAACGCCGAAGACCTGACGGTCACGGTGCAGGCCGGTGTCACGCGCGAGCAGCTGAACCGCGAGATCAAGGACACGGGCCTGTTTTTCCCCATCGACCCCGGCGCCAACGCCAGCCTGGGCGGCATGGCCGCCACACGCGCCAGCGGGACCAACGCCGTGCGCTACGGCACCATGCGCGAGAACGTGCTGGGGCTGACGGTGGTGACGGCCAGCGGCGAAGTCATCCACACCGGCACGCGCGCCAAAAAGAGTAGCGCCGGCTACGACCTGACGCGCCTGTTCGTGGGCAGCGAAGGCACGCTGGGCGTGTTCACCGAAGTGACGCTGAAGCTGTACCCCCTGCCCGAGGCCGTGAGCGCGGCCATCTGCCAGTTCAGCACCATCGGCGACGCGGTGAACACCACCATCGCGCTCACGCAGATGGGCGTGCCCATCGCCCGTTGCGAACTGCTGGACACCCACGCTGTCCGGTATGTCAACGCGCAAAGCAAGCTGGGCCTGCGCGAACAACCGCTGCTGCTGATGGAGTTCCACGGCAGCGAGGCCAGCGTGAAAGAACAGGCCGAAACCGTGCAGGCCCTGGCCAGCGACTTCGGTGGCGAAGACTTCCAATGGGCCAGCACGCCCGAAGAACGCACGCGGCTGTGGACGGCGCGGCACAAGGCCTACTTCGCTGGCATGCAAGCCAACCCGGGCTGCCGCACCGTGACCACCGACACCTGCGTGCCCATCTCGCGCCTGGCCGAGATCATCGAAGCCTCGGTGGCCGAGGCCGACGAAGGCGGCTTGCCGTACTACATCGTGGGCCACGTGGGCGATGGCAACTTCCACCTGGCCTACCTGGTGAAAGAAGGCGACGCCGAACAGCGCGCGCTGGCCGAACGCCTGGCCCAGCAGATGGTGCAACGCGCCATCGCGCTGGAAGGCACCTGCACCGGCGAACACGGCATCGGCCTGCACAAGATGGGCTACCTGGTGGAAGAAGCCGGCGCCGGTGCGGTGGACGTCATGCGCACCATCAAGCGCGCGCTGGACCCGCACAACATCATGAACCCGGGCAAGATCTTCAGCCTCTGAAGCCCGCACCGCGGCCCGGCCGCGGGCGGCTTCAGCGCGGGGCCGGCTTCAGGCGCGCCGCACCCGCAGCGCCGCCAGCACCGCCAAGGCCAGGCCGCTGAGCAGCAGACTGGCCGGCTCGGGCACCTGGCCCGTGGGCGGTGTGGTCGGGCCGTCGTCGGCCGGGGCCACGGACCAGCCCGTGGTCAGCACACGGCCGGTGGGGCTGGTGCCCACCAGCTTGTTCGTGGCCGCGCTGTAGGCGCGCACCTCCAGCGCCGGGTACACGCCCACGGTCTGCTGGACGCTGAAGGCGTAGTAGTACTGGCCATTGGGCGACACCACGGTTTGTGCGCCCGGCAGCGTGTAGGCGCCCGTGCTGTCGCGCGTCCACTGCTGGCCCAGCAACAGGCTGAAGCCGTCGCCGTCCAGCAGGCTGGGCACATCGGTGTTGTCACGCAGGCCGAAGTCGATCTTCGACGCCGGTGCCGCACCCGTGGTGGCCAGCTGCACGCCGCCCAGCGTCAGCCGCAGCGCGGTGATGGTCTCGTGGGCGAAGCTGCTTTGTGTGCCGTTGAGGGCGGTGGCGGTGAGCGCATCGTCGAAGTCGATTTCCCAGGCCAGTGCAGCGGTGCGGCCGTTGGTCCAGCCGGCACTGCCCCACACCAGTTGGGCGAACTGCTCGGTCCAGGCGTTGGTGCTGCTGGTGGCGCTGAACGTGCCGTTGAGCTTCAGCGTGTAGGGCGCAGCCTGGGCGGGCGCGGCGCAAGCGCAGACGGCGGCCAGGAAGACCAGGGTGGAAAGGCGGGACATGGCGTGGCTCCAGACATCGGACAAGGATGTCTGCCTACGCCGCAGGCGCGGCCGCCAAGGCTCACAGGCCGGGCCACCTCCCTCTGAACGGGGGGGTGGCCCACCGGTGCGTCAGGCCTGCACCGGGGCCTGCACGTGCCAGCTGCGCGTCACGTCGCCCTGGCCGTTGGCGCTTTCCAGGTGCACGCCAAAGCCCCACAGCCGTGCCACGTGTTTCAGCACCTCTTGGGCGCTGTCGTGCAGCGGGCGGTTGTTGTGCTGGAAGTGGCGCAGCGTCAGCGAGCGGTCGCCGCGCAGGTTCACGTTCCACACCTGGATGTTGGGCTCGCGGCTGCCCAGGTCGTACTGGCGGCTCAGCGCTTCGCGCACGCGGCGGTAGCCGGACTCGTCGTGGATGGCGCTGACCTCCAGCTCGCTTTCCTTCTCGTCATCGCGGATGGCGAACAGCCGGAAGTCGCGCATCAGCTTGGGGCTGAGGTACTGGCCGATGAAGCTCTCGTCCTTGAAGTTGCGCATGGCCTGGTCCAGCGCCGGCAACCAGGGCGTGCCGGCCAGGTCGGGGAACCAGGCGCGGTCTTCGTCGGTGGGGTTTTCGCAGATGCGTTGGATGTCGGTGTACATCGCAAAGCCCAGCGCATAGGGGTTCAGGCCGCTGTAGCCGCGGTCGCCCACCTGGGGCTGGTAGACCACGTTGGTGTGGCTCTTCAGCCATTCGATCATCACGCCGTCGGTCAGGAAACCATCGTCGTACATGGTGTTCAACAGCTTGTGGTGCCAGAAGGTGGCCCAGCCTTCGTTCATCACCTGCGTCTGGCGCTGCGGGTAGAAGTACTGCGCCACCTTGCGCACGATGCGCACCACCTCGCGCTGCCAGGGTTCCAGCAGCGGCGCGTTCTTTTCGATGAAGTACAGCAGGTTCTCCTGCGGCTCTTCCGGGAAGCGGCGCTGCTCGGCGGCGGCCGCGTCTTTTTCGGCCTTGCGCGGCAGCGTGCGCCACAGCTCGTTCACCTGCTGCTGCGCATAGGCCTCGCGCTCTGCGCGCTCCGACAACTCTTGCGCCAGGCTGCGCCGGCTGGGGCGCTGATAGCGGTCCACCCCGTGGTTGGCCAGGGCGTGGCAGCTGTCGAGAAAAGCCTCCACGGTTTCCATGCCGTGTTTTTCTTCGCACTGGGCCACGTAGTGTTTGGCGTACACCAGGTAGTCGATGATGGACGCCGCATCGGTCCACATGCGGAACAGGTAGTTGCCCTTGAAGAAGCTGTTGTGGCCATAGGCCGCGTGCGCGATGACCAGGGCCTGCATGGCCATGGTGTTCTCTTCCATCAGGTAGCTGATGCAGGGGTTGCTGTTGATGACGATCTCGTAGGCCAGCCCCATGTGGCCCCGCTTGTAGTTCTTCTCGGTGCTGATGAACTCCTTGCCGTAGCTCCAGTGCCGGTAGTTCACCGGCATGCCCACGCTGGCGTAGGCGTCCATCATCTGTTCGGCGGTGATGATCTCCAGCTGGTTCGGGTAGGTGTCCAGGCCGAAACGCTCCGCGGTGGCGCGGATGACGGCGTGGTACTGCTCGATGAGCTCGAAGCTCCAGTCGCTGGTGCCGGGCAAGGGCGACCCCGGGCGCTCGGCCAAGGCCAGCGGCTGTGACAGTGCAAGCGGTCTCGTTTTCATGCTTCGCCTCTCGCCTATTGCTAACTTACCAAGCGAACGCCGCAGAACCGGCTTCGCCGGGCTGCTGGCGTTGCCCCCTTGAGGGGGAGCGCCGCAGGCGCTTCGGGGGTGGGCATATCGCTCATGCAGCCTTGGCGCCTTCCTTTTTGAAGAGGTCGCGGAACACCGGGTAGATCTGGTCGGCGCTGGTGGCCTTCTTCATCGCGAAGTGGCGGTGCGCGCCCAGCAGTTGGGTGTATTCCTCCCACAGGTTCTGCTCTTCTTCGGCCACCTGCACATAGGCGAAGTAGCGCACCAGGGGCAGCAGCTTCTCGCTCAGCAGTTCGCGGCAGCGGCCGCTGTCGTGGTGCCAGTTGTCACCGTCGCTGGCCTGGGCGCCGTAGATGTTCCACTCGCTGGGGTTGTAGCGGGCCTTGATGATTTCTTCCATCAGCACCAGGGCGCTGCTGACCACGGTGCCGCCGGTTTCGCGGGCGTGGAAGAAGTTCTCTTCGTCCACTTCCGCGGCCTGCGTGTGGTGGCGGATGAAGACGATGTCGATCTTCTCGTAGTGCCGCGTCAGGAACAGGTACAGCAGGATGAAGAAGCGCTTGCTCAGCTCCTTGCGGCCTTCGTCCATCGAGCCCGACACGTCCATCAGGCAGAACATCACGGCCTTGCTGCTGGGCACGGCCACACGCACGCGGCTGCGGAAGCGCAGGTCGATGGGGTCCAGGAAGGGGATGCGTTCCACGCGCCCCTTCAGCACTTCAATCTGCGCCTGCAGCTCGGCGATCTCGCGCGCCAGCAGTGCATCACCGGGCTGCGCCTGGCGCAGCAGCACGGCCAGCTGTTCTTCCAGTTCGCGCAGTTCGCGGCGCGGGCCGTTGCCCAGCGCGATGCGCCGGCCCAGGGCACCGCGCATGCTGCGCACCACGTGCAGGTTGTTGGGCGTGCCGTCGCTGCTGTAGCCGGCGCGGTGGGTCTTGTATTCCGGCACCTCGGCCAGTTGGGTGCGCACCAAGTGCGGCAAGGCCAGGTCTTCAAAGAAGACCTGCATGAACTCTTCCTTGCTCAGCACAAAGCTGAAGTCGTCTTCACCCTCGCCCTGGTCGCTGGCCTGGCCCTTGCCGGAACCACCACCGCCGCCACCCTCGGGGCGCTTGATGCGGTCACCGCGCAAATAGTCCTGGTTGCCGGGGTGCACCATCTCGCGCTGGCCACCCTGGCCGTGGCCGAACACGGGTTCGGTCAGGTCTTTCTTGGGGATGTGGATGTCCTCGGCCCGCTCCATGTCGCGGATGCCGCGCCCGTCGATGGCGCGTTTGACGGCCTCGCGCACCTGCTCCTTGTTGCGCCGCAGAAAGCGCTCGCGGTTGCCGATGGACTTGTTCTTGCCCGCCAGCCTTCTGTCGATGATGCTGTTCATGTCCCCCCCTCGAAGCGGGCTTCGCCCGCCTCACCCCCAGGGGGGCTTCGCCAGCGGCCTGGCGAAGCCAGTTCCGCGGCGGCCGCTGGCTTGAAGCCTTGGTTCATCAGGCCCTCCTTGTTCAGCGCAGCGTGGTGGGTCAAGAGCTTTTGCGCACGCGCAGGTACCACTCGCACAGCAGGCGCACCTGCTTGGGCGTGTAGCCCTTGGCCACCATGCGGGTGACGAAGTCCTCGTGTTTCTTGGCCTCGTCGGCGCTGGCCTTGGCGTTGAAGCTGATCACCGGCAACAGCTCTTCGGTGTTGCTGAACATCTTCTTCTCGATCACCGTGCGCAGCTTCTCGTAGCTGGTCCACACCGGGTTGTTGCCCTGGTTGTTGGCACGCGCGCGCAGCACGAAGTTGACGATCTCGTTGCGGAAGTCCTTGGGGTTGGAAATACCCGCGGGCTTTTCGATCTTCTCCAGCTCGGCGTTCAGGCTGGCGCGGTCGAAGACCTCGCCGGTGTCGGTGTCGCGGTACTCGTTGTCCTGTATCCAGTAGTCGGCGTAGGTGACGTAGCGGTCGAAGATGTTCTGGCCGTACTCGGAATAACTCTCCAAATACGCGGTCTGGATCTCTTTGCCGATGAACTCGGCATACCGCGGCGCCAGCTGTTCCTTGATGAAAGCGACGTACTTGTCTTCGGTCTCCTTCGGGAACTGTTCGCGCTCGATCTGCTGCTCCAGCACGTACATCAGGTGCACGGGGTTGGCCGCCACTTCGGTGCTGTCGAAGTTGAAGACCTTGCTGAGGATCTTGTAGGCGAATCGTGTGCTGATGCCCGTCATGCCCTCGTCCACGCCGGCGTAGTCGCGGTACTCCTGGTAGCTCTTGGCGCGTGGGTCGGTGTCCTTCAGGTTCTCGCCGTCGTAGACCTGCATCTTGCTGAACAGCGAGCTGTTCTCGGGTTCCTTCAGCCGCGTCAGCACCGCGAACTGGCTCATCATCTTCAGCGTGCCGGGCGCGCAGGTGGCCTCGGCCAGGCTGCTGTGCTTGAGCAGCTTTTCGTAGATGTGCACCTCTTCGCTGACGCGCAGGCAGTTCGGCAGCTTGACGATGTAGATGCGTTCCAGGAAGGCTTCGTGGTTCTTGTTGTTGAGGAAGGCCTTCCACTCGCTTTCGTTGCTGTGCGCCAGCACCACGCCGTCGAAGGGGATGGCACCAAAACCTTCCGTGCCCTTGAAGTTGCCTTCCTGCGTGGCCGTCAGCAAGGGGTGCAGCACCTTGATGGGCGCCTTGAACATTTCCACAAACTCCAGCAGGCCCTGGTTGGCCAGGCACAGGCCGCCGCTGTAGCTGTAGGCGTCGGGGTCGTCCTGCGCATAACTTTCCAGCTTGCGGATGTCGACCTTGCCGACGAGGCTGGAGATGTCCTGGTTGTTCTCGTCGCCGGGTTCGGTCTTGGCGATGCCCACCTGCTTCAGGATGCTGGGGTAACGCTTGACCACCTTGAACTGCCGGATGTCGCCGCCGAACTCTTCCAGCCGCTTCACGGCCCAGGGGCTCATCACGCGGTTCAGGTAGCGGCGCGGAATACCGTATTCACTTTCCAGGATGGCGCCGTCTTCGGCCACGTCGAACAAACCCAGCGGGCTTTCGTTCACCGGGCTGCCCTTGATGGCGTAGTAGGGCACTTCCTGCATCAGCTGCTTCAGCCGTTCGGCGATGCTGCTCTTGCCACCGCCCACGGGGCCCAGCAGGTAGAGGATCTGCTTCTTTTCTTCCAGGCCTTGGGCGGCGTGGCGGAAGTAGCTGACCACCTGTTCGATGGCGTCTTCCATGCCAAAGAACTCGGCGAAGGCCGGGTAGACCTTGATCACCTTGTTGGCGAACAAGCGGCTCAGGCGCGGGTCGTTGCGGGTGTCGACCGTGGTGGGCTCGCCGATGGCCTTGAGCATGCGCTCGGCGGCACTGGCGTAGGCCAAGGGGTTGCGCTTGCACTCGGCGAGGTAGTCCTCGAGGGACATCTCTTCGGCGCTCAAGCGTTCATAACGGGCCTTGAGTTTGCTGATCACATCCATGCGGCGCTCCTGGGCAGTTGAAGGCGCAGCGTCGGCCCGGGGGGCCGGGTGCTGCACCCGGGAAGTTCTGATGACGTCCCGGCGGTACGGGCCCGGGCGCCATCAGAGCTTTCCTTCAACCACCGGTGCGGTTCCGGTTCATGGCATGTCTGCAGCTTCCTCCTGTTGGCCTGGGTTTGAAGGCCACAACAACGGCAAGTTCCCCTGCCAACTCTGCGCCCCTGGCCCTGGGGCGGCTGGCCGCGCATCCGCCTGGTGCGGTGGGGCGCGGGGCACCACCAGGGCGTTTGCAAGAGCTGTGCCTTGCAACCCATGGTGCCTGCCGAAACCACCGCGGGTGTGGCAGGGGTCACAAACCCTGCAGCCCTGCGGGTGAAACCGCCAAGCCCTTCCACCTTCAACGCCAGAACGTGCCAAGCGGACGACAGGGTGGGCGGGGCGCGCGACCGGCGCACTGAATATCCGCGTGCGATGATGCGCTGATGAACCGCCACCTGCTGTTGCTGGCCCTGTGCCAAGGCCTGTTCCTCACGAACAACGTGACCTTCATCGCCATCAACGGGCTGGTGGGTTGGCAGCTGGCGCCGGTGGGCTGGATGGCCACGCTGCCGGTGACCGGTTATGTGGTGGGCGGTGCGCTCTCCACGGGCCTGGTGGCCCGCGCACAAGCCCGCTGGGGCCGCCAGCGTTCATTCCAGCTGGGCTTGCTGGTGGCCGCGGCCTCGGCGGCCGTGTGTGCGCTGGCGGTGTTCACGCGCCAGTTCTGGCTGCTGGTGGCGGCCACGGTGGTGGCCGGCTTCTACAACGCCAACGCCTCGCTGTACCGCTTCGCCGGGCCCGAGCTGGTGGCGCCAGCCTTCAAGGAACGCGCCATCTCGCTGGTGCTGGCCGGTGGCATCCTGGGCGCTTTCGCCGGGCCCAACCTGGCCAGCGGCACACGCGACTGGCTGGCCGTGCCCTTTGCCGGCGCCTACCTGGCCCTGGTGGGCGTGGCGCTGGTGGCCTTGGTGGCGCTGAGCTGCATCCGCTTCCCCACCCACGTGCCCCCGGTGGCCGGCAGCCCGCAGGGCCGCAGCGTGCGCGAACTCGCGCGTCAACCGGTCTTCGTGGTGGCGGTGGGCGCGGCGGCCCTGGGTTATGGCGTGATGAACCTGCTGATGGCCGCCACGCCCATCGCCATGCAGCAGTGCAGCCACCCCTTCAGCAGCGCGGCCCTGGTGCTGGAGTGGCACGTGCTGGGCATGTTCGTGCCCAGCTTCTTCACCGGCCACCTGATCAAACGTTTCGGCGCCCTGCCGGTGATGGCCGTGGGCGTGGTGCTGAACGCCGTTTGCGTGGCCGTGGCGCTGAGCGGCGTCGACCTGATGCAGTTCCTGGTGGCGCTGTTCGTGCTGGGCGTGGGCTGGAACTTCCTGTACACCGGCGGCACCACGCTGTTCACGCAGACTTACCGGCCGGAGGAGAAGATCCGCGCCCAGGCGGCCATGGACTTCTGCGTCTTCGCCACCATGGCGGTGACGTCGTTCGCCTCCGGCGCGCTGATCACCACCCAGGGCTGGACACTGTTGAACCTGGGTTCGCTGGTGCCCATCGCCCTGGTGGGCGCGGCGCTGGCCTGGTTGGGCTGGCGGCAGCGGGGGGCGGCGCCGGCCACGGCCTGAGCCGCCCCCACCGGGTTCAGTCGCCGCTGACGCCCAGGCGTTCGAGGATGCCGTTCAGCTCGTCCAGCGAGTCAAAACGGATGGCGATCTCGCCTTGTTCGCCGCGTTTGGTGCGGCGTTGGATGCGGATGTCCACCGCGGCGGCCAGGCGGTCGGCCAGGGCTTCTTCCAGGCGGGCCACGTCGCCGGTTTTTTCCACGCCGGCGCGGGCCTTGCGGGGTGCTTCGTCGGCTTCCCGGCTGGCCTGGGCGACCAGCTTTTCGGCCTCGCGCACGCTGAGCTGGCGCGCGGTGATCTGCTGCGCGGCCATCACCTGGCCGGCGGCGTCCAGCGCCAACAGGGCGCGGGCGTGGCCCATGTCCAGGTCGCCGGCCATCAGCATCTGCTGCACCGGTTCTGCCAGGTTCAACAGGCGCAGCAGGTTGCTGGCGGCGCTGCGTGAACGGCCCACGGCCTGGGCCGCCTGTTCATGCGTCAGGCTGAATTCGCGCACCAGGCGCTGCAGGCCCTGGGCTTCTTCCAGCGGGTTCAGGTCTTCGCGCTGGATGTTCTCGATCAGCGCCATCACCGCGGCGGCTTCGTCGGGCACTTCCTTGACCAGCACCGGCACGGCGTCCAGCCCGGCCAGGCGCGCCGCACGGAAACGGCGCTCGCCGGCGATGATCTCGTAGCGCCCACCGGCCACCGGGCGCACCAAGATGGGCTGCATGATGCCCTGGCCCTTGATGCTCTCGGCCAACTCGTACAACGAGCCCTCGTCCATGCGCGTGCGCGGCTGGTACTTGCCGGCTTGCAGCATGTCCAGTTTCAGCGTGCTGGGCTGGCCCGCGGGCGCGGCCGGTGTGTCCACGACCTTGGGGCCGAGCAAGGCTTCCAGGCCCATGCCCAGGCCTTTGGGTTTTTTCGTTGCCATGGGGCGATTGTGACCGAGCGGCCCGCGCTGCCCCCCGGGCGTTCAGGGCACAGCCGTGGTGCGCCCTCAGCCGCGCGGCAGCACCAGGCCGGCCGCCTGGGCCAGCGCCTGCAGCCGGGCGCGGCCGGCCGGCCAGTCGCCCAGGCCCGAATCGGCGTTCACATGCCCACAGGGGCCCAGGCTGTGCGCCGCCACGCCCCAGGCCGCGGCCAGGGCCTGGGCGGCGGTGGGCGCGCCGTAGGGGTCGTCTTCGCTGAACAGCAGCTGGCCGGCGAAAGGCAGTGGCTGCAGCACCGCGGGGTGCCAGCGGGTGACGTTGGGCGGCAGGTCGGCACGCGCCAGGTCGGGCGGTGCCACCAACAAGGCGCCGCGCACGCGGGCCGTGTGTTGCGAATGCGCCGCCCAGGCCGCCACCAGGTGGCAGCCCAGGCTGTGGGCGGCCAGCACCACGGGGGTCTGATGGGTGTCGGCCAGCAGGGCTTCGTCCAACTGCGCCATCCAATCGCCGCGGCGGGGCCACAACCAATCGGCCTGCTGCACACGTTCGTCGCCGTGCGCTGTTTCCCAGCGGGTCTGCCAATGGCCGGGGCCGGAGTTCAACCAGCCGGGCAGCAGCAGCACACGGGCGGGGGTGGGGGCGGGGGTGGGCGCAGACATGGCGGGCATTCTGCCGCCACGGCGTCACCCCACTGCCTTATGCTTTCGGGTTTTCCCGCTGGGCCGTCTCCAGGCCTCGGCGGTGTGTCCCCCGCTTGGAAAGTTGCACGATGAAGCACCTGGTTTATGTCGATGGCCAAGAAGGCACCACCGGCCTGCGCATCCACGAGGTGCTGTCGGCGCGCGACGACATCGAACTGCTGCGCATCGCGCCCGAACTGCGCAAGGACGCCGCCGAACGCGCCCGCCTGCTGAACGCCGCCGACGTGGCCTTTTTGTGCCTGCCCGACGCCGCCGCGCGCGAGGCCGTGGCCCTGGTGCACAACCCCAAGACCTGCATCATCGACGCCAGCACCGCCCACCGCACGCTGCCGGGCTGGGTGTTCGGCCTGCCGGAACTGGCGCCGGGCCAGCGCCAGGCCATCCGCGACGGCAAGCGCATCGCCAACCCCGGCTGCCACGCCAGCGCCTTCATCGCCGCCGTGCGGCCGCTGGTGGACGCCGGCCTGGTGCCGGCCGGCCTGCCCATCAGCGCCACGTCCATCACCGGTTATTCCGGTGGCGGCAAGAAGATGATCGAGCAGTACCAAGCCCAGCCGCTGGAGCAGGCGCTCACATCGCCGCGCACCTATGCGCTGACGCTGGCGCATAAACACGTGCCAGAGATGATGGCCCACACCGGGCTGACGGCCTCGCCCATCCTGCTGCCCATCGTCAGCAACTTCTACCAGGGCCTGGCCGTCACCGTGCCGCTGCACCTGTCGCAACTGGCCGCCGGCACCACGGTTGAAGCACTGCACGCCGCGCTGGCCGCGCGTTATGCCGGCGAGCGGTTTGTGCGTGTGCAGCCGCTGCGCGACGCCGCCGTGCTGGAAACGGGTTTCTTCGACGTGCAGGCCAACAACGGCAGCAACCACCTGGACCTGTTTGTCTTCGGCAGCGCCACCCAGGCTTTGGTGGTGGCCCGCCTGGACAACCTGGGCAAGGGCGCCAGCGGCGCCGCGGTCCAGAGCATGAACGTGCACCTGGGCGTGGACGAAGGCCTGGGGCTGTGACCCCGCTGGGGCCGGCAGGCTGATCTGCTGACCCCCACACGACAACGGCCACCCTCGCAGTCCGTGTCAATACTCTGACGCCGATCTGAAGCCCTGAACACAATGCCCTGCAGCGAAAGCTGCAGGGCATTGTTCATATGGGCTACGTGCAAGGACACAGTCGAGACCCCGGCGGCCTGTTTCCGGTGTCGCTGGACGAGTTGATCGGGCCGGAGCATGTGTGCCGCGTGATCGCGGCGTTCGTGGCGCGGCTGGACTTGAAGGCGCTCGGATTTTCGCGGGCCCGCAGCAAGCCCACGGGGCGCCCGCC
>JBKCUM010000145.1:0-72953 GCA_046318395.1 Rubrivivax sp.
CGCCCACCGCTGCGCCGACCACTGCGCCGTCCCCCAGCCCCACCGCCGCACCGACCGCCGCCCCCACAGCGGCACCGACCGCAGCGCCGACGGCCGCACCCACGCCCGCCCCCACCGCGGCGCCCAGTGACCCGCGCACCCCGGTGTTGCGGCCGTCCACTGTGGCCGCCGACAACCTGGCCTTCAGTGGTGCGAACGGCGAACAGCTCGCCGCCATCACCGCCGCCCTGACCGCCGGCCGCAGCGACCTGCAAGGCTTGCTGGGCGTGGCCACGGGTGTGGAGATCCGTTCCAAAGCCGACGGCCACCTCACGCTGGGCAGCGACTGGAACCTGGTGAACGCCAGCGCCCCGCGCCCGGCCGAAGCCACGGTGTTGACGCTGCGCGCGGCCAACAACCTCTACCTGCCGTACAGCCTGAGCGACGGCTTCGCCACCCTGGCCAACAACAGCGCCCTGGTGGCCGGCACCGGCGCCAGCTTCCGCCTGGTGGCGGGCAGCGATTTCTACGCCGCCGACCCGTTGGCCACCAACGCCGCGGCCACACAGGGTGACCTGGTCATCGGCCGTGCGGCCAGCAGCGCCAACACCGCGCCGCCCACGGTGCTGTTGCGCACCACCACGGGCAACATCGACCTGGTGGCCGCCCGCGACCTGGTCACCTACAGCACGGCAGAACGCACCAGCGGCACCGACCGCCGCAGCCAGGTGCGCATCTACACCACGGGCCAAGCCGTCACGGCCGCCGAGCTGCCCGGCTTCAGCAGCCTGGGCATCACCGGCCTCGACCAATTGCTGCGCGTGGGCAGCACCGTGCAAGGCCCGTTCTTCGACAACGCTGGTGATGTGCGGCTGCAGGCCGGGCGCGACATCCTGGGTTCGCCGGCCGTGGTCTACGCCAGCAACGGCAGCGCCAGCAGCACGCAGTACGTCACCGACTGGTGGTACCGGCAGACCAACGACGGCAGCCTGGCATCGGAAGCCGCGGGCGTGGCCCTGTGGTCGCGCTACGACCGCTTCGCGCAGGGCGTGGCCTCGTTCGGTGGCGGCGACGTGGCAGCCACGGCCGGCCGCGACATCCTGGACCTGGACCTGTCCACCCCCGCCACCGGCTACC
The DNA here is from genome assembly GCA_046318395.1 of Rubrivivax sp. Lineage (GTDB taxonomy): Bacteria > Pseudomonadota > Gammaproteobacteria > Burkholderiales > Burkholderiaceae_C > Rubrivivax. The sequence goes on from JBKCUM010000145.1 coordinate 1,117, forward strand.
GCGTGGCCGCCGACGCCAGCCCTGGCGGCACGGTACACGAGCGCTGGTTCAGCGGTGGCGACCTGTCGGTGCAAGCCGGCGGCGACGTGCAAGGCGGTTTGTTCAACGCCGGCGGCGCGCAAGCGTCGTTGCAGGTGGGCGGCAGCATCGTGGCCGGCAGCAACCCGCTGCAACCGGCCGGCTACAGCGTGCCGCAGTGGTTCTATGGCGACACGGCCTGGCAGGTCACGGCCCGCCAGGGCATCGGCCTGGGCAGCCCCACCCAACCCGGCCTGCTGGCCGGTGTGGCCCAGGGCAACGCGGGTGCACCACGCACCACGCTGGTCACCGGTTTGGCCAACCACGCCAGTGCCCAGGTGCTGAGCCTGGCCGGCAGCGTGCTGTTCAGCAACGAACGGCCCACCACCAGTGGCTCGGGCGGCAACCCCGGCGCCGGCGCTGTGCAGGTGCCCGACCAGCTGACCGTGCTGGCCCCGCAGGGTGCCGTGCAAACCGGGGTGCTGCTGCAGCAGCCGGTGGGCGACTCGGGCCTGCAACTCTTGGCCCGCGACGGTGTGGCCGCTGAAGCGCTGCGCCTGTTTGCGCCCCAAGCCGCCGACCAGGCGCGCCCGGTGGCGCTGGAGCAACCCACGCTGGCGGAAAAGCTGGACACCCGCACCCGCGAGTGGAACCACACGGCCGGCGAGGCCCCCCTGCCTGGCGCCACACGCTTGGTGTCGCTGCAGGGCGATGTGTCGCTGGGCGCGGTGGTCTCGTTCGCGGCGCAGGCTGTGCGCCTGATCGCCGGGCGCGATGTGCGCCTGGACGCCGAGCTGCTGGTGCAGCACCCGCTGGAAACCGACGCCCAGGGCCAGGACCTGGCGCGCCAGACCACGCTGCTGCAAGCCGGCCGCGACCTGCAGTTCGGCAGCCTGGCCGGCCTGCGTGTGGCCGGCAGCGGCGACGTGCTGGCCGTGGCCGCGCGCGACATCGACCTGGGCCGGGGCATGGGCATCGTCAGCATCGGCAACCAGGAAAACAGCCAGCAGCTGCCCAGCGGCGGCGCCAGCATCACGCTGATGGCCGGCACCACCTGGGCCGACTACCAGCAGGCCGTGGCGCGCCAGGTGCACCTGCTGGGCAGCGGCTTCGAGAACAGCCCCGGCCTGCTGCTGGTGCAGTTGGAAGCGCTGAAGGCGGGCGGCCGGCTGCTGGACGCCGCCGCGGCCCAGGCCGCCGCCCAAGTTTTCGACGCCCAAGACACCACCACGCAAACGGCCCGTGTGGCCGCGGTGATGGGCCAGCCCGCGCTGGACAGCGCACGCCAGGCCTGGCTGGACCGCAACGTGGCCAAGGCCCTGGCGCTGAGCGAGGCCGCGGCCGCCGCGGCCCAGGCCGGCGCCATCGGCGGCACCACCCGCAGCGACGGCCAGGTGGCCGTGCCCGGCAGCGAGTTCCTGGCGGGCAGCACGCTGCTGCCGGTCAACGCCGACGGCGCCAGCCGCAACGCCGCCCAGGCTGCGGTGGTGCAACGCCTGCGCCAGGCCCTGCAGCCGCAGGCGCTGGCCGGTGCGCTGGCCCAGTACACCGGCACGCTGGACGCCGCCACGCAGCGCCAGTTGGCGCTGGCCGTGGGGCCCTATGGCAGCGCCCTGCAGCAATTCGTGGCGCAGCGCAGCGCCGGCAACGTGACCAGCACCGCCGACGCCGCCGCGCGTTTTGCGGTGATGGCGCCTGAACAACAGGCGCTGTTCCTGAACCAGGTGCTGACGGCCGAGTTGAAGGCCGCCGGCCGCGCCGCGCTGCAAGGCGAACGTGTGCGCTACCTGCGCGGCTACGACGCGATGGACGCGCTGTTCCCGGGCGTGCGCCCGGCCGGCCGCATCAGCCTGGCCAACAGCCAGGTGAAGAGCGCCCAGGGCGGCGACCTGCGCCTGCTGGCGCCGGGCGGTGGCGTCAACGTGGGCGACCTGGCCAACGACGGCATCAACAAGGCCGCCAGCGAGGTGGGCATCGTCACCGCCGCCGGGGGCGACATCAGCGCCGTGGTGGGGGGCAGCGTGGAAGTGAACCAGTCGCGCGTGTTCACCGTGGCCCAGGGCGACGTGCTGCTGTGGGCGCGCCTGGGCAACCTGGACGCGGGCCGCGGGGCCAAGACTGTCACAGGCTCGCCACCACCGGTGGTCACCATCAACGCCCAAGGGCAGGTGGTGGTCGACACCTCGGGCTCGTTCAGTGGCAGCGGCATCGCGGTGTTGAACGCCGGCAGCGCGCTGGACCTGTACGCGCCGCTGGGTGAGATCAACGCCGGTGAGGCCGGCATCCAGAGCGCGGGCAACGCCTTCCTGGGCGCCACCCAACTGGTGGGCGCCGACAACCTGGGCGTGGGCGGTGCCGCCGTGGGCGTGCCGGTGAAGGCGCCTGAAGCCCCCACCGCCAGCCTGGCCGGCCTGGCCCAGGCCGCCAGCGCTGCGGCCAGCCCGGCCAGCACCACCAAGGACGAAGAAGAAGACCGCCGCAAACGCCCCCGCCGCCAACTGTTCCTGGACTTCCTGGGCTTCAGCCGCGGCGAATGAGCCCCCATTTTTTCAGTCAGCCGACCCCATGCGCAAACCTCTGAGCTCCGCCCTGCTGGCCTTGATGCTGGCCCTGCCCTTCACCTCGGCCCAGGCCTGGTGGAACGAGGCCTGGACGCACCGCACCCGCATCAGCCTGGACACCACGGCCCAGGGCCTGGGTGTGAACGACAACACCACCCAGGTGCCGGTGGCCGTGCGCCTGCACAGCGGCAACTTCGACTTCCTGGGGGCCAAGCCCGATGGCAGCGACCTGCGCGTGCTGGCCGGCGACGACAAGACGCCGCTGCCTTTCCGCGTGGAGCGCTTCGACGCCACCAACGAGCTGGCCGTGTTGTGGGTGCTGCTGCCCAGCGTGGCCGGCAACAGCGACAAGACCAGCTTCTACGTGTACAGCGGCAATGAGAAGGCCGCGGTCGATGCCGCCGCGGGCAACGCCACCGGCCTGGACGCCGCGACGCGCGTGGCGGTTCACTTCCAGGCGCAGCCCGCGCCCGGCGCCTTGACGCCCGCCACCCCGCCCACCCTGGAACCCAACGGCCTGCTGGGCCAGGCCTTGAAGGCCGACGGCACGGCCGTGGTGTTCGCCGCCGACGAGCGCAGCAGCACCGCCGCGGGCGCAGCGCTGACCGTGAGCCTGTGGGCCAAGCCCGCCGCCGACAGCGGCACCCTGCTGCGCCAAGGCCCGCTGACGCTGGCCCTGGCCGGCGGCAAGCTGCGCGCCCAGTTGGGCAGCACGGTGCTGGAAGGTAGCACGCTGGCCGTGGGCAGCTGGGCCCATGTGGCCTTCAGCGTGGGCGCCGGCAAGGCTGTGCTCAGCCTGAACGGCGCACCCGTGGCCCAGGCCGACGTGGCCACGCCGGCCATTGCCGGTGAACTGCGCCTGGCCGAAGGCTTCACCGGCCAGGTGGACGAGGTGCAACTGGCCAACACCGTGCGCAGCAGCGCCTGGCTGGCGCTGGCCGCGGGCACACAAGGCATTGGCGGCAAGGGCCTGAAGTCGGCCATGGAAGCGGCCGGTGAAGGCGGCGACGAACAAGCCGGCTACATGGGCATCCTGGTGAAGAACCTGACCGTGGACGCCTGGGTGGTGATCATCATCCTGGGCGTGATGATGGTGGTGGCCTGCTGGGTGATGGTCAGCAAGGCCCTGCTGGTGCAGCGCGACGACGTGGCCAACCGCGCCTTCCTGCAGCAGTTCCGCGACGCCCGCGACAACCTGCTGTCCCTGGGCCAGGGCGGTGAACACCAGCGCTCCTCGTTGTTCCGCCTGTACGCCGCTGGTGTGCGCGAGCTGGCCAAACGCGACATCGGCACCAAACCAGAAGCCCAGCTGTCCAACGCCAGCCTGAACGCCGTGCGCGCCTCGGTGGACGCCGACCTGGTGCGTGAAAGCCACCGCCTGAACAGCCAGATGGTGCTGCTGACCATCGCCATCTCCGGCGGCCCGTTCCTGGGCCTGCTGGGCACGGTGGTGGGTGTGATGATCACCTTCGCCGCCATCGCTGCGGCGGGCGACGTGAACGTCAACGCCATCGCCCCCGGCATCGCCGCCGCGCTGCTGGCCACGGTGGCCGGCCTGGGCGTGGCCATCCCGGCCCTGTTTGGCTACAACTACCTGGCCGCGCGCATCAAGAACATCTCGTCGGACATGCAGATCTTCGTCGACGAGTTCAGCACCCGCGTGGCCGAGGCCTACGGCAAGCCGTGATGCCCGCCCGCCGCACCGAACGCTGGACCGAGGCCCGCTGACATGCAGCTGCAAGCCGAGAACCAGCCCTACGACGACATCAACATCACACCGATGTTGGACCTGGCCTATGTGCTGCTGGTGACCTTCATCATCCTGACCACCGCCTCGGTGCAGGGCGTGAAGGTGAAGTCGCCGCAGACCACGGCCGCCAACAGCCTGGCCAAGCCGCAGACGCGCGCCATCACCATCACCGCCGACGGTGCGATCTACCTGGACGCCTACCCGGTGACGCTGGAGCAGCTGAGCAGCAGCCTGGCCCAGTACAAGGCCGCCAACCCGGCCCTGCCCGTGGTGCTGAAGGGCGACGCACGCGCGCAGTACGAACAGGTGATGGCCGTGCTGGAAGTGGCCAAACGGTTGGACATCACCGAAGTGGGCCTGGTGACGCAGCGCGCCGCGCCGGGGGGCACACCATGAAGGCGCAAGAAGAAGCCAAGCCCTACGACACCATCAACGTCACGCCCATGCTGGACCTGGCCTATGTGCTGCTGGTGGTGTTCATCCTGATGACCACCGCCTCGGTGCAGGGCCTGAACATCAGCCTGCCCAAACCCAGCAACCAGCCCAGCACCGAAAAGCACGAGCTGCTGCTGGTGCAGGTGACGCCCCAGGGCAGCCTGCTGCTGAACGGCGCGCCGGTCAGTGAAGCCGAACTCGAACGCGAACTGCAGGCCGCCAAGGCGCGCGACCCCAAGATGAGCGTGGCCATCAAGGGCGACCCGCGCGCCCAGTACGAAGCCGTGGTGACGGTGATCGACCTGTGCAACCGCCTGGCGGTGAACATGGGCCTGGTCACGGCGCGCATCGGCACCTGAAGGCCCCGCGGAGCACCCCCATGGACCTGGCCGAAGCCTCGTTGAAACCCGTCACCTGGCGCACCCGGGCGCTGCGCATCGCCTTGGGCCTGTTGGCCCTGGCCCTGGTGGTGGCCGCCGCCGTGTGGGTGAAAGGCCTGAACAGCGCACCCACCGCGCCCAAGCGCCAGGTGGCGAAGATTGCGCTGCTGCCCGACACCCCCCCACCGCCGCCACCCCCGCCGAAGAACGAACCTCCCCCCCCACGCGACGAAGCACGCCCGGCGCCCCAGCCCGACGCGCCCAAGCCGGCCGAAGCCGACAAGCCCGCCAACGAGCCGCTGAAGATGGAAGGCGAGGCCGGCAGCGGCCCCAGCGCTTTCGCCGCCGGCCCGGTGCGCAACGACTACGTGGGCGGCGCGCCCAGCACCGGCGCCTCGGCCCCCGCCACCGTGGCCGACCGCGCGCAGGACCGCCTGTACGCCAACAGCGTGCGCCAGCCGCTGCGCGAGGCTTTGGAACGCCACCTGAAGAGCGACACCGCGCAGGCCACGGCCGAATTCACCGTGTGGCTGGCGCGCGATGGCGCCATCACACGCAGCGACCTGCAGCCCACCGGCAACGCCACGCTGGACGCCGAACTGAACGCCGCCTTGGCCGAAACCCAGCGCAGCCTGCGCCTGCCGCCCCCACCCAACGCGCTGCAGCCCTTGCGCTTTCGCCTGACGCTGCGCCCGCAAGCCTGAACCTCTGCATGCCCCCCATGAACACCCCCGCCCGCCACCCCGCCGCCGCCTTGGCACCGGCCGCCGCCTTGGCAATAGCCGCCGCCCTGGCCTGCGGCCCCACCCTGGCCCAAACCGGCGCCGCCACCAGCGAAGCGGTCAGCGCAGAACGCGCCCAGCTGGAACAGCTGAAGGCCACCACGCTGGCGCTGATCGAAGCGCTGGTAGGCCAAGGCCTGCTGACCCGCGAACGCGCCGACGCCCTGCTGCGCACCGCCCAACCCAAGGCCAGCGACGGCCCCGTGCCCTGGGGCACACCGGCCCCGGCAGCGGCTGCAGCGGCCGGCAAGACCATCCGCGTGCCCTACATCCCCGAAACGCTGAAGAACCAGTTGCGTGAGGAAGTGAAGAACGAGGTGCTGGTGCTGGCCCGCGAAGAACGTTGGGCCGACCCGCGGCAGATCCCCGACTGGGTGCGCGGCCTGCAGTTCGAAGGCGACCTGCGCCTGCGCGCGCAGAGCGAACTGTTCGACGCGCCGCGTTACCTGCGCGACGGCAGTGGCAACGTGGTGGGCGGCCCTTGTGACATCGTCGGCGGCAACCTGCCGGCCGAGTGTTACGGCCAGACCGCCGGTGCCAGCGTGGCCTGGGCGCCCGACATGGTGAACACCACGAACGACCGCCACCGCCTGACGCTGCGTGCCCGCCTGGGCGTGAACGCCCGCGTGGGCGACGACACCACGGCCGGCCTGCGCATCACCACCGGCGGCACGACGGGGCCCACCTCCACCTCGCAAACGCTGGGCAACCATTTCAACCGTTATGCGGTGACCATCGACCGCGCCTTCCTGCGCTGGGAACCGCGCTACGACTGGCGCGTGTTCGGTGGCCGCATGGCCAACCCCTTCAGCGGCAGCGACCTGCTGTGGCCCGACGACCTGGCCTTCGACGGCCTGGCCGTGCAGCACGAACGCAACCTGATGCCCGGCTTGTTCGCCTACGGCACGGCCGGCGCCTTTCCGCTGGAAGAGTTCAACGTGAGCGGCCGCGACAAGTGGCTGTTCGCCGCCCAGTTGGGCGCCGACTGGGCCTTCAGCGACAACGCCCAGCTGCGCGTGGGCCTCGCGGCCTACGACTTCCAGAAGGTGGAAGGCGTGCGCGAAACCAGCCCGCCGCCCGGCGGCAGCCGCGCCGGTACCGTGCCGTACTTCACCTCGGCCTACCCCAGCAGCGTGCGCCTGAAGGGCAACACGCTGATCAACCTCAACGACCCCACCAGCACCGCCGCGCCCACCTGGGGTCTGGCCTCGAAGTTCCGCCCCATCCACCTGAGCGCCCAGCTGACGGTGAAGACCTTCGCGCCCATGGACATCGGCGTGGGTCTGGAATGGGTGCGCAACACCGGTTTCGACATCGCCGACATCCGCCAACGCGCCGGCACCAACGCGGTGGACGTGGTGCAGCCGCGCACCTAAGGCTTGCAGCTGCGCGGTGTGCTCGGCGCGGCACGGCCTTCGCTGGCCGGCGAATGGCAGGTCAGCGCGGCGCTGCGCAAGTTCGAGCGTGACGCCTGGATCGACGGCTTCACCGACACCAGCTGGCACGGCGGTGGCACCAACTACCAGGGTTGGCAGCTGGGCGGCCAAGTCGCCTTCGACCGCCGCGCCACGGTGGGCCTGCGTGTGACCAGCACGCGCAACCTGGACGACCGCGTGCGCATCACCAACCCCGTGACCGGCCTGCAAGAAGGCCTGCTGAGCAGCGCCCCGCTGCGGCAGGAGACCGTGCAGATCGACCTGAACACCCGCTTCTGAGGCCCTTGGCATGCCCACCTTGCCCCCCCGCCGCACCGGCAGCGCCCCCACCCGCAGCGGCACCCGGGCGTGGCCCCTGGCCGCCCTGACCTGCACCGTGTTGGCCCTGGCCAGCGCCCTGCCCGCACAGGCGCAGAACAGCCCCAGCCGCGAACGTGAGGCGCTGCGCCGCGCCCAGGCCGCGCTGCAGCAAGCCAACGGCGAACGCGACGCGCTGGCCGCCGCCAAGGCCGCGCTGGAAAAAGACAAGGCCGCGGCCACCAGCCAGGCCGACGCGGCGCGCAAGGGCGCCGCACAGGCCCAGGCCGAACTGCAGAAGCTGCGCGAGGCTTTGGCCCAAGCCCAGGCCGACGCCCAGGCCCAGCAGCAACAGGCCCTGGCGGCCAGACAAGCACTGGAAACCGCACACGCCGAACGTGAACAGGCCCTGCGCGTGGCCTTGCAACAGTGGCAGGCGCAGGCCCAGGAGCGCACCCAGGCCAACGCCACGCTGGCCGCCTTGTTGGCGGAGCGCAGCCAAGCGCTGACCGACGCGCGCCAGCGCCTGCTGCAGATGCACCAGGTGGGCCTGGAGGCCGTGGAGCGCCTGCGCGCCCGCACGCCCAGCGAAGAACAAAAACAGGCCGAAGCCCTGCTGGGCCTGGCCGCGGTGCGCGCCGAGGCCGTGGCCGAAGACCTGCGCACGCGGCTGGACGCGCAGCGGGTACCCCCGATGCCCTGAGTGCCACACGGCGGCCGTTGGCCAGCGCGGGCCACCACCCCACGGCACGGCACCGCACGTGTGTAAAGTTGGGTTTCTCGGGCTGGGCCGCCCTTGAAAGAGGGCGGTCGCCGCTACAGTGCGCTTCTCCACACTCGTGCGGCTGGATGTTGGCCGCCTGCTCGCCATGCCCACTGTCACCGCCTTGTGCATTCGGCCTTGGGGCCGCGTCCTGTCGTCGGCTGCTTTGGCCGCCACCACCGCCCTGGGCTGCGCCAGCGCGGCCCACGCGCAGTCCGCCGATGCACCGCAGGCGCGCAGCGGTCCGCGCAACCTGTTCGACGTCGGCCGCTGGCAGGTCGAGCACCGGCACACCGCACGTTTCGGCGAAACGGGCAGCCTGGCCGCGACCAGCCCCGGCGACACCTTCAGCTTGGAAGACGACTTCGGGCTGCCCCGGCGCAGTACGCCACCACGCTGAGCTTCACGCGCCTGATCGGTGCGGCCTGGCACTTCAGCGCCGACCACGTGCAAAGCGTGCGCGAAAGCACGGCCACCGTCACGCGCAGCCTGAGCATCGACGGCACCACCGTGCCCGCGGGCAGCACTGTGCAGGCCCGCAACCGCTTCAGCAGCACCACCTTCGCCGGTGGTCTGGCGCTGCTGCAGCGCGGCGACACCGAATTCGGCCTGCGCATCGGCGGGGGTGTGGTGCGCGACCACCTGCGCTACGAGCGGCCCGGCGTGACCGGCACCTCGTCGCACATCAACAGCGACTTGTCCCCGTTGCTGGGCGTGTTCTTCAGCGCCCGCCCCACCGAGGCGCTGCAGTTCGATGCGCGGGCCGATCACATGCGCATACGCCACGCGCACAACACACAGCTGCGCGTGGGCCTGCGTTGGCACCTCAACGCCCACGTGGGCCTGGAGGCCGCCTACATGCACGTGGATGGGCGAACGACGTCGGAAGAAGACCCTTACGGCGGCAACGACGAAGGCCGCTTCAGGCTGTCGGGCCCGCGCCTGGGCTTGCGCCTGGCGTTCTGACCGGCCACTTCAGTAACCGAACCGGGCCTTGCGCGCCGCGGGGTGCACCACCCGGGCTGGGTAGTCGATGCCGCTGAAGGCCGCGTAATCGGCCAGGCTGCGCACGCGGCCCAGGCCGAAGGCCCCCAGGTCCGCACCTTCCCACAGCAGGGCCCGCAGGCGCTGGCGGGCGGCCTGCTCCAGCGCCGCCGAACGCACGCTGCGCTGGGCGTCCAGCTCTGGCGACCAGTGCATGGGCCGTGGTGCGGCGCCCGGTGGGGTGTACAGGTGGTACAGCGGCATGCCGGGCACTTGCCACAGGTCCCAGCCGTGGGTGTAGGCCCGCAGAGCCAGGGCCTGTTCTTCGCCGTGGAAATACAGGCGGGGGTCGTAAGGCAGTTCCTGCACCAAGCGGCCTGGCGCGAACAGCGCGCCGCCGGCCAGGTGGATGGCGGGCACGGGTTCGTCGCTGACCACGGGCACACACTCGAACATCAGCACCGGGTGGTCGGCGGCGAAGTCGCTGTCGGCCTTCACCGCGAAGGCCAGCACCTGGTGCGACACCAGCGTGGCCACAGGCCCGTGCGCACCCAGCGTGAACGGGTTGGGGTAGCAGGTCAGCAGCGCGCGCGGGTTGGCCTGCGTGCAGCGGCGGCCCCAGGCCACCAGGTGCTCGTCCCAGCCGGGTTCGAACCAGGTATGCGAGTCCACCTGCAAGAACCAGTCTTCACCCTGGTACAGCGCCATGGCCAGGGCCCGCGCCCAGCAGGGCCCGCGGGCTTGCAGCGCCGGCACCGGCGTGCAGCGCACGTGCTGCAGCGACCACTCGTCCTGCGGCCGGTGGGCCGCGCCCGGCGCGTGCTGGTCCACCAAGCCCACGAACACGCGCTCGGGCCGGCTGGCCTGGGCCCGCGCGCTGTTCAGTGTGAAGGCCAGCAGCGGGTCGCAGTAGCTGGCCACGCTGATGAAGATGGTGTCGTCCACCGGCAGGCGCACTTTTAAGACGTCAGCGTCTTCAACGCACGCGGTAGGCCACTTCACGCGCCTGGTCCACCAGCCGCAGGCGGCAAGGGCGCACCACGGTCTGGCCGTCGAAGTCCAGCAGCGGCCACCGGGCCTCGTTGGTCAAGCGCACCACCTGGTCCATGGTCAGCGGCGAAGGCTGGTAGCCGCGCAACAGCGCCAGCGTGGTGGTGCGCGTGTTGTCCCAGGCGTACAGGTCGTGCCAGTGCAGGTCGCGCTCGCTCCACACCGAACGCTGCGGGCCAACGGCGCCCGGCTGCACCACGAACTCGGCGCTCAGCACCACCAGCCAGGCGCTGCGGTAGAGCAGCGCGTTCAGCAGGTCCAGGCCCTGGCTTTTGGGCAGTTGCGTCAGGCAATCGCCCAGCAGCACCACGTCAAAACAGGCCGGCTGCTGTGCGCACCAGGCGGTGGCGTCGGCCACGTGCACCTGGTGGTACAGGGCGGCCAGGTCGTGCTGCTGCACGGTGTGGGGGTCGACCTCCACAGCCACCCGCTCGCAGTCGGGCGCGGCGTCGCGCAGCAGGCGGCCGTACTTGCCGCTGCCGGCGCCGAGGTCCAGCGCGCGGCGCGGCTGCAGCTGGGCCAGCAGGGGGGCGACCACGTGGTCGAAGGTGGGGAAGGAACCAGACACAGCGCCGCCATTGCAGCAAGCGTGCGTGACAGCCCTGTGTCCCCGGCGCGCCCCCCGGCCGCACAGCACCCGCGTTCCAAGGGGGTGGACAGGCGCTGTTGTTGAGCCGTTCGGACCACCGGCCGGTGTGGGGGCTCACGACAGCGTCGCAGGGGCTGCGCACAGTGCAGGGGTGTTCCAGGGTCAGCGCCATCCCGTGTCTGGCTTCACCACCACAGCACCACCACGCCAGGAGTCCCCATGAAGGGTCACAGCCATCCCAAGAACGACGTGTCCTTGAACGCGTCGGGCAACGAGTCCATCCTCGACGTCATCCACAACGTAGACATCAGCCGCCGCCTGTTCGTGCGCGGCGGCGCCAGCGCCAGCGCCCTGGCCGCCATGGGCGGCCTGACGCTCGGCGGCCTGGTCAACACCGTGCAGGCCGCCCCCGTGCCCGCCAGCCTGGGCTTCCCCGGCATCGGCTTCGACAACGTGCCGGCCAACACCCGCGCGCTGAACGTGTCGCTGGGCGGCATCAGCTCGGCCGTGGTGGACAAGATCACCGTGCCCACCGGCTACACCGCCAACCTGCTGGTCGCCTGGGGTGACCCCATCATGGCCGGCGGCACCGCCTTCGTGGGCGACGCCAGCGAAACCGCGGCCCAGCAGGCCAAGCAGTTCGGCATGCACACCGACGGCATGCACTTCTTCCCGATGCAGGGCACGGGCGGCGCGCCGCTCAGCGACCGCGGCATCCTGTGCGCCAACAACGAGTACACGCACGAAGAACTGCTGTTCCCCGACGGCCAGATTGGCACCGGCTACACGCTGGCCAAGACCCGCAAGTCGCAGGCCGCGCACGGTGTGTCCGTGGTGGAACTGCGCAAGACCGCCGGCAAATGGGCCGTGGTGAAGAACTCGCCCTACGGCCGCCGCATCACCGCCAACACGCTGTGCAAGGTCAGCGGCCCGGCCGCCGGCCACCCGCTGCTGGTGACCAAGAAGTACGTCATCAGCGACACCGGCACCGTCGACACCGGCACGCTCAGCGATGGCACCGTGGCCTACGGCACCATCAACAACTGCGCCCACGGCATCACGCCCTGGGGCACCTACCTGACCTGCGAAGAAAACTGGAACGGCAACTTCGGCAGCACCACCACCGTGCCCAGCGCCACCTCGGGTGAAGTCGGCAAGCTGTACAACCGCTACGGTGTGGTCGCCTCGGGCTTCGGCTACCGCTGGCACACCACGGACGAGCGTTTCGACCTGTCCAAGAACCCCAACGAACCCAACCTGTTCGGCTGGGTGGTCGAGATCGACCCGATGAACCCCGGCGCCGCGCCCATCAAGCGCACCGCCCTGGGCCGCATCAAGCGCGAAAGCGCGCAGTACGTGGTGGACGCGCAGAACAACATCGCCTTCTACATGGGCGATGACGAGCGCAACGAGTACATCTACAAGTTCGTCTGCGCCGGCAAGTACAACCCCACCAACCGCGCCGCCAACCGCAACCTGCTGGACAGCGGCACGCTGTACGTGGCCAAGTTCAACGCCAACCTGCAAGGTGTGTGGATCGCCCTGGTGCCGGGCACCGTGGGCGTGGACGGCGTGGCCCTGCGCGACAACCCCAACTTCGCCGGCGCCAACGACGCCGAGGTGCTGGCCAAGATCCTGGTGAAGACGCGCATGGCCGCCGACGCCGTGGGCGCCACCATGATGGACCGCCCGGAGTGGACCGGCGCGCGCCCGCGCATCGGTGGCTTCAACGAGATCGAGGTCTACTGCACGCTGACCAACAACAACCGCCGTGGCAGCAGCAGCACGCCTTCGGCCAACGCGGCCAACGGCAGCACCGCCGCCGGCAGCGCCCGCCCGGCCGTCGACGCCGCCAACCCGCGTGCCGACAACGTGTACGGCCACATCATCCGCTGGCGCGAAGCCGGCCAAAGTGTGCTGGCCACCGGCTTCAACTGGGACATCTTCGCCCAGGCCGGTGACGTGGCCACGGCCAAGGTGGCCCACCCGTCGGGCACCAACAACTACCAAGGCAACATCGTCGACGCCCCCAACGGCAGCGCCGACTACGGCGCGCCCGACGGCCTGTGGTTCGACCCGTTCGGCCGCCTGTGGGTGCAGACCGACCAGGTAGGCGACGGCGGTGGCGACTTCGTCAACATCGGCGGCAACATGATGGTGTGCGCCGACCCCAACACCGGCGTGACCCGCCGCTTCCTGACCGGCCCGAACAAGTGCGAAGTGACCGGTGTGGCCATGACGCCGGACGGCAAGACCATGTTCGTGGGCGTGCAGCACCCGGGTGAAGACGCCCTGGCCGCCAACCCCACGCAGTTCAGCAACTGGCCGCAGAACCAGTGGACCGTGGAAGCCGACGGCGTGACGCCGCTGCCCCCGGGCCGCCCGCGGTCTGCCGTGGTCGTGATCACCAAGAACGACGGCGGTGTCATCGGCACCTGAAGCCGCACAGCGCCCCGGCCTGCACTTGTCGGCCGGGGCCCTCCAGCCTTGTTTCGCAAAGGACAACCCCATGAAACTGCAACTCATCACCGCCGCCCTGGCCGCCGCCGCCCTGCTGCCGGCGCAAGCCGCCCTGGTCACCGACGCCAGCGCCATCAGCGGCCCGCTGACGACCGTGGACTTCGAGGCCTTCGACGGCCTGCTGCCCAGCGGCCCCGTCAGCGTGGCCCCCGGCATCGTCTTCACCGGCGACACCCAGGCCGAACTGGGCGCGAACAGCCGCGTGCTGTACGACAACGGCCTGTGGGGCGTGGGCAACCTGTTCGCCGCCGGCGGCACGTCGGGCGAACTGCGCTTCACCTTCACCGATGGCCTGAGCAGCGGCGTCGGCGCCTTCGTCAACCACGCGGCTTTTGACGCGCTGGTGGACCTGTACGGCGCCGCCCCGTTGAGCGTGGAAGTGTCGGCCTACGGCGACAACAACCAGATCATCGAGACCTACACCTTCGTGGTGGACACGGCGGCCGACGGCTACAACGAAGGCCAGTTCCTGGGCATCAGCCGCGCCCAGGCCGACATCCGCGCCATCGCCTTCAAGGGCAACGGCGTGGTGCTGGACAACCTGGTCGTCACCTCGCCCGTGCCCGAGGTGCAAAGCCTGGCGCTGATGCTGGCCGGCCTGGGCGCCCTGGGCCTGGTGCGCCGCCGCCGCCAAGGCTGAAGACCACCGCCCTGCAGCCGCCCGCTGCAGCGTCGCGAAACGCAGGCCCGGTGCCTGCGTTTTTTTCGTCTGTCGTTATATAGGTGCCTATATTTAGCACCAGAGAGGTGATCGTCTTTAATGGACAGATGGTCCGCATTGGCAGAAGATTCGTCGTATAGACTGCCACCTATCGATACAAGCCTTGCCCGAAAGACACGCCATGCCCAACCACCCGCCCCTGGCGCCCCCTGCCCGCCGCGGCCGGCGCTGGTGGCTGGCCGGCCTGCTGCTCACCGCCAGCGCCTGGGCCGGTGCGGCCGAGCTGACGGTGTCCGCCGCCGCCAGCCTGGGCAACGCCTTCCGTGAACTGGCGCCGGTGTTCGAGGCCGCCCACCCCGGCCACCGGCTGCGGCTGAACTTCGCCGCCTCGGGCCAGTTGCTGCAGCAGATCGCCCAGGGCGCGCCGGTGGACGTGTTGGCCAGCGCCGACCAAGCCACCATGGACCAGGCACAGGCGCGCCAATTGGTGGTGGCCGCCGAGCGCCGCGACTTTGCCGCCAACCGCCTGGTGCTGGTGGTGCCGGCCCAAGCCAAAGCGGTGCCGGCCACGCTGAAAGACCTGACGCTGCCGGCCTACAGCCGCGTGGCCATCGGCCTGCCGGCCAGCGTGCCGGTGGGGCGCTACACGCAGCAGGTGCTGGAAGCCGAAGGCCTGTGGGCCGCGGTGTCGGCCAAGATGATCGGCGCGCAGAACGTGCGCCAGGCGCTGGACTACGTGGCGCGCGGCGAGGTGGACGCGGGCTTCGTCTACGCCACCGACGCCCGCGCGTTGCCCGACCAGGTGCGCGTGGCCTTCCCCGTGCCCACGGCCCGGCCCGTGCTGTACCCCGCGGCCCCAGTCGCCGCCAGCGCCCAGCCTGCGCTGGCCCGGCAGTTCGTGCAGTTCCTGCGGACCCCCGCGGCCCAGCAGGTGCTGGCGAAGCACGGCTTCGGCCGCCCCTGACGGCGCCCACACCACATGGACGGGGCCTGGACCGCGCTGGCGCTGACGCTGAAGGTGGCGGGCTGGGCCACGGCGCTGAACCTGTTGCTGGGCGTGGGGGTGGGTTATGCGCTGGCACGCTGGCGCTTCCCCGGGCGCGACGTGCTGGACGCCGCGCTGACCTTGCCGATGGTGCTGCCGCCCACGGTGCTGGGCTACTACATGCTGGTGCTGCTGGGCAGCCAAGGGCCCTTGGGCGGCTGGCTGCTGCAGCACTTCGGTGTGCGGCTGATCTTCACCTGGCAGGCCGCCGTGGTGGCGGCCACGGTGGTGGCCTTCCCGCTGGTGTTCAAGGCCGCGCGCGCGGCCTTCGAGACCGTGGACCCGCAGTTGGAAGACGCCGCGCGCGGCCTGGGCCTGGGCGAGTGGGCGGTGTTCTGCCGCGTCAGCCTGCCGCTGGCCTGGCGCGGCGTGCTGGCCGGGCTGCTGCTGGCCTTTGCGCGTGCCATGGGCGAGTTCGGCGCCACGCTGATGGTGGCCGGCAGCATCCCCGGGCAAACCCAAACGCTGTCCATCGCCGTCTACGAGGCCGTGCAGGCCGGGCAGGACGACACGGCGAACTTCCTGGTGCTGGTCACCTCCATCACCTGCCTGGCGGTGCTGCTGTCGGCCGGCAAACTGGCGCCCGGCCGGGTGGCGCCCCGTGGCTGAGCGCCCCACGTCCAACGCGGCGCCGCCCATCCCCATGGTGTGGCAGGTGGCCCTGCGCAAAGCACTGCGGCAGGGCCCGCAGCGCTTCAGCCTGGACCTGGCCTTCCACAGCACGGCGCCGCGCGTGGTGCTGTTCGGACCGTCGGGCGCGGGCAAAACGCAGACGCTCAAGATGGTGGCCGGCCTGGTGGCGCCCGACGCCGGCCACGTGCGGGTGGCCGGCCGCACGCTGTTCGACAGCGCCCAGGGTCTGAACCTGAGCCCACGCCAGCGCCGCCTGGGCTACCTGTTCCAGGACTACGCGCTGTTCCCCCACCTCACGGTGCGCCAGAACATCGCGTTCGCGCTGCGCACCGGCTGGTGGAACCCCAGCCGGCACTTCGACCACCCCGAACTGCGGCGCTGGCTGCACACGCTGGACCTGCAGGCCGTGGCCGACCTGTGGCCGCACCAGATCTCCGGCGGCCAGCGCCAGCGCACCGCCTTGGCCCGCGCCCTGGTGAACCAACCCCAGGCGCTGCTGCTGGACGAGCCCTTTGCCGCGCTGGACACCACGCTGCGCCAACGCCTGCGCGCCGACCTGGTGGCCTTGCAGCGTGAACTGGCGCTGCCGCTGCTGTTGATCACCCACGACCCCGAAGACGTGCAGGCCCTGGCCGACCACGTGGTGCCGCTGCAGGCCGGGCGCGTGGCCCCCACCACGCCGGAAGACGCACCACTGCACCATGGCCCCTGACCACGCCGAGCCGACCGCACCGGCCGCACCACCCCCGGCCCACTACGCCGTGGAAGGCGCCATCTGGCTCAGCGTGGGCGGTGAGAGTTTCGGCGGCCAGGCACGCATCGGCCTGCTGCAGGCCATCGCCAGCCAGGGCTCCATCACACGCGCCGCCCAGCAGGTGGGCATCAGCTACAAAACCGCCTGGGACGCCATCGACACGATGAACCAACTGGCCGGCCACGCCCTGGTGACACGCAGCACCGGCGGGCGCGGCGGCGGCTCCACGCGGCTGACGGCGCACGGCCAGCAACTGGTGGAGCGGTTTGCCCAGGTGGACGCGGCACACCAGCGCTTTCTGCGCTTGCTCAACGGCGGCAGCCTGGACCTGTCGCAGGCCTTCTCTGAACTGCAGACGCTGAACCTGCGCACCAGCGCCAGCAACCAGTTCGTCGGCACCGTCAGCGCCGTGCGCCTGGGCGCGGTGAACGACGAGGTGGAACTGGCGCTGGACAGCGGCGCTCGCCTGGTGGCCGTGGTCACCCACGGCAGCGCGCTGGCCCTGGGCCTGCGCACGGGGCAGACGGCCTACGCCCTGCTGCAGGCCGCCAGCGTGCTGCTGGCCGCTGGGCTGGAAGGTGCGCGGGTGTCGGCCCGCAACCAATGGGCCGGCGTGGTGCAGCAGGTGCGGCCCGGCGCCGTGAACGCCGAGGTGCTGCTGCAGTTGGACCAGGGCGGCACGCTGACGGCCGCCGTGCCCCAAGCCAGCCTGGACGAACTGCCCTGCCGGCCGGGCAGCCGCTTGACGGCGCTGTTCAAGGCCTCTGACGTGGTTCTGGCCACAGCTGCCTGACATTGCCGAAAAACATGGAATCGGTTTCCACAAACCGACCGCAGAACAGCGAAATCAGCACCCTGTTTGCTGCAGGCCCTGCCGACAATGCCGGCCATGGACCTGTACCTCGACGCCAACGCCACCACCCCCGTGTTGCCCGCCGCCGTGGAAGCGGCCGTGGTGGCCATGCAGCAGCACTTCGGCAACCCCAGCAGCGCACACGCCCCAGGGCGGGCCGCGCAGGCGCTGCTGGCGCAGGTGCGCCAGACCGCGCGCCGCGTGCTGAAGGTGCCTGAGGACGGACAGCTGGTCTTCAACAGCGGCGCCACCGAGGGCCTGCAGACCGCCGTGTTGTCGGCCCTGGTGGCGCTGCGCGAACGCCGCGCCGCGGGCGACACCCGTGTGCAGCACCTGGTGGTGGGCGCCACCGAACACAAGGCCGTGCCCACCGCGCTGGCCCACTGGAACACGCTGCTGGGCCTGCACCTGCCGGTGCTGACCTGGCCGGTGGACAGCACCGGCCGGCACGACCTGGCCTGGCTGCGCCAGCACGCGCCCCACGCCGGCCTGGTGTGCACCATGGCCGCCAACAACGAGACCGGCGTGGTCAGCGACCTCGACGGCATCGCCGCCGTGCTGGCACAAACGAGCAGCCCGGCCCTGTGGCTGGTGGACGCCGTGCAGGCCCTGGGCAAGCTGCCACTGCAGCTGGCGCGCCGCCCCATCGACTACGCCACCTTCTCCGGCCACAAGCTGTACGCGCCCAAAGGCGTGGGCCTGCTGTACGTGCGCGCCGGTGCGCCGTTCACACCGCTGATGGTGGGCGGCGGGCAGGAACAGGGCCTGCGGGCCGGCACCGAGAACCTGCCGGGCATCGCCGCGCTGGGCGCGGTGCTGCAAGCGCTGGAAGCCGCCGATGCCGAGGATGCTGGGCATGCCGGGGCTGCTTCTGGCGGCCTGCACCACGCCGACACGCTGGTGGCCCACCGCGCGCAGCTGGTGCACACGCTGCGGCAGGCCTTTCCGAACGTGGTGTTCAACGCCGAACCGGCCCACAGCCTGCCCACCACGCTGAACCTGTCCTTGCCCGGCGCCCTGGGCCCGCTGTGGATGCAAGCGCTGGCCGCGGCCGGTCTGCAGGTCAGCGGTGGTTCGGCCTGCAGCGCGGCGCTGGGCGTGGCCGGCAGTCCGGTGCTGGCGGCCATGGGCCTGCCGGCCTGGCAGGTGGCTTCGGCCGTGCGCTTGTCGTTCGGTGCGGCCGACAGCGCCGCCACCATCCACGAGGCTTGTCGCCGCCTGCAGGCCTGCGGCGAAAGCCTGCAAGCGCTGCAGCGGGCGGCCTCGGGCGGCGCGTGCAAGGCCCCGGCGCCGGCCGACCACAGCCGCCCCTTGCACCTGAGCGCCGAGGCCCTGCCCAGCCTGGCCGCCACGCCACACCGGCTGTGCCTGGTGGACCTGCGCGAGGCCCAGGAAGCCGAGGCCGGCGACGCAGCCCTGCTGCGCGCCTGCCTGCAAGGCGCCCACCCCAACCACGAACCCGCCGACGCCGTGCACCTGCAGGCCGCGCCGCTGTCCGGCCTGTGGCAAGCGCCTTCGGCGCTGCAAGCCTGGTTGGCCTTGCCAGCGGGCCAGCCCCTGGTCTTCGTCTGCCACAGCGGCCAGCGCAGCGCCCGCGTGGCCCAGCTGCTGCGCGAACTGGGCCGGCCGCTGAGCTTCAGCCTGGCCGGTGGTGTGGCCGCGCTGCGGGCGCAGCACGCCGACACCGCCAACGTCTGAAATGAGCGCACAAACGCCCGGCGGACCGGTGTACTCCACACCGGCCCGCCGGGCCCGCTGACGCCTCGCTGCGCCAGGCTGTTGGTTCCACGACACCCCGCCAGAGTCGGGGTCCGTCAACACCCCGCCAGGGTCGGGGTGAGAGGGCGGGCGCCCGTGAACCCAGGCCCCGCCCACGCCCTCACTTCAGGTCGAAGCGGTCCAGGTTCATCACCTTGGTCCAGGCGGCGACGAAGTCGCGCACGAACTTGCCGCCGTTGTCGGCCTGGGCGTACACCTCGGCGATGGCACGCAGCTGCGAGTTCGCACCGAAGGCCAGGTCCACGCGCGTGGCCGTCCACTTCACGGCGCCGGTCTGGCGGTCACGGCCTTCGTAGGCGTTGTCGCCGGTGGGGCGCCAGGCCGTGGCCATGTCCAGCACGTT
Organism: Rubrivivax sp.; assembly: GCA_046318395.1. Lineage (GTDB taxonomy): Bacteria > Pseudomonadota > Gammaproteobacteria > Burkholderiales > Burkholderiaceae_C > Rubrivivax. The sequence goes on from JBKCUM010000145.1 coordinate 20,750, forward strand.
GACGAAGAAGTCGTTGCTCAGCTGGCCCGGCCGGTCGGTGAACACGCCCTGGGACGCGTTGCCCACGTTGGCACCCAGCACACGCAGGCCGCCCACCAGCACCGTCAGCTCCGGTGCGCTCAGCGTCAGCAGTTGCGCGCGGTCCACCAGCATGGCCTCGGGCGAGGTGCTGAACGCGGCCTGGCGGTAGTTCCTGAAACCATCGGCCTGCGGCTCCAGCACCGCGAAGGAAGCGGCGTCGGTCTGCTCGGCCGTGGCGTCGGTGCGGCCCGGCGTGAAAGGCACCACCACGGCGTGGCCGGCGGCCCGGGCGGCGGCTTCCACCGCGGCGTTGCCGGCCAGCACGATCAGGTCGGCCAAGGACACCTTCTTGCCACCGGTGGCGCTGGCGTTGAAGCGCGCCTGGATGCCTTCCAGCACGGCCAGCACCTGGCCCAACTGCGCCAGTTCGTTGACGGCCCAGTCTTTCTGCGGTGCCAGGCGGATGCGGGCGCCGTTGGCGCCACCGCGCTTGTCGCTGCCGCGGAAGGTGGAGGCCGAGGCCCAGGCCGTGGCCACCAGTGCACGCAACGCCAGGCCCGAGGCCAGCACCTGCGCCTTCAGCGTGGCCACGTCGGCGGCGTCCACCAGGGCGTGGTCCACGGCGGGCAGCGGGTCTTGCCAGATCAGGTCTTCGGCCGGCACTTCCGGGCCCAGGTACAGGGCCTTGGGGCCCATGTCGCGGTGGGTCAGCTTGAACCAGGCGCGGGCGTAGGCGTCGGCGAACTTGTCGGGGTGGGCCAGGAAGTCGCGCGAGATCTTCTCGTAAGCCGGGTCGAACTTCAGCGACAGGTCGGCCGTGGTCATCATCGGCGCGTGTTTCACGCCGGGCTGGTGCGCGTCGGGGATCATGTCCTCGGGCGCGCAGTCCTTGGCGCGCCACTGGTGGGCGCCGGACGGGCTCTTCACCAGTTCCCAGTCGTACTTGAACAGCACGGTGAAGTAGCCCATGTCCCAGGTCGTGGGGTTGGGTTTCCAGGCGCCTTCGATGCCGCTGGTGGTGGTGTGTTCGCTGTGGCCCTTGCCCAACTGGTTGATCCAGCCAAACCCCATGGCTTCCATGGGGGCGGCTTCGGGCTCGGGGCCCACCAGCTTGGGGTCACCGGCGCCGTGGGCCTTGCCGAAGGTGTGGCCGCCGGCCACCAGGGCCACGGTTTCTTCGTCGTTCATGGCCATGCGGGCGAAGGTCTCGCGCACGTCGCGGCCGCTGGCCACGGGGTCGGGTTGGCCGTCCGGGCCTTCGGGGTTCACGTAGATCAGGCCCATCTGCACAGCGGCCAGCGGGTTCTGCAGTTCGCGCTCGCCCTGGTAGCGGCTGTTGGGCTGGTCGCTGGTGGCCAGCCAAGCCTTTTCTGCACCCCAGTAGATGTCTTCTTCAGGCGCCCAGATGTCTTCGCGGCCACCGCCGAAGCCGAAGGTCTTGAAGCCCATGGTTTCCATGGCCACGTTGCCGGCCAGGATGAACAGGTCGGCCCAGGAGATGGCGTTGCCGTACTTCTGCTTGATGGGCCACAGCAGGCGCCGTGCCTTGTCGAGGTTGCCGTTGTCGGGCCAGCTGTTCAGCGGCGCAAAACGCTGGTTGCCGGTGCTGGCGCCACCGCGGCCGTCGGCCGTGCGGTAGGTGCCGGCGGCGTGCCAGGCCATGCGGATGAACAGGCCGCCGTAGTGGCCCCAGTCGGCCGGCCACCAGGGCTGGCTGGCTGTCATCAGCGCGGCCAGGTCGGCCTTCAGCGCCGCGTAGTCCAGCGTGCCGAAGGCGTGGGCGTAGTCGAAGTCGGGGTCCATCGGGTTGGACACCGGCTGGTGCTGGTGCAGGATGGCCAGGTTCAACTGGTTGGGCCACCAGTCGGCGTTGGACTGCGCACCTTGGGTGCTGCGCGCACCGGCGGTGTGGAAGGGGCATTGGGCGATCGAGCTCACGGTCTTCTCCTGGTGGTGTGGGGAACGCGGGAGATAGTTTGCGTTTATGCAGTCATATCGGCCATTTGGCATTCTCAATTGAACGCATAGGCGCTGGCATGACCATGCTCGGCGGGTCCGGTGGCCCGCACCGCAGGCTGCACACTGTGGCCTGCCCGGCCCAGGCTGGCAAACATCAACCCCACCCACCACCGACCATGCCCACGGCCTCCCACGCCACCCCGCCCAGCCCCGTGCCCAGCCAGGGCTTGCACTGCCGCCCGCTGGCACACGACCCCGCGGTGTGGCCCACCGTGGCGGCCTGGATGGTGGCGGCTTGGCCGGCCTGGTACGGCCCAGGCGGCCCTGGCGATGCCTTCGCCGACCTGCAGGCCTACGGCGCCGACGAACACCGCCTGCCGCTGGGCCTGGTGGCCTGGCGTGACGGGCAGCCTGTGGGTTTTGCGGCGCTGAAGGTGCAGGCTTTTCTGGGCCGCCCCGAAGGCCAGCCTTGGGCCGGCGCGGCCGTGGTGCCACCCGAGCAGCGGCGCCAGGGCATCGGCCTGGCCCTGGTGCAGGCCTTGCACCAGCGGGCGCTGGCGATGGGCCACCCGACGGTGCTGTGCGCCACGGCCACCGCGGTGACGCTGCTGCAGCGCGCCGGTTGGCACTGGGTGGAAACGGTGCAGCACGATGGCCAGTCGCTGCAGGTGTTCAGCAGCGCAGCGGGGCCCGGCGGGGGCCTAGCGGCCCAGCCCTGACCGCACACCACCCGCGGTGCGCAGGGCACGGCGGGTGGGGGCTGGAGAGGGTGCTGGCGGCAGTGGCGGCGGGGGCGGTGGCGCCGAGGGCGGCCCACAGCAGCGGGCATGGGCATCGGCCCTGCCTGCGCTTCAGCCGCCTTAGAAGGGCTCAGTCTTTGGGCGCGCGCAGCTTCAGGTAGGGCTTCAGCGCGTCCATGCCTTCGCGGATGCTGAAACCGTTCATCTGCAGCTTCTTGGCGTAGCCATCGGCCAGCACCTTCAGTTCTTCAACGCGGCGTTCGGCGATGGCCCGGTCCAGTTCGTCGCGGCGGGCCACCAAGGCCTGCAGTTGGGCCCGGCGTTGGGCCAGGCCCTCGTCCATGGCTGGGGAAGTCGCGGGCTGGGTCGTGGCGGGTGCGGAACCGTGGTCTTGCATGGTGGGCGTGGACTGCGCTGGCGGTGGAAAAGGCCCCATTGTGGCGCGGCCGGGCGCCAACGGCGTTCGGCGGACCGGCCCACCCCCCATGGCCCGCAGCGCGCCGGCCCCAGACCGGCGACACGCCAACCCCACCTCAGGCCGGCAGCTTGAAGGCGTTCACCGCCTGCGCGAGTTGGTTGGCGTTGTCGCGCATGGCGGTGGAGGCCGACGCCGTTTGCTCCACCAGGGCCGCGTTCTGCTGCGTCATCTGGTCGAGTTCGCTGATGGAGTGGCCCACCTGTTCGATGCCCGCGGCTTGTTCGCTGGCGCCGGTGGCGATGCCCTTGAGCAGGTCGCCCACACGGGCCGTGCTGGCCACGATGGCGTTGATGGTGCTGCCGGCTTCGCCCACGATGCGGTGGCCGTTCTCCACCCGCTCGACGCTGTCCAGGATGAGCTGCTTGATCTCCCGTGCGGCGTCGGCGCTGCGCTGGGCCAGCGAACGCACCTCGGCCGCCACCACCGCAAAGCCACGGCCTTGTTCGCCGGCCCGTGCGGCCTCCACGGCGGCGTTCAGCGCCAGGATGTTGGTCTGGAACGCGATGCCGTCGATGACGCCGATGATCTCGCCGATGCGCCGGCTGCTGTCCTGGATCTCCGACATGGTGCCCACCACCTGCGCGATGACGGCCCCACCCTGCTGCGCCAACTGCGCGTTGGCGGCGGCCACTTCGGCGGCCTGCCGGGCGCCGTCGGTGGTGTTGGACACGGTGGCGCCGATCTGCTCCATCGCCGACGAGGTCTCTTCCAGGTTGGCGGCGGCCTGTTCGGTGCGTTGCGACAGGTCCATGCTGCCCGAAGCCACCTCGGACGAGCTCTGGATGATGGCGTCGGCGGCCACGCGGACCTCGCGCACCGTGTGCCGCAAAGCGTGCTGCATCTCGGCCAGCGCGCCCAGCAGCATGGCGGTTTCGTCCTTGCCTTTGGGCTGCAAGGCGTCGGTCAGGTCACCACGGGCCATGGCCTGCATGCGCATCACCAGGGTGTTCATGCCCGAGCGCATGGCGCGGTAGAAGCAGTAGAAGAAGTACAGACCGGCGGCCAACAGCAGCAACGACAGCAAGGCGCCCGCGGCGGCACGCTGCACCAGGCGCTGTTCGCGGGCCTGCAGCAGGGTGTCGAGTTCGCGGGCGGCCAGCTGCTGGGTTTCGCCCAGCTTTTGCAGCGCCGCCGTGGCTTCCAGCACCACGGCGCTGGCCAGGGCCGGGTCGGCGGCGTCTTTGGCCAGCAGGGCTTCACCGCGTTCGACGAACGCCGTGGCCGGCGCCAGGCCAGCACCCAGGCGCGCCACGTCCAGCTGCTGGTTGAAGTCGCGCACATGCTTCAGCGCGCTGTTGGCGTGGTGCAGCACGGTCTTGTCGGTGGCCAGGCGGGCCGCGGCCTGGCGCAACGTGGCGTTGTCGGGCGCTTTCAGGTGGCTGGCCAAGGCCGCGCGCGTCTGGCCCATGGTGTCCATCACCTGGGGCAGCTGAACGGTGGCCAGCAGCATCAGGTAGTAGGTGTCGCCTTCAGGGTCCAGCGCCAGGCCACTCTTGTCCACCAGGTGCTGCACCAGTTCACCCAGGCCCTGGGTCAACGCCACGTAGGGCTTGCGCACCTCGGCGGCCGGCAGGTCGGCGGCCTGGCTCTCGGCCGCGGCACGCGCGGCCACCACGGGCGCCCAGTGTTCGTCGCCGGGGTCGTCCAGCTTGTCCAGCGTGGGCTTCACCTGCTGCACCAGGGTGTCCATGCTTTGTTTGAAGCGCTCTTTCAACGCGGGCAAGTCGCTGCGCGGCACGCCTTGGGCGTGGTCGACCAGCGCTCGGCGCAGCAGCTGCGTGGCCTCCATGGCCGGCAGCACGTGCTGCACCGCCGCCAGGCCGACGCGCTCTGCACGCGTGGCCTGCCAGACGGCCATGCGGTCGCGCATCAGCACCGCCAACGTCACCAACAGGGGCAGCACCAGCAAAGCCAGGATCACCCCGGCCTTGGACGGAAAGCCCATGGTGCGGAACCAATAGACACCGGGGCGGGCCCATGCGGGCGTGCTCGGCACGGAATGGATCTGGCGGAATTGGATCTGCTGCATCGGGGTTCGTCGTTGTTGTAGGGCGGGCGGAGGAGGGCGGGCATCGCACGGCGGCGCAGCAGACGCCGACCGACCACCAGCGCCGCCACTCCTCCGGAAGCGGGTGCGCTGAAATGGATTGCAATGTCCGGACATCGGCCGCCTGACACCAACATTGAGGCCCATCGGCGTGCAGCACGGCGTGGTGGCAGACTTCTTGCCCTTATGGCGCGCCACACCACCCCAGAAGCACAAAAAGCACAAGCGGCACCGGCCTCGGCGGCGGCCCCCATCGGCGTTTTCGATTCGGGGGTGGGCGGGTTGTCGGTGCTGCAGGCGCTGCGGCGGCAGTTGCCCCAAGAGTCGCTGCTGTACATCGCCGACTCGGCCCACGCCCCCTACGGCGACCGTCCCACGGCCTACATCGAAACCCGCGCGCTGGCGCTGACCGAACACCTGCAACAAGCCGGCGCGAAGGCGGTGGTGGTGGCCTGCAACACGGCCACCGTGGTGGCGGTGCACACCCTTCGCCAGCGTTATGCGTTGCCCATCGTCGCGCTGGAGCCCGCCATCAAGCCGGCCGTGGCGGCCAGCCGCAGCGGCGTGGTGGGCGTGCTGGCCACCTCGCGCACGTTAGAGAGCGCGGCGGTGCAGCGCCTTCGGCAGCGGCATGGCGGCACCACGCGCGTGCTGGGCCAGGCCTGCCCAGGCCTGGTGGAACAGGTGGAACGCGGTGAACTCGACAGCCCGGCCACGCTGGCGCTGCTGCGCAGCTTCATCGAGCCCTTGTTGGCCCAGGGCGCCGACACGCTGGTGCTGGGCTGCACGCACTACCCTTTTCTGCGCACCCAGATCCAGGCCGTGGCCGGCCCCGGCGTGTTGGTGCTGGACTCGGCGGACGCGGTGGCGCGCGAGGTGCAGCGCCGCCTGCCAACGCCCCCCTGCATGGGGCCGGTGCCCAGCGCCCGTCCGCAAGACCAAGCCACGCAAGCCAGCACGCGGTTCTTCACCACCGGGAACGCCGACGCGGCAACGGCCGTGTTCACACGCCTGTGGGGCACGCCGGTGCAGGTGCACACTTGGCAGGCTTGAAGCCCGCAGCGTCCAGTGCCGGTTCTGCCCCGCACCGGGGCCACCAAGACCACCTCACCACGGTGTCGACCCTGGCCCCGCCCGTTCGTCGTGCCAACAGCAGCGCCGTGTGGGCGCCGCAACCCCCTTTTGGAGAAAGCCATGTCCGACCGCACCGTCCGCCTGCACCGTGTGCTGCAGTGTCCGCCTGAAAAGGTCTACCGCGCTTTTCTGGAACCGGCGGCCTTGGCCAAGTGGTTGCCGCCCGGCGGCTTCACCTGCCAGGTGCATGCGCTGGACGCCCGCGTGGGCGGTGGTTTCAAGATGAGTTTCCAGAACTTCGGCAACGGCCAGAGCCACAGCTTCGGCGGCACCTACCTGGAACTGCAGCCCCACCGCCTGCTGCGCTACAACGACCGTTTCGACGACCCCGGCCTGCCCGGCGAGATGCTGGTGACGGTGCAGCTGACGCCCGTGGTGTGTGGCACCGAACTGGTGGTGGAGCAGGCCGGCATCCCCGAAGCCGTGCCCTTGGCCATGTGCTACCTGGGCTGGCAGGACTCGCTGCGCCAATTGGCCGCCCTGGTGGAGCCCGACGTGGCCGGCTGACCGGCCTGCGCCGCGCTGCGGGGCGCGCTGCGCGGCGGCGCGTCGTTCGGCCGTGCCCGAAAGGTGCTCAGCCCTGGGCGCGGCCCAGCAGTTCGTCGCGCAGGGCTTTGTCCACCGGCGCTTCGCCGAACCAGATGCGCAGCACCAGGCCAAAGAACTCGTCGTTGCCGACGGGCGCGCCCTGCGCCTGGCCCTGGATGTAGAACGTGGTGCCCTTGCCGGGCTCGAAGTCCATGGCGAAGGTTTCACCGGGCAGCATCTTGGGGCGGCCGGAGAAGATCTCGATCAGCCGCGTGCTGGACAGGCTGTGGCGGTTCATCTGTTCGGGCGAGGCGTTGTCGCCCATGCCGCGCAGGAACAAACGGCCCAGGTCGGTGCCCGCCAGTTCCCGCAGCGCCACGAAATGCAGCCGCTTGGGGCCGGGCAGCGCCAACAGTTCGGCCGACGTGCGCACCTTGCGGGTGGTGTACAGCGCCATGTCGTACACCTTGAACGTGAAGCGGTAGCGGGTGCCCGCGCCGTTCATCGACAGGTCGCTGCCGGCCAGCTTCACCGTGGCCGGGAAAGCGGCGTTGGGCGCAGCATGGGCCCCACCGCAGGCCCACCAGCCCGCGCTGGCCAAGGCCAGCACCACCTGCCGGCGGCGCACCGCGGTTGTGCCGGGCTGGTGGCGCACCGGGTCTGCGTGGCGGGGGGTGAGTTGGCGGCGTCTGTGGGGGCATCGGCATTGGCTGCATCGACGCTGGGCCGGCATGCTAGCCAGTAACCCGGCCGTAACCCAGCCGCGACGGGTCGGCCCGTCCCCAAGGCTGCGGGCGGCGGCAGGCCCGCCAGACACCAGGCAATGGCAAGGCACGGGCAAGGCACGGTATCTGCTAAGCCCTGGGCATGCACGCTTCCACCGCACAGGCCATCCAGCACGACTGGCTGGACGACACCCAGGCCCTGGTGGCCGGTTCGCTGTTTGTGGCCCTGGGCCTGGTGATGTTCGCGCACGCCGGGTTGCTGACCGGCGGTGTCGCCGGCCTGGCCTTCTTGCTGCACTACGCCACCGGCCTGAACCTGCCGCTGGGCTTTTTTCTGCTGAACCTGCCGTTCTACGTGCTGGCCTGGCGCGGGCTGGGCCCGGCCTTCACGCTGAAGAGTTTTGCGGCGGTGGGGCTGGTGTCGTTGTGCACCTGGGCGGCGCCACGCGTGTTGCGCTTCGACCTGCTGAACCCCTGGGTGGCCTCGGCGCTGGGCGGCGTGCTGGTGGGTTTCGGCCTGCTGGCCCTGCTGCGCCACCGCGCCAGCGTGGGCGGGGTGAACATCCTGGCGCAGTGGCTGCAGCAAACCCGCGGCTGGAGCGCCGGCCGTGTGCAGATGGGCGTGGACGTGCTGGTGGTGTTGGCCGCGTTGGCCACGGTGCCGGCAGAGCGTGTGCTGCAGTCGGTGCTGGGGGCGGTGGCCATCGGCGCCATCCTGGCGCTGAACCACCGGCCGGGGCGCTACTTGGGGGTGTGAACCGACGAAGCGACGGCCGCGGTGCGGGCCGCGCGCGCCTGGCGCCACAGGCGCACGATGGTCGTCAGGTTCACCAGCGCCACCACGACTTCCAGCGCCGTGCCGCCGATGGAACCGACGATCAGGTTGTTGGCGATCCACAGGCCCGTGCCGCACAGCATCACCAGGCGCATGGCCACGCCTTGCAGCAGAAACAGCGCCAAGGTGCCCAGGCAGGAGGCCGCCAGCGGCAGCCAGTGGGCCGGCCGCTGCGCCAGCAGCAGGCCCAGGCCCAGGTTGGCCGCCACCACACCCAGGGCCACCCACACCGAACGGGTGTGCAGCGACAGCCAAGACCGCAGCGCCGACAGCGCCGAACTGGCCACCGCCGTGGGGTTGCCCAACAGGCCGAAGTGCAGCATGTAGGCCAGGCATTCACCCAGCATGAAATGCTTGAAGCGCCGGTCGTCGGTTTGCAGGAACGAACCCACGCCCAGCACAAAGGCCACGTAGCCCACCAGCTGGGCGGGCGACCACCATTGGAGGTCCATGCCGGGGTTCAGCGTGGCTTCAGCTGAACCAGATGCCCCACAGCCCGGCGGCCACGTGGCCCCAGACCAGCAGGTTGAAAGCCAACAGCGTGAGCACGCGGCTGAAGTTCCACAGCGCGCGGGCGCGGCGCAGGCACTCCTCTTCGCCCGTGGTGGCGTACAGCAGCAGGTACATCACCGAGGGCAGGAAGGTGCCCACGATCGCCACGCTCATCACCCAGTAGAAGACTTTCATGGGCGCATTATCTGGTGCGCCGCGCCACCTGTCCGCGGGGCACTGCCCACACCACTCGGTTGTGGCGTCAGCCCTGCCCCACGCCTGCAGGTGGGCGTGCAGCGCATCCGTCACCCGGCCGCGCGTGGCTTGCGCTAAGCTTGTGGCTCTGTGGGTGATGAGGGAGAACAAGCCATGCAGTATTTGCAGTTGTGCTGCCTGTCTTCGGTGCTGGTCTTGGTGGGCTGCGCCTCGGCGCCCGAGCCCACGGCAGGCACGGATGGCGCCAAGGTGGCGACCACCGAGCCCAAGATGGTGTGCGTTTACGAAGCCCCGACCGGTTCGCGCCTGCGCTTCCAGCGCTGCAAGCCTGCCGACCAGAAAGACGAAGAAGCCCGCCGGGCGCAGGAGATGCTGGACAACATCCGCTTGCCCCCGCCGCGCATCGACATCTGAGCGCTGGCGAAAGCTGTCCATGCCGCACCCCGCCGCCATCCAGACGATGGCCGTGCCTGCGCACAGCCGGGTCCACGCCCTGCTGGCTGGTGCCAGCTTCCACGACTGCTACAGCGTGCTGCTGGACGACACCCGCAGCACGGCCTTGCAGCACTTCCTGCACGCGGTGGCGGACACGCCGGCATGGGTGGACGGCCTGATGCGCCTGCGCAACCGCACCGTGGCGCTGTTCGGGTTGAAGGACCTGGGCGCGCTGGGTGCCGTGGACAGGCAGCGGCCCGAGGCCAGCTACCGGCCGGGCGACCGCGTGGGCATCTTCACGCTGCGCGCCATCAGCGACGACGAGGTGGTGTTGGGCGACAGCGACCGCCACCTGGACGTCGCCGTGTCGGTGCTGCGCCTGCCGTTGACGCCCGAAGGCCAACGCCCGCTGGCCGTGAGCACCGTGGTGAAGACACACAACCTGCTGGGCCAGTTGTACATGCTGCCGGTGGCGCCGCTGCACCGCCGCATCGTGCCGGCCGTGCTGCACGGCTTGAAGACCCGCCAGCCCTGAAGGGCGCCGCACTGGCCGCGCGTCCCATCGGCCGAGCGGCCAGCCGACGCACCAGCACCTTGTCTTTCCGCCTTTCCGCCTTTCCGCCTTTCCACTCCCCAGGAAACCCGCCCATGCGCCTGACCACGCCCGCTGCCGACCGCGCCGCAGCACACCGCCCGCCCGGCCCCGCACACCGTTCCACCTGGGCCGCCTGGGGTTGGGTACGCCGGGTGTTGGCCTGGGGGGTCTGTGCGCTGGCGGGCTGGGCGCCTGTGGCGCAGGCGCAAGTGGCGCCGGCCGTGGCCGAAGAGTTGATGAAGCTGTCGGGCAGCTGGGCGCAACTGGCCGACCTGGGTGGTCAGGTGGGGCAAGGTCTATTGGCCGGGGTGCGGCAAGCCGACAAAGCGCCCAGCGCCAGCGAAATGCAACGCCTGCTGCGCGCCGCCGAAGCGGCTTTCGCCCCGGACACCATGCGCGCGCAAGCCCACACCGTGGTGATGCAACAGACCTCGCCCGTGCACCTGCCCGCCTTGTTGGACTGGTACAAGGCCCCGCTGGGCCAGCGCATCACGGCGCTGGAAGCGGCCAGCAGCCGCGCCAGCGGCGCGGACGGCGGCGACCAGCAGGCCACGCTGCGCCGCGCGCACGCGGCCTGGCAGGCGGCCTCACCGATGCGCCAGGCCCTGCTGCAGCGCATGGAGGTCGCCACCCAGGCCGGTGACGCCATGGCCAACGTGACCATCCTGTCGGCGCTGGCCATCCAGTCCGGGCTGCAGGCGGCCAGCGGCCAGCCACTGCCCAGCGAGGGCCCGACTCTGCGGCAGTTGCTGGAGGCGCAGCGTGCCGACCTGGCCGCGTCTTACACGCGCTTCGTGCCCTGGCTGTTGGCCGCCACCTACGCCGAGCTGAACGACAACGAGCTGGCCTCCTACCTGGACACGCTGGAGTCGCCAGCCGGTCGGCATTTCAACGGCGTGTCCATCCGCGCACTGACGGCGGCCATGACCCACGCAGCCCACCTGCTGGGCCAGGGCCTGGCCACCGCCAAGGACGCCGCCAACGCCTGACGGGGCGGGCCAGCACAGACAGGCACCACCCCGGGTGCACACGGCCGCCTGCAGCGCACCGCTGCGCAGGTTCAGAGGCTGAGCGTTTTTCGGCCGCGCCCGGCAGGCGCTTCAAGGCGCCCAGGTGCCTGGTGCCAAACGCCGCCGTGCCAGCAGACCGGGCGGCTGCCGGCAACGCAGCATCAAGGTGTTTTGGCGCGCAAGGCGGGCCCGGGTGAAAGGCGCTCAGCCGCTCAGCCAAACTGGCCTTGCAGAAACCACACAGGCTCGCCACGCACACGGGCGCGCGTGGCGGCCTTGCCCCGAGCGACGGGCAGGTCTGCCGCGCCTTGTGGCATGTCCGGCGCCTCGGTCTCCACCACGGGCGCAGCGGCCCACCAGCGGCTGCAGAACACCCACAGCAGCGCACCGCTGGCCGCCTGGGCCACGTAGTAGTCGCGCAACGCCGGGGCCTGGTCCCACCAGCCGGTTTCCACACGCTCCGGCCCAGCCAACAGGCGCAAAGGCTGGCCGCCCCAGCAGGGCTGGTCGGCCTGTTCTGGCAAAGGCAGGGGTTCTGGCAACAACCACAGCGGGCGCTGCAGCGGCCAGCCCGGCGTGGGCACGGGCAAGGCCCCCGCCGGCACGGGTGCAGCCGGCCCCTGCGCAGGCGCCAGGCGGTTGGCCACCTCGGGGCGGTGGTCGGCCAAAGGGGCCGGGCGCAGCACCTGGGCGTCGCCCAGACGGGCACGCAGGCGTTCGAGCAAGCGCCCCAGGCCCAGGGCATGGCTCTGGCGGTTGGGGAAGAGTTCGCCGTTGGGCGCCGCACCGGCCACGGTGTGCCGGCAGTGCAGGTGCAGGTCCAGCGTGGGCGCGGGCAGCACCAGGCGCTGCAGGCGCTCCTGCAGCAGGCTCAGCAGGTGGCGCTGGTCCAGCGAAGGTTCGGCCAGTTCCACGTGCAGCGCCGTGCGGGGGGGCGTGCCTGCGCCGCGGTGGCGGGCCTCGTGCAACAGGTGCAGCGTGAAGGCCGCCACCCGCACCTGCCGGGCCGCCGCCCAGGCCACCAGCCGGGGCAGCAGCAAGGCCGCCGCGTGCAACAGCTGTTCGCTGTGGTCGGCGCGGGCCTGCAGCTCCAGCCGGGTTTCGAATTCAGCCGCCGCCTGCAGGGCTGGACGGGGGTCGGGGCGCAGGCCGTAGGCGCGGTCCAGTTCGTCCAGCACCGCCGGGCCCAGGCGCCGCGCCAAGCCGGCGCGTGGCAGGGCCCGCAGTTCACCCAGCCGCTGCAAGCCCAGCGCCGCCAGCACCGTCGCTTGCGCCTGTGGCTGCCGGGCGGCCAACAGGGCCAGTGGCGCCTGGTCCAGCAGGCGGTGCAAGGCTGGCAGCTGCCGGACGTGTTCGGCCAGCAAAGCCGGGGGCGCCGGGCCCGACACCAGCCCTGGCACCGGCCGCCAACGGGCCAGCCAGGCGGCGGCCAAAGGCGTGGGCGCCACCCCCAGCTGCACCTGCAGGCCCAAGGCGCACCAAGCCGCCTGCAGCCGCTGCTGCAAGGCTGCGGCACCGCCAAAACAGCGCAGGCTGGCTTGCACCTCCAGCAGCACGGTGTCCAGGCCTTCGGTGCAGACCTGGGGCGTGAAGGCCAGGGCCGCGTGCACCACGGCCTGCAGCAAGGCCGCGTCGCGCGCGGGTTGGGCCTCGGCCAGGTGCAGTTCGGGCACCAGGGCCAGAGCCGTGGCGCGCTTGTGCCCCGGCTGCACGCCCCGTGCACGGGCCGCGGCATTGGCGGCGGTGATGCGGTGGCGGGCCACCAAGGCCAGCGGCGCGGGCACGCGGTCGGCGGGTGACAACGGCGCGGTGGGCGGCAACCCCGGTGGGGGCCCCGTGCGGGCCCTGCCATCGGACGCTGGCGCCGTGGAGGGGCCCGGTGCAGAAGCTGGCGGTGGTTCGGGTGCAACGCCGCCCGGCGGCACAGCGGGCGCGGCACCGCCCGGCGGCCGGGGGGGTGCCTGGCCCCCGTGCGGCCAAGGCGGTGGTGGCGCGGATGGCGCGGATGGCGTGTATGGCGGCGACAGCGCTGGCGACGGTGAAGGCGCTGGCGCGCCGTCAGGCGGCGAGGCCGGCGAAACGGCCCCGGGCGTCAGCCAGGTGCTGGCCCAGGCCTGCAAGGACAGGTCGGGCAGGTGCAGAGCCAACCACAGCATGGACACAGCCCAACCCGCAACGCCGCACGGTGTGCCGGCTCACGCCAAGGCCGCCTGCGCCTGGCGCAGGGCCTGGCGCGCCCAGAGCCAGGCCTGGGCGTGTTCGCGCTCTGGTGCCGACAACACAGCGGGCAATGCCAGCCGCAGCGGCTGCGCCAGCGGCGGGCCGCGGCGCTTGAGCACCTGCAGGCGCAGTTCGTCGATGCCGGCCGGCTGCAGCCACAGGCGCAGCGGCGCCGGGCTGGCGTGCTGGCGGCAGGCCTCGTCCCGCAGCAGCCATGCCGGGCCGTCGTGGGCCTGCGCCGCCAGTTGCAAGCGCCGCAGCGCGTCCACCGGCACCTGCGGGGGCAACCAGGCCAACACGGCGCCAACGTGGCCGCTCTTCAGGGCCTGTTCCAGCGACCACAGCAGGTCGGCCGCCAGGCGCGGTGGCCGCGTGGCGCGGTGGCGCTGGCGCGGGCCGGGCGGGCGGCTGCGCACCACGTAGAGCTGCAACGCGTCCAGACCGCAGGCCGACCAGGCCGCGGCAAAAGGCAGGGCGGGCGGGTCGAACAGCATCACGCAGCGCTGCTGGGCCTGCACCGCGGCCAGGGCTGGCGCCAGCAGGCGCAGTTCGCCCAGGCCCAGCTGGGGCAGCAGCAGTTCCGTCAGCGCCTGACGCGGCCAGCCGCCGCCGGGCAAGGCGGCGTCCAGCGCGGCAAAACCCGTGGCCAAGCCCTCGCCCACCGGCTGCCCCAGTTGGTGGGCCCGCCACAGCGCGGGGTGCAGTTGTTCGAGCGGGACGGCCGGCGGCGGGCCCATGCCCTCTGGCACCTGGGCTGGCGTGGCCACGGCGGGCGGCCGCCATGCCGGCGCCGCCACCTGTGCCGGCGGCTGAACCGCCCGGTGCCAACCCGCCGGCGGCGCCGGCAGGCTGTTCAACAGACCGAACAGGTCGGCCGTGTCACCCCAGCGCGGCGCGGCCTCGCGCGCCTGCACTGGCCAGCCCGCCACCCCGTGCACCGGCAACGCCACCGCAGGCACGCTGCCTGGGGTGGACGCTGGGGACAGGGGGGCGGCCGCGGCAGGGACGGCGTCGACGGGCGGGATAGACACAGGAATACTGTACGTTCATACAGCTTTTCGTGCAAGCCAACCCGCTGGCCACCGCCAACCCACCCGGCCCGCGGCCAGCGGCCGGCCGGTGCGTGCGCTCAGCGCTGCGGCGCCGCCGCCAGCAAGCCCGCCACCGCGCTGCGCAGCCCTTCGGTGCTGGCGCTGGCGGCCGGCACGGCCGGGCCCACGTTCAAAGACACGGTGGTGAACCACCCGCGGCGGAAAGGTTTGACCATGGCCGTACCACCTTCCACACGCGAAAAGAACGAGCCCCACAGGTTGCCCAGCGCCATCGGCACCACGGGCACGGGGTGGGTCTGCAGCAGCTTCAGCGCGCCAGGTTTGAACTCGCCCAACGTGCCGTCGCTGGTGAGCCGGCCTTCGGGGAAGATGCAGACGAGTTCGCCTTCGTCCAGCGCCTGGCGGGCGCGCACAAAAGCCTGTTCGTAGGCCTGCGGGTGTTCGGCCTGTGGCGCCACGGGGATGGCCTTCACCAGCTTGAACAGCCAGCCCAGCACCGGCGTGGCGAAGATGCGGTGGTCCATCAGGAAACGCACAGGGCGCGGGCTGGCGGCCATCAGCAGCACGGCGTCCACGTAGCTGACGTGGTTGCACACCAGCAGCGCCGCGCCTTCGGTGGGCAGGTGGTGTTCGCCCTGCACGCGGAAGCGGTAGATGCAGCGTGTCAGCACGAAGGCGAAGAACCGCAACAGGTATTCCGGCACCAGCAGGAAGACATAACTGGCGACCACGGCGTTCAGCAGGCCCACCACCAGGAACAGCTCGGGGATGCTCAGGCCCGCGCCGAGCAAGAAGCCGGCACCCAGCGAACTGGCGATCATGAACAGCGCGTTCAGGATGTTGTTGGCCGCGATGATGCGGGCGCGGTGCGAAGGCGGCGTGCGCAGTTGGATCAGCGCATACATGGGCACGCTGTACAGGCCCGTGAACAGCGACAGGCCGAACAGGTCCAGCATCACACGCCAGTGCGCGGGCGTGGCCATGAAGTCGGCCAGGCTCAGCAGCGTGGCCTGCGGCGGCAAGCCCCGGGCGGCGAAATACAGGTCCACGGCAAAAGCCGTCATGCCGATGGTGCCCAGCGGCACCAGGCCGATGTCCACATGGCGGCGGCTCACCACCTCGCACAGCAGCGCGCCGATGCCCACGCCCACCGAGAACAGCACCAGCAACAGCGAAGCCACCTGTTCGTTGCCGTGCAGCACCTCTTTGGCGAAGGCCGGGAACATCGACAGGAACACCGCACCGAAGAACCACATCCAGGAAATGCCCAGCAGCGAGCGGAACACCGCGATGTAGCCGTAGGACAGCTTCAGGTTGCGCCAGGTCTCGGTGAAGGGGTTCCAGTTGATGACCAGGTCGGGGTCGGTGGGCGGCGACAGCGGCACGTGCTGTGCAAACCAGCGCCCCAGCAGCGCCACGATGAGGCAGGCCATGGCCACCACGGTGGGGCCGATGCCGGGCAGCGCGATCAACAAGCCCCCCGCCACCTGGCCCAGCAGGATGGCCACGAAGGTGCCCATCTCCACCATGCCGTTGCCGCCGGTGATCTCGTCGTCGCGCAGGTGCTGCGGCAGGTAGGCAAACTTCACCGGGCCGAACAGCGTGGAGTGCAGGCCCATCAGGAACACGCAGGCCAGCAAGATGGGCACGTTGGGCAGCAGGTAGCCCACGCCGGCCAGCGCCATGATGGCGATCTCCAGCGTCTTGACGAAGCGGATCAGCACCGTCTTTTCCAGCTTGTCGGCCAACTGGCCGCTGGTGGCCGAGAACAGCACGAAGGGCAGGATGAACAGCGCCCCGATGACCAGGCCCGCCAGCGAGGCCGGCAACCAGGCCAGCTGCAGCTGGTAGGTCACCATCACGGTGAAGGCGAACTTGAAGAGGTTGTCGTTGCCCGCACCCAGGAACTGCACCCAGAAGAAGGGTGCAAAGCGGCGCTGCGTGAGCAGGGCGAACTGGTTGGGGCGGGGAGTGGGGTGGGTGGTGGGCTGCTGCATGTCGGGCTGAACTATCGCACCACGGCGGGTGCGGTCTGGGGGCGTGGGGCCCCCACCTTCAGGTGGCTCCAGGCACTCAGGGGCGCGCAGGCGCCCGCAAGGCCTGTTTCAAAGCCCAAGCGCAGATGGCCAGGGCCGTGTGGGCTTCGTCGATGACCCGGCCCATGGTGATGAAGCCGTGGATCTGGCGCTCGAAGCACAGGTACTGCACGGTGTTGCCGGCGGCCGAGAGCGCGTCGGCGTACTGCAGGCCTTCGTCGCGCAGCGGGTCGTAGCCGGCGGTCAGCACCAGGGCCGGTGGCAGTGCGCCCAGGTCCGGCGCCAGCAACGGCGACGCACGCCAGTCGGACCACTGCGCCGGGTCGGCGATGTAGTGGCCGCGGAACCAGGCGATGGTGTCGGCCGTCAGCACATAACCCTGGCCGTTGGTGGTGTGCGAAGGCGCCACGGCGCGCATGTCGGTGCCGGGGTAGATGAGCAGTTGGAACGCCAGCGGCGTGCCGGCGTCGCGTTCACACAGCGCCACCACGGCGGCCAAGTTGCCGCCGGCGCTGTCGCCCCCCACGGCGATGCGGCCAGCGTCCACGCCCAAGGCCCTGGCCTCGCGGCGCGCCCAGCGCACAGCGGCCGTGCAGTCGTCCACCGCGGCCGGGAAACGGTGCTCGGGGCCCATGCGGTAGTCCACCGCCAGCACGGCGCAGCCGCTGTGCACGGCCAACGTGCGGCAGACCACGTCGTGCGTGTCCAGGTCGCCGATGGTCCAGCCCCCGCCGTGGAAGTACACCAGCAGCGGCAGCGTGCCCGCGGCCGGGCGGTACAGGCGCAGCGGCGTGCCGCCGTCGGTGGCCAGGTCGCGCACCTCGGCCACCGGCGGTGGTTCGGGCTGCGTGAAGCCGCGGCGCTCGCGGTAGAAGCTGCGCGCCTGCGCCACGCTGAGCGTGTGCGTGGGTGGCACGCCGCGTTCGGCCATCAGGTCGATGAGGGCGCGGGCCTGGGGGTCGAGCATGCGGGTCTCCTGCGGTGGGGTGGGCCACCGGTCTGCGCCGGTGAGTGCGGACCACCGGTCTGCGCCGGTGTGTGCGGGCCCAGGCCGACGTGTGCCGACGGGCAGGCCAGTGTAGTCAGCCCGGCCGGCACAGGCTGGCACTATGCTGGCGCCATGGACACCGCCACCGACATCACCTTGCGCCCGCCCCAACCCGGTGACATGGGCTGGCTGGTCTCGCGCCACGCCGCCGTCTACGCCGCGGAATACGGCTGGGACTGGCGCTTCGAAGCCCTGGTGGCGCGCATCGCCGCCGACTTCATCGACCGCTTCGACCCCACCCGCGAAGCCGCGTGGATCGCCGAACGTGGCGACCAGCGCCTGGGCTGCGTGTGCCTGGTGCAGGCGCGGCACGAAGACACCGGCGCCCCCGAGTCCGGCGTGGCCCAGCTGCGCCTGCTGCTGGTGGAACCCGCCGCACGCGGCAGCGGGCTGGGCCGGCGGCTGAGCACCGAGTGCGAACACTTTGCGCGTCAGGCCGGCTACCAGCGTTTGCGGCTGTGGACCAACAGCCTGCTGGTGGCCGCACGCCACATCTACGCCCAAAGCGGCTACACGCTGCTGGCCAGCGAAGCCCACCACAGCTTCGGCCACGACCTGGTGGGCGAGGTGTGGGAGAAAGCGCTGTGAAAACAGCCCAGCCCTCAGAACCCGGCCCCTGCCCTTGCGGCAGTGGCCAGCCCTACACGGCCTGCTGCGGCCGCTGGCACGCGGGTGAGCCCGCCCCCACGGCCGAAGCGCTGATGCGCTCGCGCTACAGCGCTTTCGTGAAGGGCGATGTGCCCTACCTGCTGGCCACCTGGCACCCCAGCACCCGCCCGGCCACGCTGGCGCTGGAAGCCGGTGTGCAGTGGCTGGGCCTGCAGGTGCGCCGCCATGTGCCGGCGCACGAGGGCGATGCCGACCGCGCGCTGGTGGAGTTCGTGGCCCGCAGCAAACTGGGCGGCCGCGCCACGCGGCTGCAGGAAACCAGCCGCTTTGTGTGCGAAGGCGGGCGCTGGTTCTACGTGGACGGCGACTTCGCGGGCTGAACCCTGCGGCGCAGCACCGCTGCGCCGGGGCCTTTCATCCGCGGTTCAGCGGCCCTGGCGGCGGCGCACAGCAGCCAGCACCAGCAGGCCGGGCAGCATCAGCAGCGCAGCGCTGGGTTCGGGGATGGGCGAGGTCAGCTGCAGCGCCACGAACTGCGTGAACTGCGTGCCGCCGAAGTTGTTGTCGGACACCAGCACCAAGGTCTTCAGGCCGTTGACCTCGGGGCCCCAGGTGATGCCCTCGATGTTGTCCAGTGCCAGCGCACTGCCGTCGTCGTTGCGCAGGTCCGACAGATCCAGCAGCAGCGTCTTGCTGGCGGAGGTGTAGGCCTGGCCGACCAGGCTGTCCAGCGCCGACACGTCGGTGGCGCCGCGGGCGTCCACCATGTACAAGCGGATGGTGTTGCCGGTGGGCAGGCCGTTCGGGCCCGTGCCCGGCGTGGCCGCACCGGCGGCGAAAGAACGTTCCACCGCGATGAACTGGCGGTCGCCCACGGCCAGCATTTCCACCAGGCCATTGGTGGCAAAACCACCGGCCGGGTTGGGGGCCAGCGCCACCGGGTCGACGTTGTAGACAAACTCGGCGCCGGCCTGGCCCGTGGCCAGGTTGAAGGACAGCACGCGCGAAGGCGAACCCACACCCACGCCAGCGGCCGGGCCGTCTTGCACCAGGGCGTTTTCGGTGGCGGTGTACAGCGTCTGGCCGTCGGTGGAGATGGTCAGCGTCTCGAAGGCCAGGTTGCGGCGGATGCCGGCGTCGTTGGCACCCGCGCCCACCGGGTTGTAGCGGCCGGGCACGGCGAATTCGCGGCTGAAGCTGCCGTCGGTGTTCATCTCGCGCACCGTGGGGTTCTGCAGGTTACCGCTCAGTCGGTCGCCCTCGTTGCTCCAGACCAGCTTGCCGTTGTTCGGGTTGATGCGCAGCGACTCCGGGTCCACCTGGTTGGTGCCGAAGGCCGCACCGCTGGGGGTCTGGATGGTGGTGACGGCGGTGAAGCTGACACCGCCCCAGCCCGGCGTGGCCGAGCGTGTGAACTTCGACAGGTCCAGCTGCAGCTCGTAAAAACGCGCCGGGTTCAGCGCGCTGCGGTCGTCGCTGATGGCCAGGTAGCGGTCGGTGCCGGCGATGCGGTCGATGCCCGACAGGCCGCCCACGGTGGTGCCGGCGTACAGCGTGCCCGTGGGCACGATCTGCTGGCCCAGGTAGCTCAGGCCCACGGCCGGCGCCGCTTCCACGCGGCCAAAGGCCAAGGCCAGCAAAGCGGCCGAAACGGCGACGGCCGCGCGGGCCATGGTGTTGGTTTTCATCACTGCAAACTCCTCCTGGGGTTGGGGGTGGAGTCTGGGCAAGGCATGTGACAAGGCACGACACGCCGCCACCGCCGGTGATGGCCCCGCCGGACCAGGGGGCTGCGGGCCGTTCAGCCGAAGCGCAGCGCGTAGATGGGCGGCAGGTGGGCCTGGGCCAGCGTCCAGTGGTCGCCGCCGTTGCCGGTGGCCCACAGGTGGCCGGTGCTGCTGCCCATCAGCAGCTGTTCACCGTCTGCCGCCACGTCCAGGCCGTGTCGGAACACCAGGTCGTAGCAGTGCTGCTGGGGCAGGCCTTCGCGCAAGGCCTGAAAAGTCTGCCCGCCGTCGCGCGTGCGCGTCACGGCCAGGGCCGCACCCACGGGGATGCGCTGCTCGTCTTTCACACCCGGTACGAACCAGGCCGTCAGCGGGTCTGAAGGGTGGGCCGCCACGGCAAAACCGAAGTCCGACAAGCCGGTGTGCAGGCGCTGCCACTGGCCGCCGCTGTCGGTGCTGCGCCAGATGCCGCAATGGTGCTGGCACCACAGCACCTCGGGCACGGCAGTGCAGCGGCGCACCAAGTGCGGGTCTTGAATGGCCGGGTCTTCGGCGCGTTCGGGCGGCATGAAGTCGGCCCACAGGCCCCGCGTGCGCGAAGCCCAACTGGCGCCGTCGTCCTGCGTGGCCCACACGCCGCCGCAAGACACAGCGACCAGGTTCTCTTCGGCCCGCATGGGGTGGGGGCAGACCGAGTGCAGGCCCGGGGCTTCGTTGCCACCGCCCATCCATTCGGCGCGCGAGGGGTGCGTCCACAGCGCCTGGTTCAAGGCCCAGGTCTGGCCCTGGTCGGTGGAGCAGAACAGCCCGCCCGGCAATGTGCCAGCCCACAAGCGGCCGGCCGCGTCGCGCTCCAACGCCCACACCTGCACCAGCTTCCAGGCATAGCCCGTGGTGCCTTCAGGCTGCGGCGGGTAGGTGGGCGTGGCCACCTCGCGCCAGGTGGCCCCAGCATCGTCCGAAGCGTGCAGCTTGGGGCCGAAGTGGCCCAGGTTCAGCGCCGCGAACATGCGGCCTTGGGCGTCGGGCGGCAGCACGGCGGTGACGGGTTCGGCGGTGAAGCTCAGACGCTCCACCTGCCAGGCGCCGCCTCGTTGGCGCAACTCGAACAAGCCCTTGCGGGTGGCAACCCAGGCGCGGTCGGTGGCGGGGGTGGTCGTCATGGTGTCATCCTCCTGACAAGGCTTGCAGCACGTGCACCGTGCTGTCGGGCAACAGCGGGGCGTCCAGGCGCAGCCGTTCGTCTTGGCGGCGGCCGTCGATGAACACCACCACGTTGGGCCGCAGGTGGCCCTGGTCGTCCAGCACATAAGGCCGCAGGCGCGCGTCCACCGAGAAAGCGTCTTCCAACGCGGCGCGCAGCACGGTGGCCGGCGTGGCCACCTCAGGCAGTTCGCCCAGGAAACGGCGCAGTTGGGGGGTGAACAGCACACGGGCCATGGGGCGCGATGATGCGCGGCACAGCGGGCGCGTCAAGCCCGTGTCCACCCGCGTCGCGGCCTGTTGCAGGACGCGGAGCCTGCAAAAGTCCTGCCGTTGAACCGACCCACCGGCGGCCACCTGCGTTATGCTGCGCCGCGTGAACACCGCCCAACGCCCAGCCCAGAGCCCTGCTTGCAGTGCCCTGCGACGATCCGCCCGACGTTCCTGTCGAGCGGTTTCGTAGCGCCTGGCCGCCCACAGCGGCTTCACTTCCCCCCCAACGGAAGGCCACGAGACCCCCTCGTGGCCTTTGTTGTTTCTGCCCACCGCTGCGCCCCCAAGCGCTCCCAAAGCACCGGTGGTGCCAGTTCCTCCAGAGTTCCGCCACAGGGTCTCCGCCGCCTTCTTCAACCCCTGAAGAAAGCCCCCGCCATGGACCTGGCCCTGAACGACCTGCCCACCGCCACCGCAGCCCCCACCGCCCTGCCCCAGCACCCGCCCCCGCCCCCGTGGCCGGCGAACGGCCGCGCCACCGCCACCGCGCCGGACACCACGGCGCTGATGCCCGTGGCCCACAAACCTGCGGCCGTCTTCACCCACGGCCGCGGCAGCTGGCTGTGGGACAGCGAAGGCCGCAGCCACCTGGACCTGGTGCAAGGCTGGGCCGTCAACACCCTCGGCCATGCGCCGCCGGAGATCAGCGCCGCGCTGGCCACCCAAAGCCAACGCCTGCTGCAGCCCGGCCCCGGCCTGCACAACGACCGCGCGGCCGCGCTGGCCCAGCGCCTGGCGCAGCTGACCGGCCTGCACCACGCCTTCTTCACCAGCAGCGGGGCAGAAGCCAACGAAGGTGCGGTGAAGCTGGCGCGGCGCTACGGCCAGAAACACCGCGGCGGGGCTTTCGAAGTCATCACCTTCGACAACAGCTTCCATGGCCGCACCCTGGCCATGATGAGCGCCAGCGGCAAGCCCGGTTTCGACAGCCTGTTCGCGCCTGGCGTGCCCGGCTTCCCCAAGGCACGCTTGAACGACCTGGCCAGCGTGCAGGCCCTGGTGAACGAACGCACGGCTGCGGTCATGGTGGAACCCATCCAGGGCGAAGCCGGGGTGCTGGAAGCCCAGCCCGAGTTCCTGCTGGGCCTGCGCCGGCTGTGCGACGCGCACGGCCTGCTGCTGATCTTCGACGAGGTGCAGACCGGCGTGGGCCGCACGGGCCGCCTGTGGGGCTTCGAGCACAGCGGCGTGCGCCCCGACGTGATGACGCTGGGCAAGGGCCTGGGCGGGGGTGTGCCCATCGGCGCGTTGTTGGCCAGCGAAGCCGCCAGCTGCTTCAACCTCGGCGACCAGGGCGGCACCTACAACGGCAACCCGCTGGTGTGCGCCGTGGCGCTGGCCGTGCTGGAGGTGGTCACAGCCTCGGGCTTCTTGCAGCAGGTGCGCGAGCGCGGTGTGCAGCTGCGTGAAGGTCTGGCCGACCTGGGGCGGCGTGTGGGCGGCGGGCCGGTCAGCGGCCAGGGCCTGTTGTTAGCCTTGCCGCTGGCCGGGGCCGAGCAGGCCAGCAACGCGGCGGTTGCACTGCTGGCGCGCGCCAGCGTGTCGCGCCCGGGCCTGCTGGTGAACGCCGTGCGGCCCAACCGCCTGCGTTTCGCACCCGCGCTGAACGTGCAGCCCAACGAGCTGAACCTGGGGCTGGCCTTGTTGGCCACGGCGCTGTGAAAGGGGCGGCCGGCAAGGCACTCAACGGTGACGTTAGGCCACCATGGCGGTGGCCCGTCGCCGGTGGCGTTCAGGCCACTTCCTGGCCCATGCTGGCCTGCCAGACGCTGGTCCATTCTTCCGCGGTGAGCCGCACACCCAGCGCGGCCACGGCCTCGGCCAACGCCTCGGTGCGGCCGCTGCCGGTGATCGGCCGTGGCCGGCTGGGGTGGCGCAACAGCCAGGCGTAGGCCGCCGTGGCCAGGCCCACCCCATGGGCCTGGGCCACGGCCTGCAGCGCGGCGCGCACCCGCTGCGCCTGCTCGTCGGTGCCTGTGAACAGGCGCCCGCCGCCCAGCGGGCTCCACAACATGGGCTGCAGGCCCAGGTCGGTGCACTGCGTCAGCGTACCGTCGGCCAGCGCGCGCATCTGCAGCGGGCTGAACTCGATCTGGTTGGTCACCAGCGGGTGTCGGCGGTGCAACAGGGCCAGCGTGTCGGGCATGTGGTTCGACACGCCAAACGCCAGCACCTTGCCCGCGGCCTGCAGCTGCGCGAAGGTGTCGGCCAGTTCGTCGGGGTCCATCAGCGGGTCGGGCCGGTGGATGAGCAGAACGTCCAGGTGGTCGGTGTGCAGCGCGCGCAGCGACTGTTCCACCGAAGCCACCACGTGCGCCCGCGAGGTGTCGTAGCTCTTCAGCGCGTGGCCGGGCCGGTTCGGGTGCTTCAGCTTGATGCCGCACTTGCTGACGATCTGCATCCGCCCACGCAGGCCAGGCGCAGCCGCCAGGGCTTCGCCGAACAGCGCTTCCACGGTGTAGCCGCCGTAGATGTCGGCGTGGTCGAAGCTGGTGATGCCCAGGTCCAGCGCCTGTTCGATCCAGCGCACGCGGGCGGGCACGTCCAACCCCCATTCGTGCAGGCGCCAGAGACCGGCGACGATGGGCGACAGGTGGGACATGGACGGCTCGCTTTCAGGGGCTGGAACAGGGCGCGCACCATACCGCAGGCGGGTGCACATGGGGGTTACCAACCCGTGGGGCGGGCGCCGCCCGCCAAGGTGGCTCAGTGCAGACCCAACAGCCGCAACGTCAGCTCGTGCAGACGGCCTTGGGGGTCGGCCAAGCTTTCCATCACCGTCAGGTGGTTGCGGCCCACCAGCGTTTCACACACCGGCACGGCCGTGGGGCCCCAGACGTCGCGGATCAGCCGCGTCTGGCGCAGGAACTCGTCGCTCTCGTCGCCGCCCACCACGGCGTGCAAACGGCCCTTGGGGCGCGGAAAAAACGCCGGACTCAGCCGTGCGACCGCGGTGGGCGTGAGCTGCAGGTCGGTTTGCAGGAAGGGCGTGTGGCGCAGCGGTTCCAGGTCGAACACGCCAGAAACCGCCAGCGCACCGTTCACGAGGTTGGCTGGCAGGGCTTCGTCCACCTGCTTCCAACGGCAGCTCAGCAGCATGGCCGCCAAATGGCCGCCGGCCGAATGGCCCACCACGGTGATGCGCGACGGGTCGCCGCCGTGTTCGGCCGCGTGGCGCCACGTCCACACCAGGGCCTGCACCATCTGCAGCGTGATCTGTTCCACCGTGACGGCCGGGCACAGCTCGTACTCCGGCATCACCACCAGCGCACCCGCGGCGTTGAAGGCCGGTGCCAGGAAAGAGAACTCTTCCTTGCTGCGCGCACGCCAGAAACCGCCGTGCACAAACACCAGCACCGGCGCGCCCGCAGCCGGCACCGGCACGGTGGGCTTGAACACATCGAGCCGCTCGCGCGGACCTGGGCCATAGGCCGCTTCGAACCAACCGGGGCTGCCGTCGCGCGCCACCTGCGACGCATGCACCCAGCGCGCCGACACCGCGTCGGCATCGGCGATGGATGCGCGCACGTTGTACTGCGCGTTGAGCCAATCGGGGTCCAGTCGAGAACGCATCGGCAAGCCTCCAAACCAGGGTGGTGCTGGGGGATGTTAAACTGCTCCGAACGTGGGGACGTAGCTCAGCTGGGAGAGCGTCGCGTTCGCAATGCGAAGGTCGGGAGTTCGATCCTCCTCGTCTCCACCAACCGATTCTCCAAACAGATCAAGGGCTTGGACGCTGTCCAGGCCCTTTTTCTTTGGTCCTCTGTGGGCACGGTTCTGGGCGCGCATAGGCACGGCGTGCCCATCCGTGCCCAAAGCCTCGACCACGACCTCGGCATGAACAGAGATGCTGGGCACTGCGAGTGCGACTCAAAGCATAGGGTTGCGGTCGCTGCGAGCGGCAGGTTCATCCCGCAAGTGCAAGCCACAAGTTGAACGGCTCCGTGCGAGGCCGTTCAACCTGGCTTAGCAAGGCAAAACCGCTACACAACTGGCGGGCAAACGGTTTGGCCAAGCCAGCCACGTCAACGCCGAAGCGGGTTTCGGCCCCTTCCCCTTCGCGCGGCAGTGGGTGTTGACGGCGCAGCAGCGGCAGGTCAGCGCCCGTCGCCAGGCCAGCCTGCCACCGCCCGTGCGACGTGGTGCGGCACCGCAGCCCGCCCACGCCCGCCTTCAACCCACCGCCTGACACAGGCCCGCCCTCGAAAGCTCCCCATGAGCACTTGGCGACTCGGCGACACCGCCCCCGACTTTGAACAAGCCTCGACCGAAGGCCCCATCCACTGCCACGCCTGGCTGGGCCAGCACTGGGGCGTGTTGTTCTCGCACCCGGCCGACTTCACGCCGGTGTGCACCACCGAGTTGGGCCGCACCGCCCACCTGAAGACGGCGTTCTGGGTGGCTGATGCTTCAGGGCATCGGCCCGCACTTTCGGTGGGCACGCCGGTCACCGATTCCGAGGTCCGGTTTCGACCAGCGCTGGCACGCGGTACCGAGTTCTGGATCGTCGGCAACCCGTCTGCTGCCGCCCGAACAAAGCTCCCCGCTCGTGAAGCCCACGGCGCCCTGAGCACCAGCATCTCGTCCCCGCGTGTGGTGTACCGCGGCGTGCGCCGGTCCTGCCGGACCGACCTAGCAGCCACGCCCTGGTCGATGGCCTTGGCCATCGACGCATTGCCGATGCGCACGGCACCACGCCCGAAGCGACGGCTCAGCGTATCCACAAGGTTGCAATGTCGCAGGGGATCAATGCCAACATCGCGCATGGCTGGCCCAAGCTGGCCGGCAAGGCAGGTGCAGTGACTGTGTCGCAGCAGTTCGTGCCGGTGCCCGCAGCGACCAGCGCGGTTGGTGGAACGTACCGTGGCCCTCTGAACCACTCCAGGGAATGCAGGTCACCGACCTCGTCATGGTGACGCAAGCGCTGCTCCGGCGAGACAGGCGAGCTTATGGTGCCTTGCCACCTGCCACTGGCCACTTGCCACGGGCTGTCCGGCTCGCCACATGGTGGCGGTAGGCCCCTGGCGCCAGGGGACGGCAGAACTGGTGGCGTCTCGTGTTGCAAAGGAAGCAGGCGGCAACGATGTTGTCGGCTGTGTCCGCTCCGCCATCGCATCATGAGCGTGCCCGGAGCACACCAATTACTGGGTTAGGACTCCAGCTTGTTTTTCACGACTTCGCAGGGGCACTCAACGCCCGCCGCACGATTTGCCCCAGATTCGCTGCGCCAGCTCTGGGCGCTCGATGAACGGATTGCGGTTGCCTTGGAGACGAACCACTGCGGAGTGGCGGTCACGCTCTTGTTGAGTCACAGGGAAGGCCTGGTTCCAGCGCAACAAGACGCACAGGTGTCCTAGAGCGGCTTCGCCGTCGCGCGTAGACCGGGTGACCAGCTCCAAGTCAGGGGTTTTGTCACCAATGGGGTCTCCCTCGTAGCGGACCGCGACGTACATCAGCATGCGGGCGACCTGTCCTTTGGCGGCATCGCTCGGCTCCCACGTCGCCGCTGCGCCGCTGCCAAGGAGCGAAGCACACTCTGGGTGCAGCCGTCCGCCCACGCCCAGGTCCAGGTTGCCCCGCAGGGAGTTGCATCGGACGACTTCGGCCGCGACGTGGTGAGCATCCGTGTGGGCCCATTGCTCGCGGCGGGGAAAGTTCTTGGACTTGGGCCACACGTGCTCACGGTTCCAGGTCACCTCACAGCCCCTGGGCGCCGTGCCCTCTGTGCACTGCGCCGGGATCGCTGCACGGCTGTAAATGCCGATCACATGGTCAGGGCGTGACGGGTGCTTGTCGGCCTGCTTGAGAACGTCCCAGAGCGCTCGGTAGCTCAAGGGCCGATGACCACGGGCCGCGATGCTTGAAACAGCTCGTTTGAGTTCAGGGCCTTGAAGTCCGCTCAGCGCGGCGTACGGGTCGGCCGCGACTGCGGGTGAGAGGCTGAGCGTGACGAAGGTGGCAAGCGAGACGCGGAGGAGCATTGCGAAGGTGGGGGACAGAGCGACTAAACCAGCATCTTCGCCGAATCAGTCGCTGGAACATCGAGGTCGGTGGGGTTCTGTGCCTGGCCAGGGCTTCAAGACGGGCCCTGTCTTTCTCTCGTCTGGACCGCGATCCGCTGAGCTCCGCAGGCTGCGCGTTCCACAGCAAGTCGGCGGGCACCGAGGCGCCTGGCTGGTTCACATGGGGGTCCAATTGTCGAACCACTGGTGATGGCCCCTGCGCTCGCTCAGACGGGCGGCTGCGAGTGACCCAGATCAGTCCAATTCCGCGCCAACAGAGCTGCCCGCCCCTGAAGCCCACTACGCCCTGACCACCAACATCTCGTCCCAGCGCGTGGTGTACCGCGGCGTGCGCCGGTCCTGCCGGACCGACCAGGCAGCCGCGCCCTGGTCGACAGCCTTGGCCATCGACGCACTGCCGATGCGCACGGCACCACGCCCGAAGCGGCGGTTCAGTGTGTCCATGGCCTGCATCAGTGCGCTGCGGTCAGGGGTGGCGGGTCGGTCGGTGGCCGTGTCCGCGCTGAACAGATCGAGCTCGCCTTGGCCGGCCGCGGCTTGTGCATCCTGCAGGTCCATCAGCATCACACCGGCCTTGGCGTAGTTGAAGCCCGGCTTGAACATGGCGCGTGCGGCCTCGCAGGTGGCCGCCACCAGCACTCGACTGTCGGCCGTCGGGCGGACGGGCACGGCCAGGCTGGGGCTGTACTGGCGGTCGTTCGTGCGGTATGGGCTGGTGCGCATGAAGACCTGCACCGCACTGGCCACGCTGTTTTGCTGGCGCAACTTTTCGGCCGCCCGCGCGGTGAACTCGCTGACCGCTTCCAAGAGGCCATCCAACTGCGTGACGGCTTTGCCGAACGACCGCGACACCAGGATCTGCTGCTTGGCCGCCGGCGCTTCTTCGACAGCCATGCAGGGCGTGCCGCGCAGCTCCAACACGGTCTTCTCGAACACCACGCTGAACTGCCGCCGCAGCGTGGCCAGGTCGGCCCGCACCAGGTCCAGCACGCTGTGGATGCCGTCCGCGTTCAGCCGTTCGGCGATCTTCCGGCCCACGCCCCACACGTCGGCCACCTCGGTGGCCGCCATCAAGGTGGCCAGTTCTGCCGGCGTCAGCTCACCGGTGTGGCACACCTGGGCCAGCCGGCGCGACAGCGTTGGCGGGTAGTGGTCGGGTTTGCGGTCGCAGGTCTTGGCGATGTGGTTGGCCAGCTTGGCCAAGGTCTTGGTGGGCGCGATGCCCACCGAGGTGGGCAAGCCCAGCTCCTGCAGCACGGTGGCACGCAGTTGCCTGGACAGCGCAGTGAGGTCGCCCAGGATGCCGCTGAAGTCGATGAAGGCTTCGTCGATGGAGTACGGCACCACGTTGGGCGAATAGCGCGCCGCAATGGCCATCATGCGGGCCGACAGGTCGGCGTACAGCTCGAAGTTGGCCGACAGCGCCACCAGGCCGTGGCTCTTCTGCAGGTGCCGAACCTGGAACCAGGGCTGGGCCATCTTCACGCCCAGGTCCTTGGCCTCGTTGGAACGGGCAACGCAGGCGCCGTCGTTGGAGCTGAGCACCACCACCGGGCGGCCCTCCAGACGCGGGTTGAACACCCGCTCCACCGAGCAGTACATGTTGTTCACATCGACCAGCGCGAACACCACCCACCCCGTGTTCAGACCCGCAGTTGGCGGATGACGGTGGTGACCACGCCCCACACCTCCAGCGGCTGTTGTCCGTCGCACACCAGGCGGTGGACAGGGGTCTCGGCCGTCTCCAGCGCGGTGACCCCGTCTTGGCGGACCAGGCGGCGGCACAGCAGTTCGCCTTCCACCTTGGCGATGACCAGGTGACCGTGCTGCGGCCACTCCGCGCGGTCCACCAGCAGCACATCGCCGTTGCAGACGCCAGCGTCAGCCATCGCGTGACCCGTGGCACGCACGATGAAGGTGGCCTGGGGATGCTGGATCAGCGCCTCGTTGAGGTCGATGCGCTTGACGGTGAAGTCGCTGCCCGGTGAGCCGAAACCCGCCGAGGCCTGCGGGTCGCGCGGGCGCGGTGCCGTGGCGCTCGCCCCTGCGCGTGCGCCATAGGGGAAGTCGTCGCCGTCGTCCTGGCGGTCCAAGCCGCTGTGCATGGCCATCCGGGGAGAACCTGCGCTCAACGCGGGCCCGTGGCCGGCGCCGGCACCTCGGCAGGGGTGACCAAACCGCCGTTGACGTAGATCTGCCCTTGGCGCACCTCGATCAGCATGGTGCCGAAACGGCCTTCCCACAGGTGCCGTTGCACGCCGTCGGCGGCCAAGGGCAGATCCAGCTGCGGCGTGGGTTCGGCGCGGATGAAAACATCGGAGTGCAGCAGTGCGTTCATGGCAGGCGCGGTCCGCAGACCGCGCTGTGAACGCGGCCTACGAAGACAGTGGCGCCGCGGCGCGGTGGTGGCGGCCGTGGCGGTGGTGCAAAAACATGGGTGCCGGGGGTTTCAACACCGGCGCTAAAAAGCTGTATGCATGTCCAGTACTGTACGCCGGAACCGGCCTGACCGGAAGCCCTCCATGACCCTAAAGCCGCGACGTTCGGCGCTTCGGTGCGATCAACCGCCGGCCCGCAGCTGCCGCCTTTATCGCCGTGCTTCTCTCCCTGGCCACCCTCTCCACCGCCTTGCTGTTCGGTGGCATGACGCGCTTCAGTTTTGGTTTCGCCGCGGTCTTGTTCAAGTCCCTGCCCGCGGTCAGCGCTCGCGCTGTGCTGCGCCAGACTTTCCCTTGGTTCTACGCCTTCGTCATCGCGGCGGCCGGCCTGTCGGCGGCCCTGTGGTGGCCGCTGCGCACCGATTTCGCGGGCCTGATGGCGGCGGTGGCGCTGAGCACGCTGCCCACCGGCCGGTGCTGATGCCGGCCATCCACCGCGCCACCGACACCGGCAACCGCCGGCGCTTCCAGGTGTTGCACAGCCTGTCGTTGCTGCTGACCTTGGCGCACATCGCGGTCGCAGGGTGGTTGCTGGCCGTCGTTGCGTGAGCCAGCACCAGGCTTGTCTTCGCCATGCCCCGCAGCAATTCGCCCAACGACATCCGCAGCCTGGAAGACCTGAGTCGCCTGGGCGATCTGGTGCGCGACAAGCGTGCGGGCCAGCGTGCGATCGCCAAGGAACACCGGCGCAACCGGCACAGCGAAAAACAGTTCATCCGCCACACGCTGGCGCACCCGACCGCAGGGGGTTCTCCGACGACGCCGAAGGGGGCCCGGACGCCGAACGGCTAAGCCAACCTGGGGATGTCCGACAGGGGGTCGCCCGCGCACACTCGGCGCATGGCACTCACACTCATCGACCCGCAGCACAACCGCTGGTTCAAAAACCGCAGTGCGGTCGACCGCCGTCAGGTGATCGAGCATCTGAGGCTCGTGCTCACAGGCTTTGCCAACCGTGGCGAGTACACGAAGTTCTACATCGGAATGACGGGGAGTCTCGAAGACCGGCTAGAGGGCCACCGCAAGAAGCGGCCGGACTTCAAGCTGATGATCCCCATCTACGCCGAGCCCAAGGCGTACATGGAGGTCGAGAGTTTCGACCACCTTGAGAAACTGGCGATCGACACCTTCAAGGCCGGCATCGTCAATCCGAACACCAAGCAGCTGCTGATGAAGTGCGCCAACGGGCTTGGCGGCGCCGCGCCCAAGAGCTACCTCTACATCCTGGTGGGCTGAACCGCTGATGGCTGACGGTCAGGCGTCGCGGGTCTTCCCCCAGCCTGACCAGGGTGGGCCCGTGCGCCATCGGTCTGAAGCCGTCAGGTCGACCTGCGTCCACAAGCCGGCATGGAAGTGCGCGCCGGGCGGTTGACCGCCTTGATCGTGGCCCCTGTTGCGGTGTCCGCGCGATGCGGACGAACGGCCCGAGCAAGACGCCACCTGTCTGCAGCTTTGGCGATTCAACAAGCCACGCATGCAGTTCGTCGCAACGGCGTGGTGGCCCAGCAGAGCGCTGCCTACAGTGCATCCATCGCCAAACACCCCGACACGAAGGAAACACCATGAACCGCAGCAACGCCCTGGGCCCCTCGACGCAACAACAAACCACCGGCCTGCTCTGCGCCGCCGTGATGACCTTGGCCATGCTGTTCGGCACCCACGCGCTGGCCAATGCACCGGCAGCCCAGGCCACGCTGCACGCCAAGGCACACACGGTCGTCACGCCGGCCTGACCGCAGCACCGTGCGGCTTCAGGGCCACCAGTTCTACGGGCGCTTCGAACAGCGCTGGGACGTCGCCGCCTTCTGCGTCGCGCGCTTGCAGGCGTCGGCACCTGAGCACGCCGTCGCACCGCACCAGCACGTGGACGCGCACTTTGTGCTGGTGCTGGCCGGCCGCTACCGCAGCGCGGCCTCGGGCCACACGCTGGGCCCCGGCGCCCTGGTGTGGAACCCCGCAGGCACCGAACACCGCGACCACTTCACCGAAGCAGGCGGCGCTTTTCTCGCGCTGAGCCTGGGCGCCGGACCGGCGGCCGAGCTGGGTCTGGACCAGGACGCGCCCCGCCTGCTGGGCGGTGCGGCATTGCAGACGGCCAGCGCGCTGGCCACGACGCCCGCTTCGGCCAGCGCCAGCGAACTGCTGGACCTTGAAGCCCAGTGCCACGAACTCTGCGTGGCCGCCGGGGCCCCCACACCGCGCGCTGCGGCCGACCGCCGCACGCCAGTCTGGCTGCGCCGCTGCATGGAGCGCTTGCTCGACGACCCGGTGCGCACGCCTTCGCTCGCGGCGCTGGCCCTTGAGGCCGGTGTGCATCCGGTGTCCCTGGCACGCGCCTTCCGCCGCCACTACGGCCTGCCACCCGGCCGCTTGCAACGCCGCGTGCAACTCAACCGCGCAGCGGCCCTGTTGCGCCAGGGCGGGGGCATCGCCGATGTCGCCGCGGCCTGTGGCTTCGCCGACCAGAGCCACTTCACACGCAGTTTCCGCGGCGAGTACGGCAGCACACCCGCGGCCTGGCAGGCCGGGTTTAAACCGTTCTAGACCCCAGGCCGGCGGCCGGCCAGCATGTCGGCATGAAACACCTGCTGCTCTGGGCACTCGCCCTCTCCACCGCCGCGCTCGGCGCCACGCCCCCCGACCTCGACAGCCTGCCCGCGGCCACCAGCGTGCTGCTGCAGCGAGACGGCCGCACACTCGTCGAAACCTATGCACGGGGTGCCGACGAGAGCACGCTGCATGACACGCGTTCGGTCACGAAGTCCCTCACTGCGCTGACCGTCGCTGCGGCGGTTCAGGACGGCCTGCTGGCCTGGGACGAACCCGTCTTCCACCACTTCAGCGAGCGCGCGCCCTTCGCACACGACGGCCCGGCCAAACGCGGCATCACCGTGGGCGACCTGCTGACCATGTCTTCGGCGCTCGACTGCAACGACTGGGACGACGGCAGCCCCGGGAACGAAGAGCACATGTACCCACAGCGCGAATGGCTGCGCTGGGTGCTGGACCTGCCGACACGCCACGTGCAGCGCGACGCCAGCGGCCGACAACCGTTCGCCTATTGCACCGCCGGCGTCTTCCTGCTCGGCCAGTTGCTCGAACGCCGGGCGCCGGGCGGACTCGACGCTTACCAGGCACGGCGCCTGTTCACGCCGCTGGGCATCGGCCGTTGGCAATGGAGCCGGTCACCCAGCGGCGAGGCGATGACCGGAGGTGGCCTGCGCCTGTCCACCCGCGACCTGACCCGCATCGCGCAAATGCTGCTTCAGCAGGGCAGCCCGGTGCTGACGCCGGACATGGTGCAACGCACGCTGCGCGTGCAGCGCGATGGTGGCCGCGGCATGGGCTATGGCCAGTTGATGTGGCAACGCGACTTCAAGACCGCCTGCGGTCCGCAACGCGGCTGGCTGATGGCCGGCAACGGCGGCAACCTGGTGGCGGTGTTCATCGACAGCCAGACGAGCGTGGTGCTGACGCGCACCCACTACAACCAGCGCCAGATGCACGAACAGAGTTGGGCTTTCGTCGAGGCCCTGCTCGACAGGCATGTCTGCGGCCGATAGCCGCGGGAGACGGCGTTGCTGCCGTTGGTCGGGCATACCGACAACGGGCGCCTTGCTGAGGGTGTCCGAGGCGCTTACGGCACCATCGGTTGACAAAGTGCCATGCATTGGTTTCGTGTTCAGTGCAGCAGGGCTTCGCCCCCCTGTGCAGTTCGGGAGGGTCATGACCCCAAAGTGCAGTCCGTTGCATTCGCCGCGCCGCAGGCGAATGCTTGGTGTCGCATCAAGGCCCTCTTCTTTGGTTCGATCACCCTGGGCCTGGTACATGGCCACTCAGCGTGGCGGGGCCCACGCCGAGGCCTGCCCTGGGCCGCCGCCGATGTGGCGGCCACGGCGGGCACCGGCGGTCGGACCGGTCCTCAGACCACCGGCCCTGCCTCGGCGACGGGCAACCACATGTGGACCTTGGCCTTGAAGCCGCCTGGCGTCAGGATGGCCATGGGTTCGACGCCCCAGGGTTGGAACCCGGCGCTGCGGTACAGCGACAAGGCCGGCTCGTTGCCTTCGGTGACGGTCAGCGACACCGCGCGAACGCCGGGCCTGGCCGTGGCCGCCGCCACCGCCTGGGCCAGCAGCGCCCGCCCGACCCCGCCCCGCCTGCAGCCCGGCGCCACGTACATGCCGATGACCAGCGCCTGGTGCCGCGTCTTGGGCTTGATCGAGAACTCCACGGCCACCGTGCCCACCAGTGCACCGGCCTCCCAGGCGCCCAAGGCCAGGTTGCCTGCACCGTCCGCGTCGTCCTCGTCGCCCGCGCCAATGCGGTGCACCCAGTAGGCCTCAGGCTCCAAAGCGCGCTCCTCCGCGGTGGACGTGAAGGCGTCTGCGGCGAGCGCATAGGCCTGAAGCATGAGGGCCCGGTAGGCCAGGGCGTCGGCAGGTTTCAGGCGTGCGATGTGCATGGCAGCAAGGCTGTCGGTCGTGGCGAAAACGTGGGTCCAGACATTTTCGCTGCACCTGCTCCAAAATGAGGCAATCCCCTTGACACCCAACGTGGGTGCGGCCCGCAGCGCCGTTCTGACAGCTTCAGCACAAGCTTATCCACAGGCGGTGGGGACAACGCCAGCACCGGCTGGGTGGTCCCGCACTGATCAAGCAGAAGTGGAGGGTTTCAACCCCTCCATGCCGGTGACGCACCGTTCAGGTTCTGGCAATGCACGAACCCGCGTTGCCGATGCTTTCGGCGCGTGAGCCCGCAAAGTGGTACATTCGGGCGGTCTTGGTGGCATGGGTGCCCAGCCCATTCAACAACGCGCCAAGACCATCCAGCTACCCCCCTTCACCAGACGAGTGGACAGCGTCCTTCGCTTGTCCCGTCTGGGTCTACCTGGCCCGCGGCGAACAACCCTGCTGGCCTGTCACCGACTGAAGTCCGTACGCCAGCGCGCCGCCTTCGCTTGAAGCGCCGTTGGCCCCCCAGCCCGCTGCTTTGCGTTGTCGCAGCGCGCCAGAAAGTTTCACCATCTCCACAGCCCTCAGGGTCGGGAAGTACCTCATCACTCCCCTTGCGCGCGCCATCGACGGCGGCCATTTCGCCGCCATCGTCTCCATCCGGAGCGGCAGCGGCAGCATGACGCTCGACCGCGTGCTGCGTTTCGCACCCGTCTTCGAACGCCACGACCAAGCCAACCTTTTTGCCACCGACCAGGCCCTCGCCTGGATCGGCGCGCCCACCGGGGCGGCGCAATCCGCCCCATCACCTCGGACCTGAACACCCATGGCCAAAGAAGAACTCATTGAAATGCAGGGCACCATCCACGAGGTGTTGCCCGACGCACGTTTCCGCGTGACGCTGGAAAACGGTCACCAAGTGATCGCCTACGCTGGCGGCAAGCTGCGCAAGAACCACATCCGCGTGTTGGCGGGCGACAGCGTTTCGTTGGAGCTTTCGCCCTACGACCTGAGCAAAGGCCGCCTCACGTTCCGCCACCTGGACCGCCGCGGTCAGGCCGCCCCCACTTGGAACAACCGTCGGTGAGCGGCGTCGCTCTGATGCTGCCGTCCGACCTGGGGCATGCGCGCCAAGCGCTGCTGGCGCTGACGTCCAGGAGTTGGGGTGTCGGCACCGCCAGCCCGGTCCCGGTCGTCCACGCCGCGCAGGGGACGAGACAAGCCCTGCCCTGGAAACAGCGCGGCCGGCCCTCCAGCGGGACCCACCGCCCCTGAAGCCCCATGGGCTTGGCGGCGAACGCTGTGGCGGCCGCCTGTCATCGGCGCAACGGGGGTGCAGCAGCAGCCCCCCCCACAACCAACCCACGCTGGCCAGGGTGACGCTTGGCGAAACATCGGCGATCATCAGGCAGGCGCACGCGGGGCATGCCCTCGCAGCCATTGGCCCGAACCGAGCCTGTGGCCTAGCGTTCCACCTGCCTGGATGCCACCATGACGCTGCCGACGTTGGAATCGCTCTTCGAGGCCTGCGCCGCGTTACCAGAGCAAAGGGCGCGGCTCAGCTTCGCACTCGCCAACCCTCGGCTGCTGGCCCTGGCCAGCCTGCAGGCGCTCGAGCCGCGGCACGGGCAGACCGCCGTTTACCAAGAGTTGGCCAAATTGCAGGGCCGGCTGGCACGGCATCCCGAGGACTATCCGCTCGGCAATGGCCCCATTGAAGCGCTGCTGCACAGCGAGCAAAGCATCGAAGACATGGTCGCTGTTTGCCGCAGCGACGCTTTCCAGGCACGCATAGCGCCGCTGTACCTGAAACTGGTCGGCCTGCAGGCCATGGACCTCGCACGCGGCGAGGACTGGCAAGGGCCCTGGCTGCTGTCGCTGTTGTCCACCCAGGCCGCCTTGGCCTGGGAGCCCACGAAGCCCACCCATCCTCTGGTGGTGGAGGTAGTGCAAACCCATCTGCAGGCCAGCATCTTCGCCTGCAGCCACGAACTGGACGACGGCGTCTTCGGTTGGGCCTTGGCGGGTGCGACAGAAATGCTCACGCGACTGCAGGCGCGCGAGGAACGCGCGGCCCTGGGCCTGATGCACCAAGGCATCGGCGCCCTGTTCTCCGACATCTGGACAGTGCCTGGCCGGCCGGACGACCCGTCACCCACCGACGGTCGCGCATGGGCCCGTCGGGCCGTTGTGAACCCCGGGCTGCTGGGCCCTGTGCAAGACCCGCCCAGCATTCCACCGGTGGCCGATGCCCTGCGCCAGGCGGTTGCCTGCTTCGAAAGCGCGCTGCCGTTCCGGTCCGGTGCGCAGCGCGGCCTCACCTACAAGTCGATCGTGCAAACGCTCGGCTTCGCAAAGCTGGTGCTGGGCGAAGACATCGATGGGCCCCTGCTCGAACGGTGTCTCACGCTGGCCCCCGAGTTGCTCACCAAGCACCAGGAACCGTCACACGCCCACACGGTCGCGTCGATGGCACGGGCCTTGGGCGCCACCCCACCGCCGCCCGTGTCTGTGCTGGCCCCGCATGACCAGCGCCTGCTCGACCTGGTCCAAGCGCATGCCGTCCCCGTGCCCGCGCACCTGCCCGATGCCGCACAGCGGCGCGAGGCCCACGAGGCCGCGCTGCGGGACTTGGCACGCGCGCTGCGGCATGGGCTGCCGTGGCTGCTGTGCCTGCGCAACTTCGACCACGCCGACAAGTACTTCAGGCTGGGAGACGACCTCGTGCAGACCGAGGGTGGCACGGTGCGTCTGACCATCCCCGTCATCCGGTATTCCCTGGTCGACCACAAGCTCTTGGAGCTGTTCCCGGAATGCGCGCTGGGCATCGTCGATCCGCGCCAAGCGGCCGACCCCCGCATGACAGCGATCCCCATGCTGTCGCTGGGTGACGGCTGGGCCAGTGTCGTCGAAGCGCTGATGGCGCATGCCACCCGCACGGTGATCCTGCTCGATGCCCTGTCGCCTGGCGTCCAGGCCGAGTTGGACCTGGTGGTGAAGTTGGGCGCGGCGTCACGAACGCTCATCGTCACCGGGCACGCCTTCCGCACCCACGAGACCTCGTTGCCGCCCGCCCTGGTGGCGCGATTCCCACACATCGTGGACTGGGTCGACTTCGCCTTCGACGAAGCCTACTACTCGCAGCGCTACAAGGCCCACGGCCTGATCGCCGACCTGCTCCCCAACTACGTGCGCGGCGATGCCCGGCCCACCGTGAAGGCTTGGCTGGCAGGGTGAGCGGGTGCGGCCACCCGCGGCAGACGATCGCGGAAGCGGGCGCAGCAGCCCTGCTGCGCTGGGTATCATGCCCCGGCGATGCAGCACCACCGCTGCGGACGCCCCACCCGCTCGCGGAGGTTTCATGGTCCACACCCTGCACGGGTTCGAGCGCCCCGCGCGCCAACCGGGCGCGTTGCGCCCACTGGACTGAGCCATGCCCACACAAGACCTGACGCCCGTCTACGCCGCCCTGCACGGGGTCCTGGCGCCCTATGCGGCCAAGCTGGACACCAAGAAGGACGACGGCACCGAGCTCTACGTCGACACCCACCACGTGCAGAAGAACAAGAAGCCCTTGTTCTTTGGCGCGGTGCAGGTGAAGAAGGCCTACGTCAGCTTCCACCTGATGCCGGTCTACCTGCAGCCGGCGCTGCTGGCGGCGGTGTCTCCGGCCTTGAAGGCCCGCATGCAAGGCAAGTCGTGCTTCAACTTTGCGGTGGTGGAGCCGGCGCTGTTGGAAGAACTCGGCGCCTTGACCCGCGCCAGCTACGCGAGTTACCAGTCGCAAGGCAGGGTGCCATAGCCGGACCACGCCGAAGGCTCGAAGGCGGGGCCTGTGTGGCGCACGGGCGGGCGCCCCGAACCGGCCGCGCCGGGGCGGCCGACGGGCGCTCGCCGCTCAGCGTTCAGGGGCGACCAGACGCTGGCGGCGGGTGTCATGGCCCCGGCGCCACAGACGCAACAGCAGCCGCGAAGCGCGGGCCAAGGCGGTGTCCAGGGCCGTGCGCCAGTCAGCGGCCACGGAAGCCACCACCACCGAACCTGCGCCGACGGTGCGCAGTTCCACCTGACAACGTTTGTCGATGCCACCACGCGGCCCATTGACGTCGGACAGTTGCACCTCGGCACGCGGCACCAACCAACCCAAACGCCGCAGCACGAAACGCACCCGGCGTTCGGTCAGCGCGCGCAGGTCGGTGGCTTGGGGGTGGCGGGACTTGAACAGCACTTGCATCACAACGCTCCTTCGGTGAGGTGACCGTGCCAATGTGGCGCTGCCGGCGCCCCTGAAACAGCAGGTTTTCGAACGCGAGAACCTCGGACAAACCTGAACGCAGCTGCAGCGTTCTGCAGCACACTTGTGGGTTGCTGTGCACTGGGCGGGCGGGCTGCGCCGCCCGCGTCGGCCCACCGGCACGCCAAACCTGGAAGCACCCCGCCATGCCCAACGCCCGCTCCGCCAACGCCGTTCGCCTGGAATTCGCCGCCGGTTCGCTGGTGCAGACCAACCTCTCGGGCGCGGCTTTCACCGGCGACTGGTTGTGGGTGGCAGGCGACGAAGCCTGCGGCCTGGACCGCCTGCGCCGCCTGCCCCCCATCGGGCGCGAGGCCTTGCGCTTCGGCGAGGTCTGCGACTTCCCGCTCGCGTCGCTGCTGGACCTGCCAGGGGCGGCCGACGAAGAAGCCGATTTGGAGGGCATGGCCGTCGCCGACGGCTGGCTCTGGGTGGTGGGCTCGCACGGGCTGAAGCGCAAGAACGCCAAGCCCGAGCGCGGCCATGCCGACAACGCCAAGCGGCTGGCCAAGGTGGCGCTGGATGGCAACCGGCGCCTGTTGGCACGCCTGCCCATCGAGACCGACGCCCACGGGGCGCCGGCCTTGGTGCGGCGCGCCCAGGACGGCCGCCGCGCCTTGCGCCTGAAGGGCGATGCCCTCGACAACCAACTCACCCGCGCCTTGGCCGACGACCCGCACTTCGGGCCCTACATGGCCATCCCGGGCAAAGACAACGGCTTCGACATCGAAGGCCTGGCCGTCGACGGGCGCCGTCTGCTGCTGGGACTGCGCGGGCCGGTGCTGCGGGGCTGGTCGGCCCTGCTGGAGATCGAGGTCGAAGCCCGCACCGACGACCTGCGGCTGGTGCCGCTGAACGGTGACGGACCGCTGATCCGCAAACACTTCCTGCAACTCGACGGCCTGGGCGTGCGGGACCTGCACTTCGCGGGCGACGACCTGTTCATCCTGGCCGGCCCGACCATGGTGCTGAACGGCGACATCCGCGTTTTCAAGTGGCCGGGCGCCCGGCGTCTGCTGGCGGCCAACCGCGAGCCGGTGCGTTTCGAACAGGCCTTGGCGGAATCGGTGCCCTTGCCACACGGCCGTGGGGTGAACCGGGCCGAAGCCATTTGCCAACTGCCCGCGGCCCTGTCACCAGGCCAAACCCAGTGGCTGGTGCTGTACGACGCACCCGGCGCAGACCGGCGGGACGGCGAACACGCGGTCTTCGGCGACCTGCTGCGACGCGACTGAGGTTCAAGCCGGCCCACCAATCGGATGCCATCGCGCACTTCGGTTTTTCCTGAATTCAGGTTCTGATCAAGCCACTTTTTCAGAAGTAAGCCTGGCGGCACAGTCGAGCCTTGTCGTTCACCCCCAGGAGATTCCGCCATGCGCAGCTACCCCCGAAACAGCCCTGAAGCCGCCGCACGCATCGTTGCGCTGGTGCTCATCTCCGACGGCCACGTTTGCCGGTCGGAGTTCGACATCCTGCGGCAGTTGGGCGCCGAACAGGCCCTGGGGCTGGAGCCGCAACTGCTGCCGCACATCGTCCACACGCTGTGCGAAGAGCTGCTGGCCTACGGCTACGAGACCGGTTCGCTGATGGCCAACGTCGACGACCAGACCTTGGCCTCCCTGATGGCCGAGGTGACCGACCCCACACTGCAGCGCAAAGTGCTGCAACTGTGCCTGGCGGCGGCGGCGGCCGACGGCCACCTGGCCGACGGCGAAACCGTGGTGGTCGAAGCCGCACGACGCCATTGGCCACTGGCCGACAACGACGCGGCCTCGGTGGCACCGGTGGCCGCGCGCTGGGCCGCCTGAGCACCGCGGCCCCGGCGGGCTTCAGCCACGCCCCGCGGCCACCACCTGCGTCACCAGCGGGTGGTGCTGGCCGCGCCGCGAGCGGATGGCGTGGATTTCCTCTTTCACGCCTTCGCTGCAGCCCAGCAGGCGAAGCCCGCGCATCAGGCCCACGTCGTCAGCACCCAGCCGGCTGACCGGGAACACGCCCAACCCGCGCGCGGCAAACACCGCCATCAAGGCGCTGTCTTCGAATTCCCCGACGGTGCGCGGCCGCAGGCCTTGCGCGTCGAACCAATGGTCCAGCGTGGGTCGCAGGGCCGAATGCCCCGTGGGCAGCAGCACCGGCAGTTCGCTCAGGCAATGCGGAAAGCGGGCGCGTTCTGATTTGCCCACCAGTTTGGCCGGGCCATACCACTCGACCGGCGAATCGACCAGGCGTTCGCTGCTCAACCGAAGGTTGGGGTTGCGCGGGGCGGCCTGACCGGCCAGCACCAGGTCCAGGTGGTGCAGCGCCAGTTCGCTGAGCAGTTGTTCGAACTCGCCCTCGTGGCACACCAGCCGCAAATGGGCGGTGCCCAGCACCGGCGCCAACAACGCATGGGCGGCCAACTTGGAGATGCCGTCGGACAACCCCACCGCCAGGCGTGCCACTTGGCCGCTGGCGGCTTCGCGCACTTCGTCGGGGAGGGCCTGGCCCAGCTGGAAGATTTCCTCGGCGCGCGCGAAGGCGGCGTGGCCCGCCTCGGTGAGCGCGACACCACGGCCCGAGGGCTTCAGCAGCTGGTGGCCCAGCGACTTCTCCAGCTCGCGCACTTGCGCGCTGATGGTCTGCACCGCCATGTCCAGGCGCTCCGCGGCGCGGGCGAATCCGCCCTCTTTGGTGACGACCCAGAAGTAGTGCAGATGACGGTAGTTCAGCATGGGTCCTCACCTTCGGAAAAACCGAAGTCTAGGTGCCGAAAAGGCTGGTTGGCCCGGTGGTCATCGGCGTCCCACACTGCGGCCTCGCTGCGGCGCTTCCGCCGGCAGCGGTTGAACCACTGAAAGCCCGACATGGACGTCCTGCTTCCCTTCTTCACCGCCGACTTCATGGGCAAGCCCGCCTGGGTTTGGCTCGGCTTCGTCGGCATCGTCGTCGCGCTGCTGGCCTTCGACCTCGGTGTCTTGCACAAAGACGACCAGGAGATCGGCGTGCGCGAGAGTCTGCTGCTGTCGGCCGGCTACATCAGCGTGGCGCTGCTGTTCGGCGCCTGGGTGTGGTGGTACCTGGGTGCGCAGAGCGGCATGGACTACTACACCGGCTTCATGATCGAGAAGTCGCTGTCCATGGACAACGTGTTCGTCATCGCGTTGATCTTCAGCTTCTTCGCCATCCCGCGCCAATACCAGCACCGGGTGCTGTTCTGGGGCATCCTGGGGGTGATCGTGCTGCGCGCCATCATGATCGGCTTGGGCGCCACGCTGGTCAGCCAGTTCAGCTGGGTGCTGTACGTGTTCGGGGCCTTCCTGGTGTTCACCGGCATCAAGATGTGGGTCATCGCCGACCACATGCCCGACATCGCGAACAACCCGCTGCTGAAGTTCCTCAAGCGCCACCTGCGCGTGACCGACGGGCTGCGCGGCAACGCCTTCTGGGTGCGCGAGACCGACCCCACCACGGGCAGGCTGGCGCGCTATGCCACGCCCTTGTTCCTGGCGCTGGTGCTGGTGGAGTTCGTCGACCTGATCTTCGCGGTCGACTCTGTGCCCGCCATCTTCGCCATCACCACCGACCCCTTCATCGTCTACACCAGCAACATCTTCGCCATCCTGGGGCTGCGGGCGCTGTACTTCGCGCTGGCCGCCATGATCCACCGCTTCAAGTACCTGAAGTACGCCCTGGCGCTGGTGCTGGTGTTCATCGGCAGCAAGATCTTCTTTGTGGGCCTGATCGGCAAGATCCCGGCGGTGGTCTCGCTGAGCGTCACCTTCGGCCTGATCGCCGGTGGTGTGCTGGTCTCGCTGTGGAAGACGCGTGGCCAACACAGCGAGGCGGTGTCACCGTGAAGCCGGCCATCGGGGCGGCCATCGGGGCGGCCATGGCGGCCGCCCAACGCGGGCGCGGCTGGGCGCCGCTCAGCCCAGGGCCAAGGCGCGCGCCAACTGCCCCCGGTTCAACCACAGGCGCAGCTGCAGCTGCAGCCGGCCCTGTTCGGCTTCGAGCCGGGCGTTCTGGGCCTGCAGAAAGTCGGCGCGGGCGATGGCGCCCACCGACAGGCGCAAGGCGGCCAGCTTCTCGGCGGCCTGGGCTTCTTGCAGCCGGGTGGTGTTGGCCTGCAGTTGCTGGCGCAGCCGGGTGTCGTCCAGGCGCGCGGTCTCCACTTCCACCAGGGCACGCGCCACGGTGTCGCGCAGGGCCAAGGCTGCCAGGTCCAGTTCGGTCTGGGCGGCGGCGCCTTGCAGGTCCAGCCGGCGCCAGTCGATCAGCGGCACCACCAGGTTGCCGGCCAGCGCCGCCAGCGGGTTGTTCAGCCATTCGCCGGCACCACCGCCGCTGGACAGGCTGGCGCTGAAGCTGAGCGTGGGGTAACGCTGGGCCTGGGTGGCCCGTGCGCGGGCCAAGGCGGCGTCCACCTGGGCGCGGGCGCGTTGTACGTCAGGGCGGCGCGCCAGCACCTCGGCCGGCGTGCCCTCCACCCGCCAGCCGGGCGGCAGGCCGTCGGCCTGCAGTGGCGGGAGCTGCGGCCTTTGCACCTGCGGACCGGGCGCCGGTTGGTCCAGCAGCAAGGCCAGTTGCAGGCGCTGCTGGGCCACGTCGGCCTGCAGGTCGGCCAGGCGCACCTCGGCCTGTTGCAGCGTGGCAGCGGCACGGTCCACCTCGATGGGCAGCAGCTTGCCTTCTTGCACCCGCAGCCGCGTGGCGGCCAACAGTTCGCGGTTCAGCACCAGCTGCTGCTGGGCCAGTTCACCCTGCTGCCGCGCGGCGGCCAGTTGCCAGTAAGCGTCGGCCACGCGCTGGCGCAGTAACAGGCGCGCAGCCTGCACATCGGTTTGCGCCGCGCGCACCTGGGCAGCGTCGGCGGCGCGCAGCGCGGCCAGGCGGCCCCACAGGTCCAGTTCATACCCCACGCCCAGGCTGGCGCTGGTGCTGCGCGTGGTGCGTGCGGGCAGCGGGTCGGGTGGGTCCAGCGGGCGGCTGGCGCCGGCGCCCAGGCTGGCCGAGGGCGTGAGGCGCAGCGCGCCCAGCCCGGCCTGCGTGCCGGCCTGGGCCAAGCGCAGCGCGGCTTGGGCGATGTCGCGGTTGGCGGCTTCGGCCTGTTGCAGCAGGGCCTGCAGTTCGGGGTCGGCCTGGCGGGCCCAGGTGGCGTTGAGGCCTTCGCTGGGGGTGCTGCCACCGTCGGCCATCCAGGCCGTGGGGCTGGCCGGTTCCGCGGGCGCTGACGGGCCCGCGGGCAGCAGGCCCGCGCAACCGCCCAACAGCACAGCGGTGGCCAGCGCGGTGGCACACAACAACGGCCGGTGCTGGCGGGCTGGCGAACGGCTGCCCCCGACTGCTGCCGGGCTGGTTGCGGTGTGGACCATGGACAGGTGCAAGGGCTTCATGGGTTGGATGTTCATTCGCGGGCCAGGGCGTCCACCGGGCTCAGGGCCGCAGCGCGGCGGGCGGGGATGGTG
Organism: Rubrivivax sp.; assembly: GCA_046318395.1. Classification (GTDB taxonomy): domain Bacteria; phylum Pseudomonadota; class Gammaproteobacteria; order Burkholderiales; family Burkholderiaceae_C; genus Rubrivivax. The sequence continues at coordinate 64,786 of JBKCUM010000145.1, forward strand.
CCGAACACCAGGCCCACGGCGCTGCTGACCGCGAAGGCCACACCCAGCGCCGCCCAGCTGACGCTGACCTTCAGCACGTCTTGTGCAGCGTTGAGCGCCTGCGCACCCAGCCAGCTCAGGCCCACGCCCACCAGGCCGCCCAGGCAGCACAGCACCACCGCTTCGATGAGGAACTGCAGCCGCACGTCGCCCTGGCGTGCGCCCACGGCCATGCGGATACCGATTTCGCGCGTGCGTTCGCTGACCGAGACCAGCATGATGTTCATCACGCCCACCCCGCCCACCAGCAGCGCGATGGCGCCCACGCCGGCGAACAGCGCACCGAAGGCCGCGGTGACGCCCTGCATCTTGCGGAACTCACCGTCGCCGCTCCAGCTGGAGAAGTTCTCGCTGCCACGCAGCGCCTGCAGCCGGTGTTTCACGTGGCGCAGCACCTCGTCGGGCGGCAGCTTGAAGTCCATCTGCACGCTGAAGGCGTCCACACTGGGCCGAGCGTCTAACTTTTGGATGTAGGTGCGCTCCGGCACGAAGACGTTGCCGTTGCCGAAGTTGATGCCCATTTGCGTGTCGGCCTTCACCGTGCCGATGACCAAGAAGGGCAGCGGTGCCGTGGCCTCTGCACCACCGCCAGCGCCCACGCTGGGGCTGCTCAGCAGCACGGTCTTGCCCACGGGCGATTCGTTGTCCTTGAACAAGGCCTGCTTGGACTGCTCGTCCAGCACCAGCACCTGCGCGCCCTCGGCGATTTCGTAGCCGTTGAAATAGCGGCCGCTGTCCACCTTCAGCTTGCGTTCGAACAGCGTGCCGGCGTCGGCACCGCGCGCTTGCAGGCTGGCATCACGGGCGCGGTGGCGCAGCAGGGCCGGCATCTGGCGTTCGCCCTGCACGCTGGCCACACCGGGCAGGCTGCGCAGCGCGTCGATCTCGGTCAGGCGGAAGGCCGGGGCCTCGGCGCCGGGCGGCAGGTCTTTGTTGCCGCGCCAGATCCAGATCTTGCCGCTCATCACGCTCATGAACTCGCCCTCGAAGGTGCTGCGCGCAGCCCCGGTGAGGGCCACGATGCTGACCACCGAGGCGATGCCGATGCTGATGCCCAGCATCGACAAAAACGTGCGCAGCCGGTTGCCACGCAGCGACAGCCAGGCCGTGGCCAGGGCCTCGCGCCACTGCACCTGCAGCCGGCGCAGCCAGCCGCCTTGTTGCACCGGCGGGGCCTCGGGTTCGGGCAGCGCGCACGGGGTGTGGGCGGCGGGCGTGCCGTCGTCGCGCACCACCAGGCCGTCGCGCAGTTCGATCACACGTGCCGCGTGCGCGGCCACGCTGGGGTCGTGCGTGACGAGGATGATGGTGTGACCGGCGGCGTGCAGTTCCTGCAGCAGGCGCAGCATCTCGGCGCCGCTGGCGCTGTCCAGCGCGCCAGTGGGTTCGTCGGCCAGGATGATCTGGCCACCGTTCATCAGCGCGCGGGCGATGGACACCCGCTGCTGCTGGCCACCCGAGAGTTCGTTGGGCTTGTGGTGCAGGCGTTCGCCCAGGCCCAGGCGTTCCAGCAGGGCCTGCGCACGTGCGCTGCGCGCGCCGTGGCCCACGCCGGCGTAGACCGAAGGCAGGGCCGCGTTGGCGCGTGCGTCCAGGTGGGGCAGCAGGTGGTAACGCTGGAAGATGAAGCCGAAACGCTCGCGGCGCAGCTCGGCCAGTTCGTCGGGGCCCAGCTGGCCGGCGTCCTGGCCGTCGATGAGGAACTGGCCTTCGCTGGGGTTGTCCAGACAACCCAGCACGTTCATCAGCGTGCTCTTGCCCGAGCCCGACTGGCCCATGATGGCGACGAACTCGCCGGCTTCGATGGCCAGGTCGATGCCGGCCAACGCGCGGACCTCGATCTCGCCCAGCGTGTAGCGGCGCGTGACGCCGCGCAGTTCGATCAGCGCCATCAGCGGCCGCCGCTGGCCGCGGCCGAGGCGGCTGACGCGGCTTCAGCCGCCGAGGGCGGTGCCAGCAGCACCTTGTCGCCGGCCTTCAGGCCGTCCAGCACCTGCACACGGTTGCCGTCCTGCAGGCCGGTGCGCACCTGGCGCGCCTGCTGCTTTCCGGCGGCGTCCAGCACGGTCACCCGGAAGCGGCCGTCCTTGTCGCGTTCGCCCAGGGCCACCATGGGCATGGACAGCACCTGCTTGGCGCTGCCGGTCTCCACGTCCACCTGCACCGTCATGTCGGAATACAGGCGGCGGGCGCGGTTGTCCACCTCGAACAGCACGTTGTAGAACACGGCGTTGCCGGCGCGCTCGGGGATGGGCTGGATGACGCGCAGCTTGCCTTCGTAGCGCTGGCCTTCACCGGCCAGCGTGGCAAAACGCGCGGTCTGGCCGACTTGCACGCTCTGGATGTCGGCCTCGGGCACCTTGATGCGCACGGTGATGGTGTCCAGGTCGGCCAGGGTCAGGATGACCGGCGTGATCTGCACGGCGATCACCGTCTGCCCCACCTGCACCGGCAGGCTGACCACGGTGCCGTCCATGGGCGCGGTGATGCGCGTGTAGCCCAGGCGCACCTGGGCTTGCGCCAGGTCGGCCTGCAGGCGGCTCATCACGGCGGTCTGGCCGCGCACGTCGGCCTCCAGCTTGGCCAGGTCGTTTTCGGCGCGTTCGGCTTCCAGGCCGGCGGTGGCGGCACCGGCCAGCAGCCGGCGTTGGCGCTCGGCCTCGCGGCGCGCGGCCAGCAGGTCCACCTGGCGCGATTCCAGCAACGCTTTCTGCTGCACCAGCGCGGCCTCGGCGCGCGCCACATCGTTGCGCGCCAGTTCAGGGTCAAGACTGACCAGCAGCTCGCCCTTTTTCACCTGCTGGCCCAGCTGCACGTGCAGGGTCTGGATCTGGCCACTGACCTGGGCGCCCACGTCCACCTTGGTCTTGGCCTGCAGCACGCCCGCGGCCTGCACCAGCTGGGTGATGTCGGCGGGGCCCACCACCGCGCTGGGCGGCGGGGGCGGTGGCGGCGGTGGGTTCAGCGCGCGCCAGCCGGCGTAAGCGCCACCGGCCAGCAGCGCCAAGGCCAGCCAGCGCAGCCGGGGGTGGCGGCGCCACAGGCGCAGCCCGAAACCAGGTTCACTCTTCTTCGATGCAGCCATGCCCGTCCCTGTTCAACAGCGGGCGGACTGTAGGGCTTGTGGCGAGGCTGGCACAGCCCCCACGCGACCCAAGGGCGTGCGGCGCGGACGAGCCGTCGGTTTGACGGGACAGGCTGCGCCCAGCGGGCACCGCCTGTCGCCCGGACTTCAGCGCACTTCGGTCACGAAGTCGGCGCGCGGGCGGCGCACCTTTTTCAGCTTTTCCAGCCAGTCGCCTTCGGCGGCGCGGTAGCCCAGCGGCAGGATGGCCACGCTGCGCAGGCCGCGCGCACGCAGGCCCAGCAGTTCGTCCAGCGCGGCGGGGTCGAAACCTTCCATCGGCGTGCAGTCCACCTTCAGCTCGGCCGCGGCCACCATGGCGGTGGACAGTCCGATGTAGGCCTGGCGCGCGGCGTGTTCGAAGTTGAGCTGCGGGTCGCGGCCTGGGTAGGCGGCCAGCAGCTTCTGGCGGTAGGCCTCCCAACCTTCGTTGGTGAAACCACGCTCGGCGTTGGTCAGGTCGAACATGTGGTTGATGCGCTCGGCCGTGTAGTGGTCCCAGGCGGCGAAAACCAGCAGGTGCGAACCGTCGGTGATCTGGGCCTGGTTCCAGGCGATGGCCTGGATGCGCTGGCGCAGTTCCGGGTTGGTGACGAGCACGATCTCGTAGGGCTGCAGGCCGCTGCTGGTGGGGGCCAGGCGGGCGGCTTCCAGGATGGTGTCCACGGCCGCTTCGGGCACGGCGCGGCTGGGGTCCATCTTCTTGCAGGCGTAGCGCCACTGCAGTTGGTCGATCACGGTCATGGGGTGGGGGGCGCAGCAGCGCCAGCAAAGCCAAAAGTACTGAACATTGTGCGCCGCAGCATGGATTTTCGCTGGACACGGGCTATTCGCAGCGGGCGCCCTGGCAGCACAGCAGCGCCTGGCCCAGGGCGCGGGCCACCGCGGCACGGGCTCAAACGTTGCCGTCGCCGGCCTTGGGCCGCGGTTTGCGCTTGGGTTTGCTGGTGGCGGCGACACCGTCCGCGCCGGGTTCGGCTCGGCGCACCGGGGGGGACACGGGCGACGGGGCCGCGGCGGCTTCCAGCCACCACAGCGCGTCGGCCTGGGCCACGAAGTGCTGCAGGTAGACCGGAGACAAGGCCTGCAGCCGCTGCAGGGCACGCTGCACCAGCCACTGTGAGTTCAGCGGCCCCGAGCCCGCCGGCACCTGGGCCTGTGAGCGCGCCAGCCGCTGCTCGGCGCTGAGCCGCGCCCAGGTGCCCTTGTCGCGTTGAAGGCTCTTCAACGCCGGTGGGCTGGGTGGCTGCAACGGCGCCGCCGCAGGCGCTGGGGCGGCGTCACCGCCACGCGCAGTGGCTGCCTGGCCCACAGGCCGGGCAGCCGCCTGGTCCAGGCCGGCCGTGGCGACGGGCAGGCCACCGCCGGCCTGTGGGGCCCGCACGGCGGCCGGGCCGGCGGCTGGCAACCCGGGCGCGTCGGCACCATTCAGCAAGGCCACCAAGCCAGCCAGCGGGCTGGGCGGCGGGGCGGAGACCGCGGGGGCCATGGCCGCCGCAGGCGCAGCCAGGCGCTGCTGCAAGGCCGCCAGGCCCTGGGCCAAACGGGTGTCCAGCCAAGCCCGGGTAGGTCCGCGGTGCCCGGTGCTGCGCTGGGCCAAGGCCTGCAGGTAAGCCCAGGTGACGGGGTCGGCCTGTGCGGCGCCCTGGCGCTGCAGGGCCGCCAGCGTGTCCTGGAGCGCGGGCTGCGGGGCCGGTGGCACGTTCATGGCGTGGTGGGTGCGGCCGTGGGCGTGGCGGGGGCGGTGGCGCTGCCAGCGCCGCCGGTGACGCGCGGCACCGGCGCCATCTCCACACGGCGGTTCTGGGCACGGCCTGCGGCGTCGGCGTTGGACGCCACCGGTTGTTCGGGCCCGAACGCGGCGGCGAACACGCGGCCGGCGGGCAGGCCTTCTTCGATCAGCGAACGGGTCACCGTCAGCGCGCGCTGGGCCGACAGCTCCCAGTTGTCGTCGAACTCGCGGTTGCTGTCGCGCACGGGTTTGTCGTCGGTGAAGCCGCTGACCATCAACAGCTCATCGCGCGCACCCAGGTAGGCCTTCAACGCCGGCGCCAGCGTCTTCAGCAGTTGCCGGCCTTCGGGCTGCAACTGGTCGGAGTTCATCGCGAACAGCACGCTGCCGCTGATGCCGATGCGGCCGTTCACCAGCGTCACCCGCCCGGCGGCCAACGGCACGGCCAGGGCTTTTTCCAAGGCCTGGCGCCGGGTTTCTTCAGCCTGCCGTTTTTTCACCTCGCTCTCGAGGTTGGTGACCAGCTCCAGCTGCACGCCCAGCACACACACCAGCAGCAGCACAAAAGCACCCAGCAGGCCGGCCATCAGGTCGCCGAACACGGCCCAGACCGGCGCGCCCTGCTCCAGGCTGTCGCCTTCGCTGTCGACGGTGTCGGAATGCGCCATCACGCCGCCTCGCTCAGGGCGTTAGGTGCGCCCGCCGTCGCCTGTCGGCCCAGCTGCTGGAGTTCTTCGACGATCTGCTTTTGCGAACCGATGCTCAGGTCGATGATCTCGCGCGCCTGGGCCACGTAATAGGCCAGCTGCTCGTCGCTGCGTGCGGTGGACTTGGCCAACGCGGCTTCGATGCGCTGCAGCTGGTCCAGCAGCGCCTGGTTGGCGCCGCTGAAGTGCTGCACGCCAGCGCCAAACGCCTCGGCCAGGCTGGCCACGTCCACGGCGCCACCGGCCACTTGGGCGGCGGCGTCTTCCAGGCGTGTGGCGGCTTGTTCGATGTGGCCACCGAACTGCTGGCCGGCCTGCTGCAACGCCTGGGCCGACGAGGCCACCAGCTCGTTGATGGCACTGCGCTGCGCGCTGGTGGCGTGGTCCAGCGTGGCCAGCAGTTCGTTCAGCGCGGCCATCACACGGCCACGTTCTTCCAGCTGCGTGGTGTCGCGCACCAGGCTGTCGCTGAGCTGCTGGCGCAGCTGGCCCATCACCTCGGCGGCGGCCCGCGGGGCTTCGCTGGCGGCCTGCATCAGGCGGGCGATTTCCGCCACGGTGTCGCGGGCCTGGGCCTGGGCTTGTTGGTGGATGTCTTGCGCGGTGCTGGCCAGGGTTTCGCAGATCTGCTGCGCCTGGCCTTGCTGCTGCTGGCCTGCGGCCAGCCAGCCGGCCTTCAGCTGGTCGGCCAAGGTCTGCAGTTCGGCCGTCCAGGTGGCCAGGCGTTGTTGGTCGCCCTGGGCCAGGTCGGCCTGCATGGCGGCCAGGGCCTGTCGCAGGCCCTGCAACACCTGGACCGACTGGGCCTCGAACCGTTCGGCCACCACGGCCAGGGTCTGCTGCAGTTCGGCCGCCAGGCGCTGCTGGCCCTGCTGCTGCTGCGCCAGGCTGGCCTGCCACTGCGCGCCCACGGCCTGGGCGGCTTCTGTGAAGCTGTGGGCCACCTGCTGGGCGTTACCCGCAAAAGCCTGGGCGGCCTGGTCGGCGTGGTGGGTGAAGGTCTGGGCCACCTGCTGGGCCTGGTCGGTGAAAGCACCGGCGGCGGCCTGCAAGCGCTGCTCGGCATGGTCGGCCACCTGCTGCTGCACACGGGCGGTGTCGCGTGCCAGGTCGGCCACGCTGGTCTGCAGGGCGCTGGCCAGGGCTTGCTGGCCGGCTTCCTGGCGCTGCAGGCTGTCGGCCCATTGGCCGCCCAGGGCCTGGGCCGTGGTCTGCAGGCTCTGGGCCACGGTCTGCAGCTGGGCCTGGCTGCTGTCGGCCAAGGCTTGCTGGCGGGCCGAGAGGTCCTGGGCCACGGCGGCCAGGCCGTCGTGCAGTTGCGTGCCCAGCTGCTGCTGGTCCGCACGCTGCGCGGCCAGGCTGGCCTGCCATTCGCTGGCCAGGGCCTGGGTGGATCGGCCCACCTCGCCGACCAGGGTCTGTGCGGTCTGGCTGAACGCGTCGGCCAGCGTGTGGGCCGCGCCGCTGAATTCGCCGGCCACGCCTTGCAGCTGCTGGCGCACGTCGGCGCTGGTGGCTTGCAGCTGCTCGCGGGTTTCGCTGCCCAAGCTGCGCAACTGCGCGCGCGTTTCGGTGCTGACCTCCAGCCACTGCTGGCGCGTTTCTGTGCCGACGCCCAACAGCGGTGCGCGCGTTTGCGCCGCCACCGCCTGCATGTGCTGCTGCAGCGTGCTGGTCAGCGCCTGCAGCTGCTGTTGTGTGCCCTGGGCCACGGCCTGGTGCAGCTGGGCGTTGTCCTGCGCCAGCGTGGCCACGGTGGTTTGCAGGTCTTGGCGCAGCGCGCCCTGCTGTTCGGCCACGCCCGCCAGCAGGCGGGTGGTCTGGGCTTCGAAACCCTGGTTGAAGCCGGCCAGCGACTGCTGCAGGCCTTCGTTCAACGCCTGCTGGCTGGTCTCGGCCTGCTGTTGCGCGGCCAACCAGCCGCCGGTGACGGCCTGCACCGCGGTGTCGAAGCGGCTGGACAAACCTTCCAGCTGCTGCGCCACGGTGGCGCCCAGGCCGACTTGCAGGCGGGTGCTGTGTTCGGCCATGCCGTCGAAGGTGGCCTGCACCACGGGCTGCAGCGCGGCGCTGGCTTCGCGCGCACTGGCGGCCAGGCTGTCTTTCAGCGAACGGTCCACCGACTGCGCCAGGCCTTGGTACACGCTCTGCGCTTCCTGGTGGAAACGGTCTTGCCCGGCCAGCAGCTGCTGCTGCAGCTCACGCTGCTGGCTGGCCATCTGCAGCACCACGGCTTGCAGTTGCTGCACCACTTCGGGCATCACCTGGGCCTGGCTTTGCAGCGTCGCCAGGGTTTGTTGGCGCTGGTGGGCCAGCGAGAACGGGCGCAGCGTGGCGGCCACGCTGCCGTCCAGGGCCTGCACGGCACGCAGCCGTTCGCGGCGGCACAGCGTGGACACCAGGCCCAGCATGGCCGAAGCCGCCACACCGGCCACCGAGGTGCCGAAGGAAAAAGCCAGCCCCTTGATCGGCCCCGCCAGCGCCTGCCGGATCGCCTGCAGATCCGCGGAGCCTTCGAGCGCGAGCACCGCGCCCTTGAAGGTGAGCACCACACCGAGGAAGGTGC
>JBKCUM010000146.1:0-5070 GCA_046318395.1 Rubrivivax sp.
AAGGCCCGACGAGCCCCAGGGGAAGCGGCGAGACGGTCCGAATGGGCGCCGCAGCCACGATCTCACTGCCGCAGACGTCCCGTCTTGGCTGGCTGCGGTCTGGTCGTCGGGCTTTGGGGGGCGTTTGAATTTCCTATGCGCGAACCCACGCTGCCCACGGAAGAGCGTTCGCGCCGCTGGGCCGAGGGCTACAAGGCCATCGTCGAGGGCTTCAAGGCGCAGCAGCTGCGCGTGGTGAACATGAGCTGGCGCTACGGCGTCTCGGCGCATGAGGGCGCGCTCACCTGGCACAACGTGGGCGCTTCGCCGGAAGATCGCAAGCAGATGGCGCGCAAGCTCTTCGAGATCGAGCGTGAAGCCCTGCGCGCGGCCATCGCCAGCGCACCGGAGATCCTCTTCGTGGCCGGTTCGGGCAACGAGGACAACAGCGCCGACTTCGCCGAGTACATCCCCGCCGGCCTGCAGCTGCCCAACCTCATCACGGTGGGTGCGGTCGACAAGGCCGGCGACGAGACCAGCTTCTCCACCTTCGGCAAGACCGTGGTGGTGCATGCCAACGGCTTCGAGGTGGAAAGCCTGCTGCCCGGTGGCGACCGCGTGAAGTTCAGCGGCACCAGCATGGCCAGCCCGCAGGTGGCCAACCTGGCTGCCAAGCTCTTTGCCCTGAAGCCTGAACTGACGGTGGCGCAGGTGAAGGACGCCATCATCCGGGGTGCCGAGCCGCGCGGGCGTGTGCAACTCGTCAACCCGCGCCGCAGCGCCGAGCTGCTGGGCCTCAAGCCCTGAGCAGGCCTTACCCGCGCAACAGGCTCATCTGCACCGCGCTGAAGTACTGGCCGCCAAAGCGCATGGCGTTGCGCATCAGCGCTTCGTGCTGGAAGCCGAACTTCTCATACAGCGCGATGGCGGCGGTGTTGTCGGCACGGGCTTCCAGCGTGATGCGCGTGAGGCCCTTCTGCCAGGCTTTTTCGATGCACGCCTGCAGCAGGCGCTTGCCGAGGCCCTGGCCTCGGTAGGCGGGCGCCACGCCCATGCCCAGCGTGCCGCAGTGGCTCACGGCGTGGGCCCATGCGGGGAAGACATCGGCCCAGCCCACCACGCGGTCGCCGTTCACGGCGAAGAACTGGGCGGCGTCCGCGGCCACGCTGTCCTTGAGAAAACCTTCGATCCTCTCCAGCGGCAAGGCTTCGATCTGGGCCAGGTATTTCTGTTCCCGCGCCACGGTGTCGAGGCACTCGCGGTAGCTGGCGGCGTGGCGGGTTTGCACGGGGACGATGAGCACCATGGACGGCCTTTCTCGGGCAGTCATGTTCATCCCGGAGACATCGGGTCTGGAATGCCCTGGGGACGAGTTGAACGACATAGAGGCGCGGTGGAAGTTCGGCCAGGGCACCGCCCTTGTCCGCCCACGCAGAAAAAGATGCTGCGGCATCCAGATCACGGGGGTGCCTGTCGCAACTGGACGGTGACGAGCGACGGGGCGCCGGCCACAAACTGCGCCTGGCTGTCCCGGCAAAGCCCACCTGTTCCTGCGCCTCGTGCTGCTGGCCCGCTGCCTTCTTGGCGTTCCGCTGGTCTGTGCGCGTGTGTCCCGGCGCAGCGGGCTTGCAATCGTTTCGCAACCTTCCGTACCCGGGCCGGCAACCGCCAGCGTGCAGCATCATCGGTGGCGGGCTCGCCTTCGCCTTCGGTCGGCGCGGCCCGCCAGCCGCTGGAGACCCCCCCGTGCCGCAGAGCCTGCAGAACAAGCGCATCCTGATTGCAGAGGACGAGCCCGAGATCGCGGCCATCCTGCAAGCCTTCTTCGCCCGCGAACAAGCGCAGGTGCTGATCTCGCCCAATGGTGTCGATGCCATGCAGGCGGCCCAGCACTGGCGCCCCGACCTGGTCTTGCTCGACATCCACCTGCCGCAGCGCGACGGCCTGTCGGTGCTGGCCGAATGGCGCGGCCGCGGGGGGCCGCCCGTCATCATCGTCACGGCGATGGGCGAGGACGTCGACCGCCTGCTCGGCTTTCGCCTGGGTTGCGACGACTACGTGGTCAAGCCCTTCAACCCCTTGGAGGTGGTGGCACGGGCCAAGGCCGTTCTGCAGCGCGGGGCGACTGCGGCGCAGCCACCAAGCCGCCTGCATCTGGGCGGGCTGAGCATCGACCTGGAAGCGCACACGGCCACGCTGCACGGTGCGGCCCTGAATCTCACGCCCACCGAATGCAGGCTGCTGCGCTTGCTGGCCGAACGCGCCGGCAGGCTGGTCACGCGCAGCCAGTTGGTGGAGATCGCGATGGGTGAAGACGCCTTCGACAAGTCGGTCAACCCGCACATCAGCCGGCTGCGGCAGAAGCTGGAAGACGGCGGCACACCCGGGCAGCGCCCGCAGCTGCGGCTGGTGAGCGTGCAGCGCGAAGGCTACCGGCTGGACGTGATGGAAGCCGCCTGAGGTGCCCCGGATGTCTACACCGTCGACCTTGCCGCTGAAGGTTCAGATCGCGCTGCTGGCCGGTGCCATTGCCGTGGCCGGCGCCCTGGCCACCTCCACCCTGCCCAGCGCGGTGTACGCGCTGCGCGACATGCTGTTCGATGCCAGCCTGAGCGAGGCTGCGCGGGCGCAGCTGCGTGCAGCCGAGACGCAGTTCGGCAGTTGCGGGCCGCGCTACGACAGGCTGCGCAGCCAGTTCGGTTTCGACGCCTGGCGGCTGAATTACCACGTCGTGGTGGGGGTGCTGGGTTTCAGCGTGGCGCTGCTGATGGCCCTGCTGGCGTGGTGGGCCGCGGCCCGGGTGGCCTTGCCCATCGAGGCCTTGGCACGCGCGGCGCGCCGGGTTGCTGCGGGTGAGCGTGTGGCAGCACCGCCGCCGCCGCCGGCCTCGGGCGCTGAGGTGGTGGCGCTGCACGCCGACTTCGCGCGCATGACGGCGGCGCTGAAGTCGGCCGACGACGACCTGCGCTTGCGCTCGGCCGCGCTGGCGCACGATATCCGCACGCCGCTGACCATCATGAAGGGCCGCTTGATCGGTTTGCGGGAAGAGGTGTTCGCGGCCGACGCAGGTTTTGTCGATGGCCTGCTGCAGCAGGTGGCCTTCATCGATCATCTCGTCAGCGAAGTCAATGCGCTCAGCGATGCACGCGCGGCCCAGGCTTCGGCGGCGGTGGCTGTGGACTGGTCGGCGCTCACCCGGCAGGCGCTGGCCGCCATGGCGCCCGAGTTCCAGGCGGCAGGCATCGCCGTGCAGACCGACGTGGAAACCGCCGTGGTGGTGCAGGCCGACACCTTGCGCCTGAACCGGGCGCTGATGAACGTGCTGCGCAACGCGCTGCGCTACGCCCCCGGTGCGCCCATGCATCTGAGCCTGCGCCGGCAAGGCCCAGAGGCCGTGCTGCGTTGCGAAGACGGCGGCCCCGGTTGGCCGCCTGGCGACCCCATGGCCCTGGCCGAGCCCTTCGCCCGTGGTGAAGGCTCTCGCTCGGCCGAAACCGGCGGCAACGGCCTGGGTCTGTCCATCGTGCAGGCGGTGGCGCTGGCCTATGGGGGCCGCCTCTTGCTGGAGCGTGGGGCCAGCGGCGGCGCGGTGGTGGAACTGCGCCTGCCCCTGGCAGCGGCCGCGGCGCCGCAGGTCTGAACCGGCGCAACCTCAAGGCAACGTTTCGGTTGCCGTTCCGCACAAGGTCTTGGCCACAGTGCAGTGCATGTCCACTGCCGGAAATGCCATGCGCCGAATTGCCTGTCTTGCCCTGGTTTGCCTTGCTGCTGCGGGCGCTGCGAATGTTCAAGCCGCAGCGCGCGCGGTGGTGCAGAGCTACGACGCCAGCTTCTTTGCACCCTTCACCCCGCAGACAGCGCTGGACATGGTGAACCGCCTGCCCGGTTTTGTGCTGGACAGCGGCACCGAGCTGCGTGGCTTTGCCAACGCCGCCGGCAATGTGCTGCTGGACGGTGAGCCGCCCTCATCGAAGTCGGGCGGCGTGCTGGAGGCCCTCTCGCGCGTGCCGGCGGCCCAGGTTGTTCGTATCGAGCTCGTGCAAGGCGGTGATGGCAGCCAGGGGTCGGGGGCCACGGTGCTGGCCAACGTGGTGCGGCGCGAGGTCGGCCTCAGCGGGCGCTGGGAACTGGTGGCCGAGCAGACGGGTCGCCGTCCTGAGCAGCAGTTCGAACTGAGCCTGACCGCGCCGGTGCAAGGCTGGCAGGCAGCCTTCGGTTTGTCGGGCTATGCGTCGCGCCAGCAGATCGGGGGCACACGAACGCGCCGCGCGGCCGACGAAAGCCTGTTGCTCTTCGAGCAGCAGGACATCAACAGCACCTACCGCGGCCTCACGCTGTCCAGCGAGGCTTCCCGGGCCTGGCGTGCCGGCCAGCTGACGCTGTCGGCCCGCGCCGATGTGGCCACCGAAGACACCACCACGCGCCGAGACGGGTTCGGCGCCATCGCACCCCCAGGCGCGCTGCTGCAGGTGCAGCGTTTCGGGCTGGACAGCCGCACCACCACCAGCGAGCTGGGCGCTCGCTGGAACGGCGCGCTCAACCCATCCTGGCAGCTGAACCTGCTGACGCTGGGCAAAGGCCGGCGTGCCGAGAACCGTTCTGCGGGCTTGCGCAGCGCGGCCGATGGGCAGCCGCTGTTCATCAACAGTTCGACGCAGACCGACGATGCACTGGAGCTGATTGGCCGCGCCAGCATCCGCCGCAGCGGAGAGACCTCCTGGCGCCCGGAGTGGGGCGTGGAGCTGGTTTTCAATCGCCTGGACAGCACGCTCGAAGGCGCCCGGACCACGCCACCGGCTGCGCCGCAGACGGTGCCCGGCCAGGCCGTGCGCGTGGAAGAGGGCCGTGGCGAGGTCTTCGGCCGGCTGGCGTGGACAGCTTCGCCACAGTTCAGCGCCGAGGCTGGCGTCGCGCTGGAGGCCTCGCGGATACGGGTGTCGGGTGGTGCGCAGCGCGAACGCGATTTGCGCTACGCCAAGCCCAGCCTCAGCGCCACCTGGCGCCCGGCCGAAGGCCTGGAACTTCGCGGCAGTGTGAGGCGCAGCGTCGGCCAGCTCGACTTCAACGACTTCGCCGCCTCGGCCGAACTCG
>JBKCUM010000147.1:0-3411 GCA_046318395.1 Rubrivivax sp.
GCCTTCTACTGGCGCAGTTTTGAGCCCACGGCCATGCGCGCCGTGGTGGAACAAGCCCTGGCCCACTTCGGCCCGCCCCAGGCCGACCACGCACGGCAACACGCCGCGCGCTACACCTGGGAAGCCGCCGCCGACGCCTACCTGGCGCTTTACATGAACACAGCCCCCCTGCCCCGAGGCAGCGTCTAGGCATGCAGCCCAAACCCGATTCAGACACCCCCGAAGCCCCCGCCAGCCTGAAACCCACGGCGCGGCGCCTGCTGGGCTATGCCAAGCGGCACAAGCTGCGCCTGGGCGGCGCCATGGCCTGCCTGCTGATCGGCTCGGCCATAGAGGCGCAAATCCCGCGACTGTTCAGCCAACTGGTGGACGGTGGCTTCAAACCCGACAGCAGCTTCCCGCTGTGGATTGTGCCCGTGGTGGTGGTGCTGCTGTTCGCGGGGCGGGGCCTGGCCACCTTTTGTGGCAGCTACCTGCTGAGCGACGGCGGTTCGCGCATCGTGCTGGACCTGCGGCGCGACATGATGCAAAGCCTGCTGCGCGCCGAGGCCACGCTGTTCAGCCGCGTGACACCAGGCATCGCCGTCAACCGCGTGGTGGCCGACCCGCAGCATTCCATCGGCACCTTGGTGGGCAGCCTGAACACCATTCTGCGTGACGGTTCACAGTTCATATTCTTGATGGGCTACCTGTTCTACCTGAACTGGCAGCTGACGCTGCTGGCGCTGGTGGTATTGCCCTTGTTGATCTTGGTGGTGCGCCAGTTGCATGGCCGCCTGGGCAATGTCGGGTCGCGCGAGTACGAATCGCAGCAACGTTTGGTGAACGTCGTGGACGACGTGGCCCGCGCCTGGCGTGTGATCCGCACCTTCGATGCCACGGACTTTGAAAAACAGCGCTTCGAAAACGAGGCCAGCACGCTGCGCCGGCTGATCGTCAAACGCAACGCCACCAGCGCGCTGATGACACCGGCCACCCAGGTGGTGGCCGCTTTGGGCGTGGCGCTGATCCTGACGCTGGCGCTCTGGCAGGCCCGCAACGGCCAGGCCAGCGTGGGCGAGTTCGTCGGTTTCATCACCGCGCTGCTGTTGACGATTTCGCCGATGCGCCACCTGACCGACGTGTCGCAGCCCATCCTGCACAGCCTGATCACCGTGCGCGCCACCTTCGAGATGGTGGACACCCCGGCCGAGGCCGACCCCGGCCAGCGCCAGCTGCAGGTCAACCAAGGCAGCGTGGACGTGCAAGACCTGACCGTGCGCTACCCCGGTGCCAGCGATGTCGCGCTGGACGGCCTGAGCTTGTCCATACAACCCGGGCAGACCGTGGCCTTCGTGGGCGCCTCGGGTGCTGGCAAGTCCACCCTTGTCAGCGTGCTGCTGGGCCTGGTGCGCCCCGACGGTGGCCAGGTGCTGCTGGACGGGCAAGACATCGCCGAGGTGCAGCTGCGCTCGCTGCGCAGCAACTTCGCCGTGGTGTCGCAGGACATCGTGCTGTTCGACGGCTCCATCGCTGACAACGTGGCCTACGCCAAACCGCGCGACGACGCGCGGGTGATGGCCGCCCTGGCCGCGGCCAACTTGGCCGAGTACGTGGAGCGCCAGCCCGAAGGCATCGACGCGTCCATCGGCGTGAACGGCAGCCGGCTCTCGGGCGGCCAGCGCCAACGCCTGGCCATGGCACGCGCCTTCTACCGCGACTGCGCGATCTGGGTCTTCGACGAAGCCACCTCGGCGCTGGACGCTGAATCTGAACAGGTGGTGCAGCGCTCCATCGAAAGCCTGGCCGGCACCAAGACCGTGGTGCTCATCGCCCACCGCCTGAGCACGGTGCGCCGCGCCGACCAGATCTTCGTGCTGAACCAGGGCCGCCTGGTGGAACAAGGCACCCACCGCGAACTGGTGGAACGCAACGGCGCGTACGCGGCCATGGTGCGCGCGCAAGACCTGGGCGACGAAGACGCCGCCAACGCCGCGCCCGCGGCCACCTGAACACCCCAACCGGCCCGCAAGATGGCGTTCAACCCCGCAATCTCACTCACCGCCCACAACCGGCCCGACTTGCTGGTGCAGGCCCTGGACAGCCTGGCCGCGGCCGATGGCGCAGACCGCTGGCAGGTGTACCTGGGCGTGGAGCCCACGCCGCAGACGCCGGAGATCCTGGCCCTGCTGCCGCGTTTCAGCCCGCGGCTGCGCATACAAGCGCGTGTGAACGACCGCAAGCTGGGCGTGCGCCATAACCCCTACGAGACCGTGCAGTGGGTGCTCGCCCAGGGCCACGACACCGTGCTGCTGCTGGAAGACGACCTGCTGGTCGACACCCAGGCCCTGCGCTGGTGCGAACTGCTGGCACAAGGTGCGCTGCAACAGCCCGAGGCGATGTGCGCCAACCTGCTGACCACCACGTGCATGAGCGAGTCCATCTTCATGCCCGCCGCCAGCGAAGCCACGGCGCTGGCCGATGTGGTGCTGAAGGGGCGGTTCTTCAGCTCGTACGGCCTGCTGTTCACGCGTGAACAATGGCAGCGCCACTTCGTGCCCGCCTGGTTCGTGGACAACCCGGCGATGGAGAACTTCCACGGCATGCCCGGCGTGGGCTGGGACCTGGCCATGACCCGCACCCTGCTGCTGGACAAGCGCCTGCACGTGCTGCAAAGCCTGGTGCCGCGTGTCACGCACATCGGCACGCACGGCACCCACATCGACCAGCGTTTCCAGGACGCCAGCTTCGCCAACGTGGTGCTGGGCCTGGACGGTGGCACCGCACTGCCCGCACTGCGCGTGCTGGACCCGGTGGCCGACCTGGCCCAGGTGCCCAGCGCCGCCGCGCGCATGTACATCAACCTGGCCCGCCACCTGTGGACGCTGCAGGCCAGCAGCCTGACCTTCAAACACGGCGCGGCCGGCCTGTTCGGCGCCAAGCCGCACTGGCGGCGCTTCGGCAAGCACGAGTTCGTGTGGTTCAGCCGCCGCGTGGCCAAGTGAATCTGCGCAGCCGCCCGCCGCACCTATGAGCGCCCGCCTGCACATCGGCATCGGCTTCGGCCCCTTGCGCAGCCTGCACGACGGCCTGGCCGAGTTCAGCCTGCAATTGGGCCGCCAGTTCGCACTGGCCGCGCCGGCCCTGCGCGAGCAGCACGGCGTGCAACTGCACTACCACCTGCCGGAACGCCTGCACGGCCACTTCGGCCCCGAGGTGCAGTACCTGGCCCAGCGCAGCGGCCAGAAGTGGTGGCACCGGCAGCCGCAGCGCTTCGACGTGTGGCACACCCTGAACCAGCACGCCAAGTTCGCCGCGCCGCAAGGCACGCGCCGCCGGCTGATGACGGTGCACGACTTCAACTACCTGTACGACCGCGGCAACCGCCGCCGGCGCGAGCAGCACCTCATCAACCGCCTGCTGCTGTGGCGC
>JBKCUM010000148.1:0-7368 GCA_046318395.1 Rubrivivax sp.
CGTCGACTTCTACTCGGGCATCGTGCAGCGCGCGCTCGGCATCCCGGTGAGCCTGTTCACCGCCATCTTCGCGCTGGCGCGCACGGTGGGCTGGATCGCCCAGCTCAACGAGATGATCGGCGACCCCGAGTACAAGATCGGCCGTCCCCGTCAGCTCTTCGTGGGTGCAGCGCACCGCGAGGTCACGCCGATCGGCGAGCGTTGAGAGCAGGGCGCCGCGCCGCGGCGCCTGACCTCGATCGCTGCCACCGGGCTTCGCCTTGAATGGTCTCCCCGACCTCTGGTTGAGCCTGGCCACGGCCCTGGGGGCCGGCCTGCTCATCGGGCTGGAGCGCGAGCGCCGCAAGCGCGCGCGGGCAGAGGAAGGGATCCGGTCGCCCGCCGGCATCCGCACGTTCACCGTCACGGCGCTGTCCGGCGCCGTGGCGCAGGCCCTGGCGCAGCCGCTGCTGGTCGCGCTGGGCGCCGTGGCGGTCATTGCCCTGGTGCTGGCCGCCTACCGCGCCGGCGCCGGCCGCGAGGCCGACCCGGGCCTCACCACCGAACTCGCGCTGCTGCTCACCTACCTGATCGGTGTGCTGGCGATCGAGCAGCCCGGCCTGGCGGCGGCCGTGTCGGTGGTGCTCGCCGGGCTGCTGGCCGCGCGCGAGCGCCTGCACCAGTTCGCCGTCCAGTGGCTCCGCGAGGCCGAACTGCATGATGGCCTGCTGTTGGCCGCGCTCGCGCTGGTGCTGCTGCCGCTCATGCCGGCTTCGCCTCAGCCCTGGATGGCCGGGCTGGTGCCCCGCCAACTGTTGAGCCTGCTGGTCCTCATTCTCGTGCTGCAGGGGGCCGGCCACGTGGCCATGCGGGTGATGGGGCCCCGAGCCGGCCTGTGGTGGTCGGGATTCGCTTCAGGATTCGTGTCCAGCACCGCCACCATCGCCTCGCTCGGAACCCGCGCCCGGGCTGCGCCCCCAGAGGAACGCGCAGCGGCCAGCGCCGGCGCGCTGGCCTCGACGGTGGCCACCTGGGTGCAGGCCACCGCGCTGATGGCGGCGCTGGCGCCCACCGTCCTGCCCCTGTGGGGACCCATGGCCCTGGCCGGCGGCGCCGTGGCCCTGGCCGCGTCCTGGGTGTCGCTGCGGGGCGCCACCGCGCCGGCCGCGGGCCAGCCCCACGCGCAGGCGGCGCGGGCGGACGAAGAGCGCGGCCCGCTGCGGATTCGCGAGGCGGCGCTGGTGGCGGCCCTGCTGGCCGCGATCAGTCTCGCGATCGGGTGGGCGCAGGCCAAGTTCGGCGTGATCGGCATGGGCTTCAGTACCGCACTGGCGGCGGTGGCCGACGCGCATGCGGCGGTCGCCGCGCTCGCGGCGCTGACCGCTGCAGACCGTCTGTCCGTACCCGACCTTGCGGCCGGCGCGTGCATCGCGCTGGTGGCCAACAGCGTCAGCCGATGTGTCGTGGCCTGGACGGCCGGCGGCGCGGCGTTTGGCCGTCGGGTCGGTCTGCCCTTGTTGCTGGCCGCCGGCGCCGCGGCAGGCACGGGTGCCCTGCTGGGGCTGTGGCGTTAGCGTCGTCGGCTGCAGGCGCGCTGACGGCCTGACGCCCTGGCCATCAACCGGCAGCAGGCGCGGCAGCAGTGGCCGCCTGCAGGCCGTTGTCGAAGTGCGACCGCATCAGGGCGGCCGCCCGGGCCGGGTCGCGGGCGTCCAGCGCCGCCATCAGCGCGCGGTGCTCGGCCAGCGACTCCGTGAGCCGCCCTCGCTTGAACAACGAATGATGCCGGTTGAGCTTCATGACCTTGCGCAGGTCCTGCACCAGCTGTTCGCGCCAGCGGTTGCGCCCGAGCTGCAGCAGCCGAAGGTGGAAAGCCTCGTTGGCGGCAAAGAAGGCATCGCGCTGGCGCACCTGGCGCTCCAGTCGCTCATGCAGCGCCCGCAGTTCGGCCAGCTCGTCGGCGGTGGCCTCGCGCGCCACGGCGGCGGCGGCGTCGCTCTCCAGCAGCCCCAGCAGCTGGTACACCTGCCGCACGTCCTCGTGCGACACCTCCGCGACGAAGGCGCCGCGCCGCACCTGCATCGTCACCAGCCCCTCGACGGCCAGCACCTTCAGCGCCTCGCGCAATGGCGTGCGGCTGATGCCCAGCCCCTCGCACAGCTTCAGCTCGTCGATCCAGCTGCCCGGCGGCAGGCGCCGGTCGTAGATCATCTCCCGCAATCGCTCGGCCACCTCGAGGTAGAGCGCGCGACGCGCCAGCGGCAGCGCGACCTCGCCCCGACGGCCGGGCTGGCCCGCGCCGGCCGCTGCGCTCGTCGCGGCGGCTCGCGCCCGGCGGGGCGACGGAGTGCGCGGGAAATCGGCGGGAGCGGACATGTCGGAGGCAGGGGGCAGGGGCAAAAGGGGCGGCGGCGGTGCGAAGCACGCCCGCGTCAGCGCAGCGTCGGATTTTGCATTCATAATGATGAGCGCGTCCCCGATCGGCCGCGCACGCTGCGAAGACACCTCGCGCAGATCGCCGCCTGCCGGCCCCCTGGAGTGACCCGTGTCCGAACCTTCCCAGTCCCGCCCCGTTGTTTCTGCCCCGTCGGCTGAGGCCGCCACGCCCGAGGCCCTGGCTCGCTGGGCGGCCGCCGCGGCCCGCTCGGCCCAGGGCAACGAACTGCAGGCGCTGAACTGGGTGACGCCCGAGGGCCTTACGGTCAAGCCGCTGTACACCGCCGCCGATGTGGCCGGCCTGCCGCACGCCGACACGCTGCCGGGCTTCGCGCCGTTCGTGCGCGGCCCCCAGGCCACGATGTATGCCGTGCGCCCGTGGACCATCCGCCAGTACGCCGGCTTCTCCACCGCCGAAGACAGCAACGCCTTCTACCGAAAGGCCCTGGCCGCCGGCGCGCAGGGCGTGAGCGTGGCCTTCGACCTCGCCACCCATCGCGGCTACGACAGCGACCACCCGCGCGTCACGGGCGACGTGGGCAAGGCTGGCGTGGCGGTCGACTCGGTGGAGGACATGAAGATCCTCTTCGACGGCATTCCGCTGGACAAGGTGTCGGTCTCGATGACCATGAACGGCGCCGTGCTGCCCGTGCTGGCGGGCTACATCGTGGCGGCGGAAGAGCAGGGCGTCGGGCAGGACCGGCTCTCGGGGACCATCCAGAACGACATCCTCAAGGAGTTCATGGTCCGCAACACGTACATCTATCCGCCGTAGCCCAGCATGCGCGTGGTGGGCGAAAGCATCGCCTACACCTCGCAGCAGATGCCCAAGTTCAACAGCATCAGCATCAGCGGCTACCACATGCAGGAAGCCGGCGCCAACCAGGCGCTGGAACTGGCCTTCACGCTGGCCGACGGCCAGGAGTACGTAAAGACCGCGCTGGCCAAGGGCCTGGACGTGGACGACTTCGCCGGCCGCCTCAGCTTCTTCTGGGCCGTGGGCATGAACTTCTATTTGGAGATCGCCAAGATGCGGGCGGCCCGGCTGCTGTGGTGCCGCATCATGAAGGGCTTCGGCGCGAAGAACCCCAAGAGCCTGATGCTGCGCACGCACAGCCAGACCAGCGGCTGGAGCCTGACCGAACAAGACCCGTACAACAACGTGGTGCGCACCACCATCGAGGCCATGGCCGCGGTGTTCGGCGGCACACAAAGCCTGCACACCAACAGCTTTGACGAAGCCATCGCGCTGCCCACCGAGTTTTCGGCACGCATTGCGCGCAACACGCAGCTGATCATCCAGGAAGAGACCCCCATCACCAACGTGGTCGACCCCTGGGCCGGCAGCTACATGATGGAAAAACTCACCCAGGACATGGCCGACGCCGCCTGGGCCATCATCGAAGAGGTCAACGCCATGGGTGGCATGACCCAGGCCGTGGACAGCGGCTGGGCCAAGCTGAAGATCGAGGCCAGCGCGGCCGAGAAGCAGGCGCGCATCGACAGCGGCAAGGACGTCATCGTCGGCGTCAACAAGTACAAGCTCGACAAGCAGGATCCGGTGGACATCCTGGAGGTCGACAACGTCAAGGTGCGTGACGGCCAAATTGAGCGGCTGAAGCACATCCGCGCCACGCGCGACAACGCCAAGGTGCAGGCCGCGCTGGCCGCCCTGACCGAAGCCGCGCGCAGCAACACCGGCAACCTGCTGGCCCTGAGCATTGAAGCCGTGCGCCTGCGTGCCACGGTGGGGGAGGTGAGCGATGCGCTCGAACAGGTCTTCGGCCGCCACCGCGCCGACATCCAGAAGGTGACCGGCGTGTACGCCGCCGCCTACGACAGCGCCGAGGGCTGGGAGAAGCTGCAAGGCGAGATCGCCGCTTTCGGTGAAGCACACGGCCGCCGGCCGCGCGTGATGATCGCCAAGCTGGGCCAGGACGGCCACGACCGTGGCGCCAAGGTGGTGGCCACGGCCTTCGCCGACCTGGGCTACGACGTGGACATGGGCCCGCTGTTCCAGACGCCCGAAGAGTGCGCACGCCAGGCCATCGAAAACGACGTGCACGCCGTGGGCGTCAGCACGCTGGCCGCGGGCCACAAGACCCTGGTGCCGGCCATCATCGCCGAGCTGAAAAAACAAGGCGCCGACGACATCATCGTCTTCGTGGGCGGTGTCATCCCGGCGCAGGACTATGGCTTCTTGTACGACGCCGGCGTGAAAGGCATCTACGGCCCGGGCACGCCCATCCCCGTCAGCGCCAAGGATGTGCTGGAGCAGATCAAGGCCGCCCAGGTCTGAGCATGGCCAGCCCGTCCACCGCCGTCGACGCCAGGCTGCAATGGCGGCCTGTGCACCCAGGCGACTTCGAAGACCTGCTGGCCCTGCGCCTGCGCGCCATGCAGCCCAGCTTGCAGGCTCTGGGCCGCTTCGACCCGCAACGTGCGCGTGAACGTTTCGCCAGCGGCTTCGTGCCCCAGCACATGCACCGCCTGTGGCTGAACGGCGTGGCCGTGGGCTGTGTGACGCTGCGCCCCGAGCCCGAAGCCTTGGTGCTGGACCACCTGTACATCGAACCCGCGCACCAGGGCCAGGGCCTGGGCGCCCAGGTGCTGGACTGGGCCAAGGCCCAGGCCGACCAGCGCCAATGCCCGCTGCGCCTGGAGGCCCTGCAAGGCAGCGACGCCAACCGTTTCTATCAACGCCAAGGTTTGGTGGAAGTGGGCCACAGCGCTTTCGACATCGCCTACGAGCGTGCGCCCCACTCGCGCCCCAGCGACGTGGTGTTGGCGCTGTGGACCGCGGTGCAGGCGCGCGACTGGCCCCAAATGCGCGCGCTGCTGCACGACGATGCGCAAGCCGCCTGGCCGGCCACCGGCGAGGTGATGGACGCCGACGCCTTCGTGGCCGTGAACGCCGAATACCCCGAAGGCTGGACCCTGCACCTGTTGGCGCTGGCGCCCCAAGCCGACGGCCGTGTGCACAGCCTAGTGCGCGTGGACCACCCCCCGGCCAGCTTCCTGGCCGACAGCCGCTTCAGCGTTCGCGACGGGCGCATCCAACGTGTGTGGGAGCTGTGGGCCACGGTGGAAGCCGCGCCGGCTTGGCGGCAGCCGGCGCGCTTTCCAGGCCTGAGGCCTGCGGCGTCTGTGGAAGGCCTGTGGTGAACCACCCCACCTTGCCACCCGAGGACCAAGCCCTGGTGACCGGTGTGCTGGCCGCGCCAGGCCCGGCCCAGCGCCGCGCCATGGCCAAGACCATCACGCTGCTGGAAAGCACCCGTGCCGACCACCGTGTGCGCGCCGACGCGGTGCTGACCGCCTTGCTGCCCCACACCGGCCGGGCCTTTCGCCTGGGCCTGAGCGGTGTGCCGGGTGTGGGCAAGAGCACCTTCATCGAGGCCCTGGGCCTGTACCTCATCGCCCAAGGCCACCGGGTGGCGGTGTTGGCGGTGGACCCCAGTTCCAGCCTCAGCGGCGGCAGCATCCTGGGCGACAAAACGCGCATGGAGCAGTTGTCGGTGCAGGAGCGTGCCTTCATCCGCCCCAGCCCTGCGGCCGGCAACCTGGGCGGCGTGGCCGAGAAAACGCGCGAGGCCCTGCTGGTCTGCGAGGCCGCGGGTTACGACGTGGTGATCGTCGAGACCGTGGGCGTGGGCCAGAGCGAAACCGCGGTGTCGGGCATGACCGACCTGTTCTGTTTGCTGCAGTTGCCCAACGCGGGCGACGACCTGCAGGCCATCAAGAAGGGCGTGATGGAGATCGCCGACCTGGTGGTCATCAACAAGGCCGACCTGGACGAAGCCGCGGCGATGCGGGCGCGTGCGCAGATCACCAGCGCGCTGCGCTTCTTCGGCCCGCACGCACAACACGGCGCCCAGGTGCTGCAGATGAGCGCGCTGAAGGGCCAGGGCCTGCCGGAGTTCTGGGCCGCGGTGATGGCCTTCCGCGTCCAGCGTGGCGACAACGGCGCCCTGGCCGCGCGCCGTGTGGCGCAGGAAGAAGCCTGGATGTGGGAACGCATCCAGGCCGGTCTGCGCCAACGTTTTGCACAACACCCCGGCGTGCGCCAGGCGCTGCCGGGTTTCACCGACGACGTCCGGCAGGGCAGGGTGGCGGCCTCGGTGGCCGCCCGCCGCCTGCTGGACCTGCTGAACTGAACCAACCCCACCTTTTGGGCGTGAGCGCCAAGGAGACCGAAGCGATGCAAGACATCAACGAGTTGCTGGACCAGAAACGCGCGGCGGCGCGCCTGGGTGGCGGTGAAAAGCGCATCGCCGCCCAGCACGCCAAGGGCAAGCTGACGGCGCGCGAGCGGCTGGAGCTGCTGCTGGACGAAGGCAGCTTCGAAGAATGGGACATGTTCGTCGAACACCGCTGCACCGACTTCGGCATGGCCGACAACAAGGTGCCGGGCGACGGCGTGGTCACCGGCTACGGCATGATCAACGGCCGCCTGGTCTTTGTGTTCAGCCAGGACTTCACGGTGTTCGGTGGTGCGCTGAGCGAGGCCCACGCCGAGAAGATCTGCAAGGTGATGGACCAGGCCATGAAGGTGGGTGCCCCGGTCATCGGCCTGAACGACAGCGGCGGCGCGCGCATCCAGGAAGGTGTGGCCAGCCTGGGTGGGTACGCCGACGTGTTCCAGCGCAACGTGCTGGCCAGTGGCGTGGTGCCGCAGATCAGCCTGATCATGGGCCCCAGCGCCGGCGGTGCGGTGTACAGCCCCGCCATGACCGACTTCATCTTCATGGTCAAGGACAGCAGCTACATGTTCGTCACCGGCCCCGAAGTGGTGAAGACCGTCACGCACGAAGAAGTGACGGCCGAAGAACTGGGCGGCGCCAGCACCCACACGGCCAAGAGCGGCGTGGCCGACCTGGCCTTCGACAACGACGTGGAAGCGCTGCTGATGCTGCGCCGCTTCTTCAACTACCTGCCGCTGAACAACCGCGA
>JBKCUM010000149.1:0-23783 GCA_046318395.1 Rubrivivax sp.
GCCCAGGTACACAGCCGCATCTCCAGGCTGGTTACGCAACGCAAACCACACCACCATGGTGCCCATGCATACGCTGCTGTAGGCCACGCACAAGGCCCAGTGGGAGACCGTGGTGAAGATACCCAGGGACGGAATGCCGACCAGGCCGCACATCAGCAGGGTCAAGGTCAGCGGATCGGCGCCCGGGCCGAACAGCGGCAGCATCGCCGCCCAGGTCACGACGTCAATGCCAATCCAGATGTAGTACGAGCGCATCCAGCCCGTCAGCCTGGTGGCGCTGCCTGCGTCGGCCATGAAGCGACGCACCTGCAGAACCCTGACCGCAGCGATGGCCGCCTTCAGCCAGAACCAGCCCCAGGCCCAGGCGGCAGGCACATGACCGGCCACTGCGCCCGCCACGACAGCGGCGAACAGCACACCGCCCATGACCGCCTGTGGTGTGGCGGCAAAGAGATGTGTGACGAGCGCCTGGCGGACGCTCGCGGCTACTGCAGCCCCAGTCAACCGCAATGGGTTCACGCAAACACCCCGGCCGGGTCCTGCATGCGGCCGCTGACCTCGCCCAGGTGATGCAGGGTGTCGCCCCAGGTCATTTCCAGCATCGTCAGGCGCTTGAAACAGTGGCTGGCGATGTACTCGTCGGTGACGCCAATGCCGCCGTGCAACTGCACGCACTGCTGGCCCACGAAGCGCATGCTCTGGCCCAGCTGCACACGCGCCTGGCTGATGGCGCGGCGGCGCTGGGCGCGCGCTTCGCCCAGCTTCAGCGTGGCGTAGTAGCTCATCGAGCGGCCCAGCTCCAGCTGCATCTTCACGTCGGCGATGCGGTGGCGCAATGCCTGGAAGTTGGCGATGTGGGTGCCGAACTGCTTGCGCGTGTTCATGTAGTCCACGGTGATGGCCACCAGGCGGTCCATCAGGCCCACGGCCTCGGCGCATTGGGCAGCGATGGCGATGTCGGCCGCGTGTTCCAGCGCCTCGAAACCTTCGGTGGTGATCAGCGTGGCGGCACTCGCTTGCAGCGTCAGCTCTGCGGCCCGCGCACCGTCTTGCGTGGGGTAGCCGCGCACCTGGGCGGCGCTGGCTTCCACCAGGAACAAGGCGATGCCGGCTTCGCTGTCGACCGCGCCCGACACCCGGGCCGGCACGATGAAGGCGTCGGCCTCGTCGCCCGCAGGCACCACGCTCTTTTGGCCCGTCAGCACCCAGCCGGCCGCTGTGGGCGTGGCCGTGGTGGTGACGTGGTGGAGGCGGTAGCGCGCGGCACGTTCCTGGTGGGCCAGCACGACCAGCCTCTCGGCGGCGGCCATGCCCGGCAGCCAGGCGGCCTGCACCTCGGCCGGCGCCAGCGCCAGCAGGGCCGGGGCCACCAAGGCGCCCGCAGCCCAGGGCGCGTTCACCAGGCCGCGGCCCAGTTCTTCGGCCACCACCATGGCGTCCACCGGGCCGAAGCCCAGGCCGCCGTGGTCTTCGGCGACGGCCAGGCCGGTCAGGCCCAGTTCCGCCAGTTCGGTGTAGACGGCGCGGGTGGCGCCACCGGCCTTGGCCAGGCCGTGGCGGCGCTCGAAACTGAAAGCCTTTTCAACCCAGCGGGCCACGGCTTCGCGCAGGGCGTTCTGGTCGTCGGTGAAATCGAAGTCCATGGTTCAGGCCCCCAGCACGGTTTGCGCGACGATGTTGCGTTGCACTTCGTTGGAACCACCGTAGATGGTGGTCTTGCGGTAGTTGAAGTAGGTGGCGGCCAGCGGCGCGCAGTGGGCGGCGCCCACGTGGTCGCCTTGCCAGCCGGCCTCCATGGCCTCGCTGATGAAGGGCACGCTGTACGGGCCACCGGCCAGCATCATCAACTCGGTGTAGCGCTGCTGGATTTCCGAGCCGCGGATCTTCAGCAGGCCGGCGATGTCCAGGCTTTGTTTGCCGCTTTTCTCGGCGCTCAGCACGCGCAGCACCAGCATCTCCAGCGCCACGATGTCCACCTCCAGCAGCGCGATCTGGTCGCGGAAGCGGTGGTCGTCCATCAGGCCCTCGGCACGTGCGATGCGCTTCAGGCGTTCCAGTTCGCGCTTGGCGCGGTTCACGTCGGCGATGTTGGTGCGCTCGTGTGCCAGCAGGTGCTTGGCGTAGGTCCAGCCCTTGTTCTCTTCGCCGATCAGGTTCTCGGCCGGCACCTCGACGTTGTCGAACCAGACCTCGTTGACCTCGTGTTCACCGTCCAGCGTGATGATGGGCCGCACGCTGATGCCGGGGCTCTTCATGTCGATCAGCAGGAAGCTGATGCCGGTCTGCGGTTTGCCTTCGTTGCTGGTGCGCACCAGGCAGAAGATCCACTCGCCGTACTGGCCCAGCGTGGTCCAGGTCTTCTGGCCGTTGACGAGGTACTGGTCACCCTGGCGCTCGGCCTTGCACTTCAGGCTGGCCAGGTCGGAACCCGAACCCGGTTCGCTGTAACCCTGGCTCCACCACACCTCGCCGCTGGCAATGCCGGGCAGGAAGCGTTCTTGCTGTGCGCGGTTGCCAAAAGCCATGATGACCGGGGCCACCATCACCGGGCCGAAAGGCACGACGCGCGGCGCGCCGGCCAGCGCGCACTCTTCTTCGAACAGGTGCTTCTGGATGGCGTTCCAGCCCGGGCCGCCGAATTCTTTCGGCCAGCCCCAGCCCAGCCACCCCTGCTTGCCCAGGATCTTGGCCCAGCGCTGCAGGTCGTCGCGGCTCAGGCGCAGCGCGTTGTGCACCTTGTGGCTCAGGTCGGCCGGCAGGTGGGTGGCCACCCATTGGCGGATGTCGCTGCGGAAGTTTTGTTCTTCCGCGGTGAAGTTCAGGTCCATGTCTTGTCTCCGTGGGGCGCGGGCGGTGCGCACTGGCCGTGGATGTTCCGGCCCCGGTGTGCGGGGCCACGCCGGGTTCTAGCACGGTCGTTCGTTTTTGGGCTGTCCTGGCCGCGACAACCGGGCGCGCGGTGGGGGGTGCTCAGGGTAAACACTGGCGCACCGCCCGAGGTGTGCGCCCTTCGCGCGGTGGCGTCAGGGCCGCAGTTCCAGGCGCATCACGTCGTTGTCGCGGCGCATCTGGAAACGGCCCAGGAAACTGTTGCCCAGCAGGGCTTGTGGCAGGTTGGCGGGCAGCACCACGGCTTCCACGTTGGCCACTTCCACGCCGCCGACCCGCAGGCTGCTCAGCACCACACGGTGGGCCACGGTGCTGCCGTTGGCCGTGCCCACCTGCACGGGGTCGCCACGGCGCCAGTCCAGCCCGAGTTGTTCGGCCTGGGCGCGGCTGAGGGCCACCGACGAGGCCCCGGTGTCCACCATGAAACGCAGGCTGCGGCCGTTCACCTGGCCCAGGGCGTGGAAGTGCCCACCCGGGCCCATGGCCAGCACCAGGGTGCGGGTTTGTTCGCTGTTGGCGGTGGCCGGTGCGCCCACGCTGGCGGGCTGGGCGCCCACACGCAGGCTGAAGCGGCGCGGCGGCAGGGCGGTGGTTTCCACCACGGCGGTGTCGCCTTCCAGCTGCAGCAGCTTCACGCCGCGGGCGCTGTCGCCCACGGCCAACGTGACGGGTTGGCCGTCCACCAACAAAGCGGCCTTGGTGCCCATGACACCGCCCAGCGAGACGGTCTGGGCCCCGGCCAGCGGGGTGGCGAAGGCCAAGGCCAGCGCCGCGGCGAGGGTGCGGCGCAGGGGGTTCAAGCTCAGTCCCGGAAGTTGTCGTACTTGAAGGGCTGGTCGGCGAAGTCTTTGCGCAGCAGGGCGATGGCGGTCTGCAGGTCGTCGCGGTTCTTGCCGGTGACGCGCACGGTGTCGCCCTGGATGCTGGCCTGCACCTTCAGCTTGCTGTTCTTCAGCGCGGTGACGACCTTCTTGGCCAGCTCGGTGTCGATGCCGGCCTTGATGGTGTGGGTCTTGCGCACCTTGTCGCCGCCCATCTTTTCCACCTTCTCGGCCATTTCCAGGAAGCTGATGGACACCTTCTGCTTGGTGAACTGGCCGATCAGCACCTCGTTGATCTGGTCGAGCTGGAAGTCGCTGTCGCCCACCACCTGCACCTGCTTGTCCTTTTCCTTGAACTCCACGGCGGCGCTGGTGCCCTTGAAGTCGAAGCGGGTGCCGATCTGCTTTTGGGTGTTCTCCACCGCGTGGCGGATGGCGACCATGTCGGGTTCAAGAAGGGTGTCGAAGCTGGGCATGGGGCAGCGGGCCGCGGTGGGCCGGAAAGAGAGGGGGGAATCAGCGAAAATTCTGCCATGCCCCACCTGCCCACGGACGCCAGCGCCCCACCTTCTTCACCACCCGCCTTGCAGGTGGCCACGCGGGCTTCGTTGCGCGAGCTGAACACCTTCGGCCTGCCGGCCCTGGCCCACACGCTGGTGCAGGTGGCCAGCGACGCCGACGTGCGCCGCGTGGTGGACCACCCCGAGTACGGCCGCGCGCCCAAGCTGGTGCTGGGCGGTGGCAGCAACCTGGTGTTCACGCGCGACGTGCCCGGCGTGGTGCTGAAGGTGGCCGTAAAGGGCCGGCGCGTGGTGGAAGAACGCGAAGACGCCTGGATTGTGGAAGCCGGTGCCGGCGAGAACTGGCACGACTTCGTGGCCTGGACGCTGGACCAGGGCTGCCCGGGGCTGGAGAACCTGGCGCTGATCCCCGGCGAGGTGGGCGCTTCGCCGGTGCAGAACATCGGCGCTTACGGCGTGGAGCTGAAGGACCGCTTCCACGAGCTGGACGCCGTGGATCTGGTGACCGGCCGCAGCGTGACGCTGGACGCCGTGGTGTGCCGCTTTGGCTACCGCGACAGCATCTTCAAGCGCGAAGGTTATGGCGGCCTGGCCGGCAAGAGCGTGATCACCCGCGTGCGCTTTCGCCTGCCCAAACCCTGGCAGCCGGTGCTGGGCTACCTGGACATCGAACGCAAGGTGCAGGAAACCGGCATCACCGCGCCCAGCGCGCGCCAGGTGTTCGACTGGGTGTGCGCCATCCGCCGCGCCAAACTGCCCGACCCGGCCGTGGTGGGCAACGCCGGCAGTTTCTTCAAGAACCCGGTGGTCAGCGAAGAACAGTGCCGCGACATCATCGGCCGCGACCCGGAGATCGTGCACTACCCCATGCCCGACGGCACGGTGAAGCTGGCCGCGGGCTGGCTGATCGACGCCTGTGGCTGGAAAGGCAAAACCGTGGGCCACGCCGGCGTGTACGAAAAACAAGCCCTGGTGCTGGTGAACCGCGGCGGCGCCACGGGGGCCGAGGTGGTGACCCTGGCGCGTGCCATCCAGGAAAGTGTTTACGGGCGCTTTGGCATTCGCTTGGAGCCGGAGCCGGTGATCGTTTGAGGGTGGTGTGGGCCCGGTGCGGGCAGCCCCGTCGCCGGAGGCCAGGACCGCCATCGGCCACCTGGTGCATCGCTCACCCAGGGGGGGCCGGCCGCAGGCGCCGCGCTGGGCTGACCATGTAGGTTGCGCCTGCCGCGGTCCTGGGAGGTCAGGCCGACACCTTGAAGCGCTGGTACTGGTCGCGCAGCTTGTCGTCGTAGGCGTTTTTGCGGTAGCCCTCGCCGTTGTAGCCATAGGCGAAAGCGGTCCAGTCCTTGTCGCGCAGCTTGTCGGTGAGCGAGCGACCGCCGCGGTCTTTCTTTTGGCTGATGAACCGACAAAAGGCGTCCAGGTGCTCGCGCTCGTGTTCTTTCATCAGGTCGACGAACTGCTCGACCGATTCGTAGCCCAGAGCTTTCCAGTGGTAGCCCATGATCTGGAACAAGCCCCAGGAGGCCGACTCCAGCGCTGCGTCGCGGTGGATCTCGCTGGCGCGTTCTAGCCGTCCTTGTTCGGCGGCGCCGCCGACGTAGTGTTCCTTGGTCCACTTGGGGTAGAGGATGTCTTCGTTGCCGCGGACCCGGGTCTCGGGCCGCATCCCCAGCTTGTTCAGCCGTTCCCAGAAGACATGGCCCTCGAACAGGATCTTGGGCTGCTCGCCCACGAAGCCCTTGCCGTTGGACTCGACCTTGTAAACGGCCTTGATGGCCGCCAGTTCGACCCGCAGCTTCTCTGCAGCTTGCACGAAGTCGGTGTCGCCGATGAAGCGCTGTGCCATCGCTTGCTGAACCTCGCCGGTCTGCGCCAGCAGCGTGGTCCAGCTCTTCTCGCCGACCACGCCATCGGCGACCAGGTCGTTCTTGCGCTGGAACTCGACTACCGCACGCTGCGTGGCTTCGTCAAAGGCCCCGTTGGCCTTTTCCAGGAACTTCAGCTTCACCAGCAGGACCTGCAGCCTGGCCACCGCGTCGCGCTCGCCGGTGCCGCGCTTGAGCACCGGGGTCGCCGACGTGGTCGGCGTGCCCGGCAGCACCACGGGGCTGGGGCGGTCGGTATCGGCCAGGGCCACCGCCTCCACCGCCGCCGGCGCCAGGGCCGGCGAGAACAGCGTGCCGGTCTCGGCCGCGGGCCAGCCACCGGGATCGCGCTCGAAGCGCTGCGCCGCCAGCGCACCGCCTTGCCGCGCACCCCAGCGGTTGCGCGGGTCCAGGCCCTCCCAGAACTGGCCCAGGGGTTCCAATTCGCCCACCGACTGAACCAACCCGTGGCGGCTGTTGGCTGCGCGGAAAAAGTTCAGTGTGATGGCGCAGCGGCGCAGGTGCGGGCTGTCCATGCTCTTCTCGCGGCCGGCGCGCATGTAGGCGGCCTGGGTCTCAGGGCTGCGCTCGAGTTCGCCGCCTGTGACCTCGAACCGGCACACATCTTCGGCATGTGCCAGCAGTTTGCGCACGTCGCGCATGAAGGCGACCTGCTCGTCGATGAGGCTCATTGGGCGCCTCCGTTCGACTTGGCCTGCAGCGCCATCGTCTCCAGGCTCTTGTCCTTGGCCGTGCTGCCTTGGGAACTGCCGAAGTAGTAGCCCAGGATCTGCGTGACTGCCGCGGACAGCACACCCAGGATGTAGATGATGATGTCCTTCTGCGTCGCATTGAGCGTCGGCTGCCCGGCCGCGTTGGTGTTGCCGGCCTGGACGACGAAGAACGTGAACAGACCGATCGTGGCCAGCACGGTCAGCAAGGCCAGGGTGGGTTGAATCGACTTGGCGTACCACGGCGCGGTGTCGCTCATCTGCACCGCCGATTGGTTCTTGCGCGCATCGCCG
Organism: Rubrivivax sp.; assembly: GCA_046318395.1. Classification (GTDB taxonomy): domain Bacteria; phylum Pseudomonadota; class Gammaproteobacteria; order Burkholderiales; family Burkholderiaceae_C; genus Rubrivivax. Next base: position 7,125 of record JBKCUM010000149.1, read on the forward strand.
ACATCGGCCAGGTAGGCGCGGGTCTTTTCGAGCTCAAGCTTGGCTTCCTCGAGCGAGAGCTTGTTGTCCTCGAGTTGCAAGCGCAGCAGTTCTTCTTCGTGTTCGGCTTGGAACTTCTGCAAGGTCAGCTTGTCGGCATCGCTCATCGCCGCTTGCTGTACATCGACGCCGGTCTTCTCCTTGATGAAGTCCGTGCCTTTGACGAGAACCGCGTTGGCCACCAGGCGCAAGCCTGAACCGATCAATCCTGCGAGAAACGGTGCCATGAGGGTCTCCTGAAGCGGGCGCTGGGGGGGGGGAAGCGGGGTGCGGCCTGGGTGGCGCAAGCCATGCTAGTGGGCATGGCCCTGGCCCGTGTACGCCAAACTGCTGAGGTTTGGCCGCCTCTGTTGACCGCCACCAGCCGCCGCTGGGTGCGTGCCGTGTGCAGCAGCGGTGCCCAGGCGGCGGGGGCTGTCGCCAGGACGAACGGCCCCAGGCCGGCATGACGGGGGTCGACCCAACTCACCCAAAAAACTTGGCCTGGGTGCTGTGGCGGCCCCAGTCCCGGGCCCCGTGGCGGGGCCTGCACCCGCGGTTTATGCCGGCGGCACCCAGCGCAGCACCAGCTGCGTGTGGCGCGGCGCGCCGGGTTCGAAGAAGCGGCCGTTGGCGTCGTTGACGATGACGCTGCCGCTGTAGCGGCGGTTGAAGATGTTCTCCCAGCGCAGCAGCGCTTCCAGGCTGCCGCCCCCGGCGGTGGCCCAGGTGGCGCCGGCGCGCAGGCCGGTGGTGTGCCAGGCGTCGGCGAAGTCGCTGGTGCGGTCGTTCACCGCGGTGCGGCCCACGCCGCGCCATTCCACCGCCGTGTGCCAGCGTCCCCAGGGGCTGGCCCCACGCCAACCCCCTTCGGCCCAGGCGCTGCCGCGCTGGGTGCCGGCCACGCGGGCCCCCGCGGCCACCGGCGCGGTGGGGGTGGTGCAGGGCAGGGCGGCGCAAGTGAGGAAACTGTCGCGGTAGGTGGCGTCCAGCCAGGTCAGCGCCAGCCGGCCGTTCCAACCGTTGGCGGGCGCCCAAGCGGCCGCCAGCTCAGCGCCCTGGCGCAGCGTGCGCCCCACGTTCTGGAAAGCGCTGCGGCCGCCGCTGTTGGTGGCCACGCCGATTTCCTGGTCGGTGCGGGCCTGGAACAGCGTGAACTCGGCTTCCAGCGGGCCGGGCAGGCCGGCTGCCGCGGCGCCGCGCCACTTGCTGCCCAGTTCCCACTGCCGGCTGGTCTGCGCCTGCAGGCGGCTGTTGAAGCCGCCGCTGCCGTCGGCACGGTAGGCCAGTTCGCCCAGCGTGGGCGATTCGAAGCCGCGGCCCAGGCTGGCGTGCCAGGCCCAGCCCGGGGCGGCCAGCCAGCGCAGGCCCAGCACCGGGTTGGTGTAGCGCCAGCGGCGTTCGCCGCTGTCGTCGCCGTTGGCCAGGAACTGGTCTTGGGTGCGCAGCCGCACCTGGCCGCTGCGCAGGCCGGCGCTGGCCAGCCAGTCGGTGCCCAACGCCCACTCGGCCTGGGCGTAGGCGTCCCGGGTGCTGGCGTGGTTGGTCTCGGCGCGGCGCAGGGCGCCGAGCACGCCCAGGGCGGCGGTGGTGCCGCTGCCGCTGAAGTTCTCGTGACCGCGGCGGTCGTCGGTCTGCTGTTCCAGCGCCACGCCGGCGTGCACTTGCAGCGGGCCCCACGCCCACAGGCCACGGGCGTCCAGCCCGCGGTAGCGGCGGTCGAAGTCGGCCACACCGCCGCCGTGCTGGGGGTTGGCCTGCGTGGCGGGGGCGATGGCCAGCCACTGGGTCACGCGCCGCTGGCCTTGGAAGGCGGCCAGGCGCCACTCGCGCCAGGCGCCGTCGTCGGCGAAACGCCGCAGCCATTGGCCGCCCCACTGCTGCTGGCTGGCCAGCTTGCGGGTGTTGTACTGGGTGGCCACGGCCGTGGTTTGGCCGGGGTCGGCCTCGAACTGCGCGCGGCTCAGGCCCAGCGGGTCCAGGGCCGGTTGTTCCAGGGCGCTGGCCTGCAGCGTGACACGGTCTGGCCCGCCGGCCCAGCCCAGCTGCGCGGTGGCCAGTTCACGCTGCGCGGCGCTGTGCGGGCGCGGGCCGGTGCTGGCCATCTGGCTGGCGCCCAGGCGCAGGTGCCAGCCGCCTTCCAAGGGCAGCGCCGCGCTGGCGCGCAGCTGGTGCAGGCCAAAGCCGCCCAGCGCCAGTTCACCTTCCACCACGCGGCGCTGTGGCACGGCGGTCACCAGCGACACCACACCGCCGGAGCTGTTGCCGTACAGCACGGAGAACGGTCCGCGCAGCACCTCGATGCGTTCGGCCGCGGCCAGGTCGAAGTGCGCCACCTGGCCTTGGCCGTCGGGGCCGCTGGCGGGGATGCCGTCGGCCAGCAGGCGCAGTCCCCGCACACCGAAACCCGCACGCGCACCGAAGCCGCGGCTGCTGATCTGCAGGTCCTGCGCCAGGTTCTGCCGGTTGGCCACCACGAGGCCGGGCACGCGGGCCAGGGCTTCGCTGAGGTTCACGCGGGGTCCGCCCTGGCGCAGGGCCTCGGCGTCCACCACGCCCACGGCATAGGGGGTGTCCAGCCAACGGCGTTCGCCCAGGCTGCCGGTCACCACCACAGTGGGGGCCTCGGCGCCTGCTTCAGGCGGGCCACCACCCTGGCTTTGTGCCCCGGCGGTGGGGGCGCTTGTGGCTGCGGCCAGCAGGGTGGCCGTTTGGAAGGCGAGCGTGGCGGCGCGCTTGGTGGCCCGCCCGGCGACCGCACGGGCCGGGCGTGCTCCCGGGCACCGCCGCAGCGGCCACTTCATGCGGCGGTCAGGCCGGCGGCGTCGGCCGCGGCCCGCGTGCGGGGCAGCAGGTCTTCAAAACGTTGCACGTGGCGCGCCACCTCGTGGGCCGGCAGGTGGGCGGCGCCTTGCAGCAGGGCGTCGGCGGTGGCGGCCAGGGCGCTCAGGCCCAGGGCCAGGGCTTCGCTGCGCAGTTGTTCGCCCTGCTGCTGCAAGGCCACCGTCTGGGCGTGCCGCACGGCGTCGCGCAACGTGGCCACCCGGCGCGGGCCCTGGGCCAGGAAGTCGTGCACCCGTTGTGCGAACTCGGTCTCGCCGTGCTGGTGGCGGCCCTGGGCCAGGGCCACCGGGTCCAGCAGTGGCGGGCTGTCCAACAGGCGCGACGGCAGCGGCGCCACCGGGTGGCTGGCGGCCAGGGCCGGGTCGGGCGTGGGGGCGCTGCCGAACAGCCGGCGCAGGGCGGCGGCCAGCTTGGGCGGGCTGACGGGTTGGGTCAGGAAGTCGTTCAGGCCGGCCAGCAGGCAGCGCTCGCGTGTTTCTGCGAAAGCGTCGGCCGTCAGCGCCACGATGGGCACGGTGGCCAGCTCGGGCTGGGGCAGGGCGCGGATGGCCCGCGTGGCGCCCACGCCGTCCAGCACCGGCATGTGCAGGTCCATCAGCACCAGGTCGAAGCCTCGCCCGGTCTGCCGCATGGCCGCCACCGCTTCTTCGCCGTTGGCCGTGAAGTGGGCCGTGTGGCCCAAGCCTTCCAGCAAGGCGGCCAGGAACTGGCGGTTGATCGGGTGGTCTTCGGCCACCAGCACGTGCAAGCGCCGCGCACCGGGTTCGGTTTCGCCGGCCAGTTCGGTGTGCGCGTGGGCCAAGGCCGGTGCCGCCTGCAGTGGCATGCGGAAGGTGAAGACGCTGCCTTCGCCGGGCTGGCTGCGCACGGTGATGTCGCCACCCATCAGCCGCGCCAGGTTGCGCGAGATCTCCAGCCCCAGCCCGGTGCCGCCGTGGCGGCGCGAGCGCGAGTTGTCGCCCTGCACAAAGCGGCTGAACAGCGTGGCCATGGTGTTGTCGTCGATGCCCACACCCTGGTCGCTGACGACGAACTCCAGCATGGGCTGGGCCGTGCCGGCGCCGGCCACCCGCAGGTCCAGCACCACAGCGCCATGGTCGGAAAACTTGATGGCGTTGCTCAGCAGGTTGAAGGCGACCTGGCGCACCCGCGTGCCGTCGGCCAGCACCCGTTCCGGCACTTCGGGCGTGGCGTCCACGTGCAGGGCGAGTTGTTTGGCGCTGGCCGCTGGCCGCATCAGCGCTTCCACCTCGCGCAGCAAAGCGCGCAGGTCCACGGCACCCGGGTCCAGCACCATGCGGCCCGACTCCAGCTGCGACATGTCGAGGATGTCGTTCAGCAGCGCCAACAGGTGGTCGGCCGATTCCGTGGCCGTGCGCAGGTAGTCGATCTGTCGCGGGTTCAGCCCGGTCTCCCGCAGCAGGGCCAACATGCCCATCAGGCCCTGGAAGGGCGTGCGGATCTCGTGGCTCATGTTGGCCAGGAAGGTGCTCTTGGCCGCGCTGGCGGCTTCGGCGTCACGGCGGGCCACCCGCAGGCTGGCCGCCAACTGCTCCAGCGACGCGCGGCGCTGCTCCAGCTGGCGCACCTGGCGCAGTGAGATGTAGGCGAAGGCCAGCGTCAAGGCCGTGAGGAAGGCGGTCAGGCCGATGCCGAACTGGTTGTGCCGGCGCACCGTGGCGTTGCGCGCCGTGACCTGGTCGCCCACGTGGTGGGCCGCGCGCAGGGTCATGCCATGGGTGGGCGCGGCCAGGTTCTCCAGGTCGGTCTGCAGCGCCAGCAGGGCCTGGCGCGTCAAGCGTTGCTGGGGTTTCTCGCCCAACAGGCGGTCGGCCTGGCGGATGAACTGGTCGATGCGCTGCAGCGTGTCGATGTAGTCGGGCTGGCTGGACATGATCTGCCAGGTGCGGCTGTCGTGCAGCAGGCCGATGCGGCTGACCCAGACGTCGTAGCGCAGTTGCAGCGCGGTCGCGTCCAGCGGCTCCTGGTCGGCCGTGGCCTGGTGCCAGGTGTCCAACAGGCGCAGAAACTCGGTCTCGGCCTGGAAGACGTTGAGCACGACGTAGTCGTCGCCCATCTGCACGGTCTGGTTCAGCAGCGTGGCTTGACGACCTTGCACCAGGGCCACGGCCAACAGGGCCAGCCCGAGAACCATGCCCACCATGCGCAGCACGGAGGTGCGTCGGCGCGTGGCCGACGGCGGACCGTCTAGCGCAGTTCCAGGCTGCGCAGCTGCCATGCCGAACGGCTGTAGAAAACGGGGTTGCGCAGTTCGGGCAGGGCGTCGAAGGGGTAGATCATGAACAGCGGCCCCTTGTCGCGCACGGCCATGGGCTTGTCGTCGAGCAGCCGCGCCACGATGAGGTCGTACCGCGCCGCGTCTTCCAGCGGCAGTTCCACCCAGTAGTCGTTCAGGGCCGTGGCGCGCAGCGTGGTGGCGCCTTGGCCGGGACCGGCGCCGGCGGCGGCCAGCACGTCGCGCAGCAGCGGGCCGGTGAACTTGCGCGGCTGCGAGTACCAAGGCGTGCGCGTGCTGAAGCTGGTTTGCGGCAGCTTCTCGAGCATGGCCATGTCGAACTGTGCCCGCTTGCCGTCGTTGGGGCTGCGCAGCTTGCCGCTGAGCGTCAGCACCACCGGGCCTGTGGGTTTTTCCAGCGCCAGCGCGGGCCACGCCGCCACGGCCGCGGTGCAGGCCAAGGCTTGCAGGGCGGTTCGGCGGCTGTGAACTTGGGGATGGACGCGCATGGAGCGGCTCATTTTACCGGCGGCGGCTGAAACAGTTGGCCCATGTCCAAGCCGCTGAGCTGCCGGGCGCTGCGCAACAGGGCCCACATCAGGCCCGCCAGGGCCAACATGGTGGGCAGGGTGATCATCGGCCAGCCCAGCAGCGTCATGCGGCCCAGCTCCTGGTTGAAGGCGTCGCTGCCAGCGGGGCTGTGCACCACCCAGCGGGCCAGGCCGTAACCGGCGGCACCGCTGGCCATGAACACCGCGCCCAGGGCCAGTGTGCCCCACTGCAGGTGGCGCTCGAACTGGGCCACCTGGCCGCGTTCAGCCAGCGCGTTCTGGATGCGCACGGTGTCCAGCAGCGCGGCGTCGAACACCAGGGCGTGGATCAGCGGGCGTTGTGTGAAGGCCGAGGCCGCGATGACCGTGCCCATCAGCGTGGGCAGGGCGGCTTCTTTGATGGCCAGCCATTGCGCGTCCAGCTGCATCAGGCCGATGCCGCCGGTCATCAGCGTGCTGACCACGCCCAGCAAGGCCAGCAGGTTGAACTTGCGCCGGCGGTTGAAGTCGTAGACCCCCCAGCCCAGCGGGCACAGCAGGGCCAAACCCAGCCAGCCCAGGGCCGGGATGCCCGCGGTGCCGGCAGGCACCATGAGCACCAGGCTGGGTGCCAGGATGGTGACGGCGATTTCGTGAAGGGGGTTGGGGCGGTCGGCAGACATGCAACAGATTGTGCAGGCTGCGCCGCCCCGGCCCCGCCGCAGAGACCCACGCTTTCATGGGGCCTGTTGACGCGGGGCACGGCGTGCCCCGTGGCCGCGGCCGCCGCGGTTCAGCGCGGCGTGGGGGCGCTGGCCCGACCCGCTTGTTCGCGCAACCAGGCCAACTTGGCGCCGTAGAGCGCCTGGGTCTCTGGCGTGGTGCTCAATGCCCGGGCCTGCGTCAGGTGTGTGCTGGCCGCCTCGGTGTGGCCCAGCGCCCAGGCGGCACGCGCCAGCCAGAACTGCACCTCGGCGTTGGCCGGCTGGCGGCGGCGTTCTCGTTGGAAGTGCTGGCGCGCTTCGGCCCAGAGGCCTTGTTCGGCGGCCGCCTTGCCCAGGCGCAGGAAGTGCAGCGGTGGATGCGGTTCCAAGCGCGCCAGCCGCAGCTGCAGGGCCTGGGCGGGCGCTTCCAGGCCCTGGGCCCGCAGGGTGCCGATCAGGTTGCCCAGCACCTTGGCGTCGTCGCCGTGCAGCGCCAGCAGGGTTTCAAACACCTGTTGCGCCTGCGGCAGCAGGCCGCGGTGGCGGTACACCACCCCCAGCGTGTTCAGCGCCGGCCCGAAGCTGCGGTCCTGCTGCAAGGCGGCGCGGGCATGCCAATAGGCCTCGTCCACCTCGCCACGCACCAGGGCTTCGGCAGCGCGGTTGTTCATGAACATGGCCAGCACGGTGGGCCAGTCCAGGCGTTGTGTGGTTTGGGGTGTCAGGTCGTCGCTGGGCAGAAAGTCGACGATCAGCGTTTGTTCGGACGCGGGCACCCCGCGCCGCGTGGCCGGCATGGCCAGTTGAACGTGGCCGCTGGCCAGCATCAGCGTGCCTTGCTGCGTCCACTGTTCCTCCACCTTCACCTGGAGGAATTCGAAGGGCAGACCCAGCGCCCGCGCGGCCACGGCGGTGACCAGCACCAGCGACAGGCAATTGCCCCGCTGCTCGGCCCAGGCTTCCTCGGCACTGCGGGTGCGTGCCGAGTCGTACTCCAGCCGCATCTGTTCGTTGGGGAACAGCCGGCGCAGCAGTTCGCGACGGGGGTCGGGTGCGGCCAACACCTCGGGGCCCAGCGTGGCCAGCGCCGCTTGCAGGCGCGGGCCCGCGTGCGCGGCGGCTTGGGCGTCGGGCAGGGTGGCCGGGGCGGTGAAGGCGCTGTCGTGCAGCAGCGTGGCCAGCGCCGGGCCGGCCGGCGGTGCGGGTGTGGTGGAACAGGCCGACAGCGCCGACAGGACCCACACCGTCAACCCGGGCCACAGGCCAGCGCGCCCCCACAGCACGCTTCGACGACCTGGGTGGCCTGGGCAGCGGCGGTTGGGCGGGCCGGGTTGGGGCTGGCTGGGGGCTTGGCCGTCGTGCTGCATCGCTGGTCTCCTGCACCGCTTCGCGCTGCGGGGCATGGTACGCCCGGCCGACCCGGGCCTGGGTGCTGCGTTACCCTCATGGTCTGTGCAGCGGGGCGGGCCCGGCGACGGCCGTCTGCTGCTGTGTGAGGTCTGAACGTCCTGGCCAGCACCTTGAGGTGCCGGTCAGCCTGAACCCTGAGACGGGCGCCGTGCGCGCCCGTGTGCCGCATGCCTTTGTCGCCCCCACCGCCGTTGACGGCGCTTGCCGATTTACCCGCCCAGCTGGCCAGCAGCGGCTGGGCCGTGCTGGACGCCGGCAGCCTGGCCCGCCTGTGCGCCCTGCCTGAACAAGGGCCTGGCAGCCTGGCGCCCCTGGCCCCGCTGTGGCACGACCTGCCGCCCGACCCCCACTTGCGTGACGGGGGGCGCTACCGCCGACGCCGCCATGGCAGTCTGGTGGTGGAAGGCGCCACCGTGCGGGCCGCGCCGCACCGTGCGCACTGGCAGCCGGTGGACTACAACGCGCTGCACGGTGGTTTTGAACGCTGGTTCGAGCCGCTGCACCCGGCCATGGTGCAGGCCGCTGCCTGGGCACCGCTGCTGGCGGGCCTGGCCGGCCTGGCCAGTGCATTGCGCGGCGAGCAGCCCTGGTACGTGGAGGCCCACGCCTTCCGCATCGACACCACCGACGGCATCGGCCGCCCCACACCTGAAGGCGCGCACCGCGACGGGGTGGACCTGGTGGCCGTGCTGCTGGTGGACCGCCACGACGTGAAGGGTGGCGAAACCCGGGTGTTCGACATCCGCGGCCCGCAGGGCGTGCGCTTCACGTTGACCCAACCCTGGAGCGTGCTGTTGCTGGACGACGAGCGCGTCATCCACGAGAGCACGCCCATCCAGCCGGTGGACCCGGCCCAGCCCGCCTGGCGCGACACCCTGGTGTTGACCTTCCGCCGCGGGGGCTTCCAAGACGCCTGACCTGGCCGGCCCGAACCCCGCCCACCCGCACCGAGCATCCCCGCGCGCCAAGCACGCGCCCCACCGCCGGGCCCACCGGCCCGGCATCCACCGAGAGCCCCGGAGACCCCATGGCCGACACCGCGAACAACGCCCCCGCCGCCCCCGCCGCAGACACCCCCGACAAACAACTGCGCCAACGCGTGGACCGCCTGCTGGCCCAGCCCGCAGCCACCAGCAGCGGCCAGCTGACCCTGGGCAAGCGCAAGCTGGCCTACACCACGGCGGTGGAGTTCATGCCGGTGTCGGCCGAAGGCCTGGAAGGCGTGCAGAACGAACCCCAGGGCGCGGTGATGACCACGGCCTACCTGGCCAAGGACGCCGACCCCGCCCAGCGCCCCGTGTGTTTCACCTTCAACGGCGGCCCAGGCTCGTGTTCCATCTGGCTGCAGTTCGGCGCCGTGGGCCCCATGCGCATCACCACCCCGGCCGACGGCAGCATGCCCGCACCGCCTTATGCGCTGCAAGACAACCCGCAGAGCTGGCTGGAACACTTCGACCTGGTGTTCATCGACCCGCCGCACACCGGCTGGTCCATCAGCGCCAGCGAAGCCGCGCGCAAGAAGCACTTGGGCGTGGACGGCGACGTGGCGGCGCTGGCCGAGGCCATGCGCTGCTGGCTGACGCGCCACCGCCGCTGGGGTTCGCCGGTCTACCTGGCCGGTGAAAGTTACGGCACCACACGCGGCGCGGCGCTGGCCGACAAGATGGCCGAAATTGGCGTGGCGCTGTCGGGCGTCATCCTGATCAGCTGCGCGATGGACCTGCAGAGCATCGCCTTCGCGCCGGCCAACGACCTGCCTTATGCGCTGTTCCTGCCGGCTTTGGCCAACGTCTCGCAGTACCACGGCCTGCTGAAGGGCGAACTGGGCGCCAGCAGCGCCGCGGCCCGCGCCGCGGCCGAAGCCTTCGTGGACGAAGACTATGCCGCGGCCCTGCTGGCCGGCCACCGCCTGAGCGAGAAGCGCCGCTCCAAGGTGGCCAAGCGCATCAGCGAACTCACGGGCCTGCAGCAGGCGTTGGTGGAAGAAAAGAACCTGCGCATCAGCGACCAGACCTACTTCTTTGAAGCGCTGCGCCACAAGGGCCTGCAGGTGGGCCGCCTGGAAGCGCGCGTGACCGGCCCGCTGGGCGCCAACCGCGGCCGCGAATGGGAGTTCGACCCCGGCATCGAGGCCATCGCCGCGCCCTACACCATGGCCGCCATGGCCTACTACGCGCAGACCCTGGGCGTGACCAGCGAAACGCGCTACGAGGTGCTGAACCGCGAGGTGAACCGCAGCTGGAACTGGAGCCGTGGCCAGACTTTCGGCAACGGCTTTGCCAGCACCACGCCCGACCTGGCACGCGCGCTGCGCCGCAACCCGCACCTGCGCGTGTTCGTGGGCAGCGGCCGCTACGACCTGGGCACGCCCTACAGCGCCAGCGATTGGTCGCTCGCCAACCTGGACGTGCCGGCCGATGTGATGTCGCGTGTGCAGCACCGCTACTACGACGCCGGCCACATGATGTACACCCGCGAGGCCGACTTGAAGCAGCTCAAGGCGGACTTGTCGGCCTGGTTGAAGTGACTCCCGACTGATCGGCCTGGTTCAAGTGAACCGCTGACGGTCACGTCCGCACCCTCGGGAGCAACACATGCACGTGGGCATCCTCACCGGTGGCGGCGACTGCCCCGGGCTGAACGCCGTCATCCGCGCGGTCACGCTGGCACTGCTGCAGCGCCCGGGGCTGCGTGTGACCGGCATTGAACGGGGCTTCCTGGGCCTGCTGACGGGGGCGCACCGGCCACTGACGGCATCCGCCGTGGCCGACCTGCTGGCCGAAGGTGGCACGGTGCTGGGCACGCACAACCAGTGCGACCCGTTCCACTACTTCGGGGCTGGCGGCGCCGACGCCTCGGCGCAGGCCATGGCCACGGTGGCCACGCTGGGCTTGGACGCCCTGGTGGTGGTGGGTGGTGACGGCACCATGGCCATCGCCCACCGCTTCCAGGCCCTGGGCCTGCCGGTGGTGGGCGTGCCCAAGACCATCGACAACGACCTGCCGGGCACCGACCGCACCTTCGGCTTCGACAGCGCCGTGGCCGTGGTGGCCGAGGCGCTGGGCCGGCTGTCCACCACGGCGCGCAGCCATGGCCGCGTGATGATCGCCGAGACCATGGGGCGCTACGCGGGCTGGATCGCGCTGGAAGGCGGCCTGGCCGGTTCTGCCGACGTGATCTTGCTGCCCGAGCGCCCGTTCACCGTGGCCGCCGTGGCCCAGCGCTGCCGCCAACGCGAACAGGCGGGCCTGGCCACCTTGGTGTGCATCGCCGAAGGTGCGCGGGCCGAAGGCCACGGGTTGACGGTGCAGCGCACCATCGCCAGCAGCCCCGACCCGCTGCGCTTGGGTGGCGTGGGCCAGTGGCTGCAGGCGCAGTTGGAGCCGCTGCTGAGCAGCGAGGTGCGCACCACCTTGTTGGGCCATGTGCAGCGCGGCGGTTCACCCACCGCCTTCGACCGCGTGCTGGCCACCCGCTTTGGCGTGCACGCGGCGGAACTGGTGCTGGCCGGCCAGTTCGGCCGCATGGTGGCGCTGCAGGGCGCGGCCGTGACCAGCCTGCCCATCACCCAGGTGGCGGGCAGCACGCGCACCGTGGCGCTGGACCACCCCTTGATGCAAACCGCCCAAGCGCTGGGCGTGTGTCTTGGTTGAGCGAAGCGCTGCGCCGCGCTACAGCAACCGCAACAACTGTGGCGCGATGGCCTGCAAGGCCTGGCGCAAGGCCGTGTCTTCGCGGCCGAAGCTGAAATCGGCGAAGTCAAAGCCCGGGCCCACGGTGGCACCGACGTAGGCGAAGTCGCCCAGCGGTTCGGCGGCCTGCCAGGCGTCGGCCGGGATGACGGCGCGGGGCGGGTGGGTGGCGGCCTCACCGGTGCCCAGGTCGGCGTGGTGCACGGCGCTCAGGTCGGCGGGCAGCCACCACAGGCGCAGCGGGCCGCCTTCCAGCAGGTGCCAGGCTTCGTCGCTGCGCACGCGGTGCCAGGCGCTGAACTGGCCGCGGCCGAGCAGGAAGTCGATGCTGGTCAGCCCCACGCGCGGCCCGCGTGGCGTGGGCACGGCGGTGCTGGAGCGGAACACTTCCTTGTAGAAACCGCCCTCCGGGTGCGGGGCCAGGCCCAGCTGCCGCACCAGGGCCTGGGCGCGGGGCGCCAGCGTTGATGCATCACAAAGCCGGGCCGGCGGCGCGGGTGTCTGATGCAGGGCATGGGGCGGCAGATCCGCCGATCGAGGAGCATCCAATGAAGGCATTGCAAGACTTTCTGACCACGGACTACGGGCTGATGAGCTTGGTGGTGATCGCCATCACGCTGGGCATGGGCGTGTTCTACGGCCGTTTCTTCGCCAGCCACATCAAGGCCGACACCGAGGCCGCGCGGGCGCGCGGCGAGATCCAGTAGGCGCAGACCGCGGGCGCCTCACCCGTGCTCAGGCGTCGCGCACGTCGCCCACGGGCTGGCTGCCGAAGTCGGCCCTTGCCAGGTAGGCCAGCACCTTGGCCGCGGCGGTGGGCGGGCTGTCCAGCTGGCCGCCGGTTTTCAGGCCCACAAAACGTGCACGCTCAGGGAAGGCCTCGGGGTCGGCACTGCGCAGCTGCACCTGCATGTCGGTGTCGATGACGCCTGGCGCCAGCGACACCACACGCGCACCGTTCGGCCGGGTGGCTTCTTCCAGCGCGGTGGCACGGGCCAGGTGGTCCAGCCCGGCTTTGGCCGCGCAGTAGCTGGCGCTGCCGGCCATGGCACGGCGGCCCAGGCCCGAAGACACGTGCAGCACTTTGCGCGGCACCGTCCAGGTGGCGGTGGCGCGCAGGAAAGCGGCGCTCAGCAGCGTGGGCGCTTCCAGGCCCACGCGCAGGGCGTTCACCAGGTCGGCACTGGCCACGTCTGACAGCGGCGCCAGCTGCGACACCACGCCCGCGTTGTTGACCAGCGTCACCGCGCTGCAGGCTGCCTGCTCTGGTGCGGCCAGCCAGCGTTCCAGCTGCGCGGCCACCACGCTGGCGTCGGCCAGGTCGGCCTGCCAGACCGTCAACGCGGGGTGTTGCAACGCGGGCCGCTGGCGTGCGATGGCCAGCACCCGGTGGCCCTGGGCCAGGCATTGTTCGGCCAGGGCCAGGCCCAGGCCACGCGAGGCGCCCGTGACGATGGTGATCGGCGCCGAGCCGGCCGCGGTGCAGGGGGTGCTGTGGTTCATGCCGCAGAGCATACTGGGCGCTGGGCATGGCGGCCTGCTGGGCGCCGGCCGTTGACCTGTCTTGATGCCTGTCGTTCAACACCGATGAAAACCTGGTTGTCCCGTCCTTACGCCCCCTTCCTCACCGCCTTGGCACTGGGCCTGGCCGTGTTGCTGCTGGCCCTGGCGGTGCCCTTGTGGTCCTGGTGGCGGGGTGCGCCACCGGCCCAGCAGCCCACGGCCCAGGCCGTGCCCGCGCCCTGGGCGGCCGAGGTGCAGGGCACGACCTTGTCGCTGCTGGGCCTGCGGTTGCCGGGCAGCCGCTGGGGCGAGGTGGCCGCGCGCTGGGGCGACAACGTGCAGCTGGCCGTGATGGCTCGCCGCGACCAGGCTGGCCGCCTGGAGGCCTACATCGACCGGGTGGACGCGGGCGGCGTGTTGGGCCGGCTGGTGCTGGTGTTCGACCTGCCCGACGACACGCTGCGCGCGCTGCAGCAAGGCGCGGCCAAGGCCGAACCGGTGGACGGTGTGCTGTGGCGCCACGTGCTGCGAGGCGAGCAGCGCCAGCAGCTGGCCGCGGCGCCGTTGAGCAGCGTGAGCTTTGTCGTCAGCACCCGGCTGGAGGTGGCCACGCTGCGACAGCGGTACGGCGCTCCGGCGCAGCGCTGGCTGGAGGCCGGCCGTCTGCGCCATTGGCTCTACCCCGAGCGTGGGCTGGCCCTGGTGTTGGACCCCGAAGGCCGCCACGTGCTGCAGGCCGTGGCGCCTGCCGAGTTCGATGCGCGGCTGCGCGCGCCCCTGCGCGCTGCCGGGGCCAGCCTGTTGCCGGACGACACCGCCGATTGACCCGGCACGGCGCGGTGGGGCACCCCGCCGCCGGTGTCAGAACGGCGCCGGGCAGTCGAAGGCCAGGGCTTCGCCGCTCACCGGGTGGGCGAAAGCCAGGTGGGCCGCGTGCAGCATCAACCGCGGCGCGGCCAGGCGGTTGCTGTCGCTGCCGTAGAGGATGTCGCCCAGGATGGGGTGCCCCAGGTGCAGCAGGTGCACCCGCAGCTGGTGTGAGCGCCCGGTGATGGGCTGCAGCGACACCCGGGTGCGGTTCAGTGCCGGGTCTCGCGCCAACACGCGCCAGTGTGTCACCGAGGGTTTGCCGTTCACCGGGTCCACGATGCTCTTGGGCCGGTTGGGCCAGTCGGCGATCAGCGGTGCGTCCACCGTGCCGGTGTCTTCGGCCAGCAGGCCCTGCACCAGGGCCTCGTAGCGTTTGCCCACGCGGCGCTTTTCGAAAGCCAGGTTCAGCACCCGCTGCGTCTCGATGCCGCGGGCGTAGACCAGCAGACCGGAGGTGTCCATGTCCAGCCGGTGCACGGTCAGCGCTTCGGGCCAGCGCTGTTGCAGCCGGTGCACGGCGCAATCCTGCTTCTCAGGCCCGCGGCCGGGCACGGCCAGCAGGCCGCTGGGCTTGTTGACGACCAGGAAGTGCGGGTCTTCGTGCAGCACCTCTGGCCCGGCGATGGGCCAGGCCAGGGGCGGGTTCGAGGTCATGCTGGCCGCATCGAGCGGCTCGGGGCTGGGGCGGTGGGAGGGCAGGGCGTTCGGCACGGCGCGAAGCATACGCAAGCGCAGGCGCAGGCGGCGGCCGGGCCGCAGGCGCCAGTGCGGCGCGTCACACCGTGTACAGCACCAGCAGCACCTGTTCGCCTTCACCCCAGGGCAGCACAAAACCCTGGTTCAAGGGGCTGCTGAAAAACGCCTCGGCCGACAACGGCGGGGCACCCAGGCTGTAGCCCCCTTGGGCCAGGGGCTGCAAGCGGCTGCGCAGCCCTGGCGGGAACCAAGGGCGCGCCAGGGCCGCCGTCAGCGTGGCGCTGTCGCCGCTGGTGGGTGTGGCCTTGGCCAGCAGGCGCTGGCGGCCCCCGGGAGGCAGGTCCAGCACGGCCACCAGGGCCCAGTCTTGGGGGCCCAGGCCGCTGCTGGCGCCAGCTGCGGGTTGCACCACTTCCCACTGCGCCGCGCGCGGGGTTTCGGGCCAGGCGATGAGGCGGGCCAAGGCGGTCAGGTCGGTGTGCACGGCGGGTTCCGGGGTTTTTGGGGGTGCTGGGGCGGGCGAGCAGGCACTGGCCAGGCCCAAGCAGGCCAGGCCCAGCCACACCAAGCTTTGGCGGCGGTGCGCAGGGTGGCGGGCGGCGGTGTGGGCGGGGCGCAGGTTCACAGGCGGTTGCGCAGGCGGCGGTTGTCGCCGGGTTGGCGGTCGCGGCCGCGGTGGCCGTCGTTGCGGGTGGTCAGCACGCCCTCTTCCTGGGGGCTGCCGGCCCATTGGAAGCTGCGCCGCAGTTCGGCCACGTTCAGGTACTGCTGGGCCAGGCCGGTGATTTCGAACACCCCGTTGGCGTCGTCGGGGATGCCGGTGGCGATGTCCTTGGCGCCCGGGTTGAAGTTGTACATGTCTTCGGCGTGCAGCGTCATGTCCACGGTGTAGCGGGCCTGGGTGTGCTGCAGGTGCACCTGCACCTCTGCGCTCAGCCAGATGAAGTGTGCGCCAATGGCCTTCTGCCAGTTTTCCGTCTGCGGGTAGGGGAAGCGTGCGCTGTTGCCCACCGGGATGGCCGTGCCCGTCAGGCTGAAGTGGGCCGCCTGTTGGCCGCTGTGGTGTCGCTGGTAGGCCTGCACCGCGGCCAGCTGCACGTCGAAGACCGCATAGCGCAGGGCGGTCTTGCCGCTGGGGTCGTTCGCGACGTAGCGGTCGTAGGAAAAGCGCCGCGTCTTGCCACCGCCTTCCAGAAAGTGGCGGTAGGTGGCCAGCGCGTCGGAGATGTCGTTGTGCGGCAGAAAGGGCACGTTCTGCGCGGCCTCAGCGGCTTCAAGCTTGCCCACCCACCATTGTTTCTGCAGGTGGTCGGCCACCGTGGGGGCCCGGCGCGCTTACTTGTCCAGGAAGCCGTTGTCGTGGCGGATGGCCGGGCGCCGGGCGGCACCCAGGGTGTAGACGGCGATCGTCATGCTTCAGGCCCGGTGCTGCAACGCGGGCCGCCCCAAGAAAAACCGCCGACGTTACACGGGCCAGGGCCCGGACAACGTCGGCGGATTGGGGGGTGTCAGCCTGCAGCGGGCGGCCAGCCTGTGGCCGGCTCACCCGCGGTGGTGCATCAGAACTCGTAACGCAGGGTGAACTGCACGGCCCACTGCGACTCGCCACTTTCCTGGCGGGTCTGGTAGTCCTCGGTCGTGCCCACGCTGTAGACGTACTTGCCGGCGCTGTTCACACCGTTGTAGTTCACGAAGCTGCGGTTGGACGGGAAGCCCACTTCGTCGATGCGGCCCCACTTTTTGTTCAGGAAGTTGCCGACGTTCATGAAGTCCATGACGAAGGCGCCCTTGTGCTTGCTGGTGAAGCCGGGCACTTCCTGGCTGAAGCGCAGGTCGAAGCTGTTGACCCAGGGGTTGAAGGCGGTATTGGCCTTCACAACTTGGCCGCGCGAGTTCGACAGGCTGGGGTTGGCGTCGACGACCGCCCAGAACTTGGCTTCATCGGCCGCGGTGCGGAACTCGACTTCACCAGAACCCGGGGCGCTGGGGATGTACATCAGGTCGTTGCCGGCGACGCCGTCGCCGTTCAGGTCGTTGATGTAGGTCCAGCTGTAGGGCTTGCCCTTGCGGCCTTCGTAGGTGATGCCCAGCGTGGTCTTGTAGGTGCCGATGAAGGCCTTGCTCCAGGTCAGGTTGGCGCTGACACGGTCGCGGAT
>JBKCUM010000150.1:0-19695 GCA_046318395.1 Rubrivivax sp.
GGCCGGCCCGGCCGCGGGCGTGCTGTGCCACAGCGACCACTGCAGCTCTGCGCTGAGCGTGCCGTCGCCAGCGGCCGATCGGCGCCAGCGCAACTGGTCCAGCGACAAGGCCGCATCGTGCTGCAAGGCTGATGAGGCCCAGGCGCGCAGGGCTTGCAGCGGGCCCGTGGCCTGCAGCTGCAGCGTGGTGCGGCCGGGCAGGGCGGTGGCTGTTGTGGCGGCCACGGAGGGCGCGGCCCCGGCGGGGGCTGGCACGGCGGGGGCCGTGGCCTGCGTCAGCCGGTCCACACGCACGCCGTGGCGCAGGGCTTGTTCCAGCAGGTCGGCCAGGCGCTGCGGCGTGGTGTCGGCCGCGGGCAGCGGCGGTACGACGGGCCCGGTCTGGGCCGGTGCCGGGGCCGGTGCGCTGGCCCGGGCCTGCGCCTGCTGCCGCACCCAGGCGGCGCGGGCCTGCTGCTGGGTGGCTTGGGCTTGCTGCGCCTGCGCTTGCCAGCGGGGCGTCACCCCCAGGGCCAGCACCCCGGTCAGCAACACCGCCCCCAGGGCCACCAAGCCCGGCCAACCGGCCTGCACCGGCCAGGGCCGTGGTGGGGCCCCGCGCGGCAGCCATTTGAAGTGGGCGGCGTTCACCAGGCCCCCCGCCATTGCAGGCTGAGCTCGAACTGCACGCCAGCGTCGGCCTGGCGTTCGATGCGGCCGGGCTGCACCTGGGCCCACACCGGCTGCTGGCGCAGGGCCTGGGCCGCGGCCAGCGCGGTGGCGGTGTCGGGGGCCAGGCCTTGCAGGCGCCACTGGCCCTGGTCGGTGGTCTGCAGCGACTGCCACTGCACGCCGGGCAGGGCCACCGCGTCCAGCGCGGCGAAGGCCGCGCCCCAAGGCCGCTGCAGCGGGGCCTGGGGCCGTTCGGCCGGGCCGGCCGGGGCCACTGCGGTGGGTCTGGCCACCGGCCGCGGTGCGGGCTGGCCCGCCTGTGCCTGGGTGGCCACGGGGCTGGCCTTGGCTTGGGCGCTTTGCAGGGCTTGCCAGGCCAGGGCGGCGTCCAGCGCGGCCGTGCCCAAGGCCAGCAGCGCGGCGCCCGCCATCCACCAGGCCAGGCGGTGCACGCCGCGCGTGGGCTGCAGGAAGTTGGCGGTGTGCAGACGGGGCCCAGCCGGGGTGGCCCAGGCCCAGCGTTGGCGTTGCGGGTGCGCGGCCTGCTGCGCCTTGGCCGCCACACTGGGCGCGGCCACCGAAGCCCAACCCTGGTTGCCACGGTCCAGTGGGCGCAGCGCGCCGTCGGCGTGGGTGTGGCTGCAGAAGGTGGGCCCGGTGTCGGCCTGCCACAGCGCCCAGCTGGGCGGTGGCCAGGGCGCTTCAGGCGGCGCATCGGCCTGCGCATTGGAAGGTAGGGTGGCGGTCGGCGAAGGCGCTTGCACACGCCGCCACTGCAGGGCGTGCAGGGTGCCGTCGTGGAAGTCCAGCACGCCCAGCAGCGGGCCATCGGCCAGCAGCAGCCGCGCCGGGCCTTGCCGCAGTGCGGGCTCGGTACGCAGCGCCTGTTGGGCACGGTGCAACCAGTGGGGCGACACGGCCTGCAGCCGCACGCCGTGGGCCTGGGCCGCCTGGCACAGCGCGCCCCAGGCCGGCCCCAGGCCATGCAGGGCGCTGACGCCGCGGCGCGCGCCCAATTGCCACACGGCCAGCGGCCAGGGGGCCGCGTCTTCGCCGTGGAAGTGCAACCACTGCGCGCTGGCCCAGGCCAGGGCCTCGGCGTCGCTGCCGGCGTGTTCGGCGGGCACCAGCAGTTCGTGCAGCAGCGTGCTGGGCAGGTGCAGCGTGCAGCGGGCACCGGGGTGGGCGGCGCACCAGGCGGGCCAGTCGGTCGCGTCAGGCGTTGCGCCAATGGCACCGGCCACTGTGGCCGGCAACGGCTGCACACGTCCATCGGCCCGCCACAGCAGGGGCTGCGGCGCTGGCGACAAGCGCAGCCGCAGGCCAGGCATGGCCTGTGTTGGCGCGGGGTGGCTGGGGTGCAGGGCTTCAGTCATCGGCCGTCACCCGCTGCAGTTCTTCGGCCGTGGTCCAGCCTTCGTCCACGGCGGCCTGGGCGGCTTCGCGCAGGTTGGCCAGGCCCCGCTCGCGCACGGCTTGTTTCAGCGTGGACAGCGGTGCGCGTGCCACGATCAAGTCACGCAGCCCGTCGTCCATCGGCAGCCACTCGGCCACGGCGCGGCGGCCGCGGTAGCCGGTGTGGCGGCAGTGGGTGCAGCCCACGCCACCGCAGGCCGTGCAGCGCTGGCGCATCAAGCGTTGCGCCAGCACAGCCTGCAACGCGGCCACCAGGTTGTGCAGGTCCAGGCCCAGGTGCATGAAACGGCCCACCACGTCCAGCGCGCTGTTGGCGTGCACGGTGCTGAAGACCAGGTGGCCGGTGAGTGCGGCCTGCACCGCGATCTGCGCGGTCTCGGCGTCGCGGATCTCGCCCACCATCACGCGGTCGGGGTCGTGGCGCAGGATGCTGCGCAGCCCGCGCGCAAAACCCAGGCCCTTGCGGTCGTTCACGGGGATCTGCACCACCCCCGGCAGTTGGTACTCCACCGGGTCTTCGATGGTGATGAACTTTTCCTGTGGCGTCAGCGTTTCGGCCATGGCCGCGTACAGCGTGGTGGTCTTGCCGCTGCCGGTGGGGCCGGTCACCAGCAACATGCCGTGCGGGCGGCGCGCCACGCCCAGCAGGGCCTCGCGCAGCGCAGGTGTGAAACCCAGGCCGGCCAGGCTGAGCTGGCCCCCGCCGGCCTGTTCCAGCGTGGCGCGGTCCAGCACGCGCACCACGGCGTCTTCGCCGTGTGTGCTGGGCAGGATGGACAGGCGGAAGTCGATCTCGCGGCCGTGCAACCGCAGCTTGAAGCGGCCGTCTTGCGGCAGGCGGCGTTCGCCGATGTCCAGCTCGGCCATCACCTTCAGCCGCGACACCACCTGTTCGGCCAGCGCCGTGCTGTCGATGCGCTGCACCGGCAGCAGCACGCCGTCGATGCGCAGGCGCAGCAGCGCGCCGTTGGCCCCGTTTTCCAGGTGGATGTCGCTGGCGCCGTCTTGCAGCGCGTCGTACAGCAGCGCGTCCAGCCAGCGCACGGCCGGGCTGGTGTCGCCTTGCAGGGCGGCCTGCGACAGGTCGGGTGTGCCGTCGGCGGCCATGGTGCCAGGGGCCATGGCCGAGGCGCCTGGCAGCGCGCCCAGCGCGCGGTAAGCCTGTTCGCCCAGGCGCAGCCAGTCGGCCAGCTGGGCCCCGGTGGTGGGGGCCCAACGCAAAGGCGCTTGCACCGCGGCTTCAGCGGCTTGCACCAGGGCCGCTGGGGGGGCTTCTGCCGTGGCCAGCCACAGTTGGCCATCGTCGGCGCGCAGCACCACGGCCTGGTGGCGGCTGGCGCGGGCCGGGCCCCAGGCGCTGAAGTCGGGTTCGCCCACCGCCTCATGCGCTGCATTGGCGGCGGGCGGCTGCAGGTGTGCGGCCTGCGGCAAGGCGTTCATTGCACCTGCTCCATCAGGCTGAAGATGGGCAGGTACATCAGCACCACGATGCCGCCGATCAACACGCCCATCACCAGCATCAGCACCGGGTTCACGGTGCGCGTGACCAGCTCGCTCAGGCGCGCCAGTTCTTCGTCGTGGAAAGCCGCGGCGCGCGCCAGCATGGCGGGCAGTTCGCCGCTGTGCTCTCCCACGCGCAGCATGCGCAGCGCCACCGGTGTGGCCAGGCCCTGGGCCTGCAGCGCGGCCGACAGACGCTGGCCTTGCGCCACCTGCTGTGTGGCCAGCGCCAGGGCTGCGCGCAGGGCCGGCGGCAACACGGCCTGGGCCAGGCCCAGGGCGGGCAGGGCCGGCACACCGGCCTGCAGCAGCAAGGCCAGGCAGCGGTACAGCCGCGCGAGCGCCAGCACACGCAGCCGCGCGCCCAAGGCCGGCACGCGCCACAGTGCGGCGGCCAACGCGGCCTGGCTGCGCGGGTGGCGCCAGGCCAGCACCGCAGCGGTCGGCAAGCCCACGGCCAGTGCCCAGGTGAACCAGGGGTGGGCTGCTGCGGCCTGGCCGGCGTGGAGCAAGGCCTGCGAAGCCCAGGGCAGTTCGCGCCCCAGGCCTTCAAACACACCGGCAAAACGCGGCAGCACGTACAGCAGCAAGAACACCAGCACGGCCCAGCTGGCGCCCACCAGCATCAGCGGGTACAGGGCCGCGGCCACCAGCTTGGCGCGCAAGGCCTGGCTCCAGGCCAGGTAGGCGGCGTGCTGGGCCAGCGTGGGCGCCAGTTGGCCGTTGCGTTCGCTGGCGGCCACCAGCGCACAGGTCAGCCCGTCAAAGTGCGTGGGGTGTTCGCCCATCGCGGCCGACAGCGGCTGGCCTTGTTGCAGGGCCAGCACCACGGCGTCCAGCACCGTGGCCGAAGCGCCTTGTTCGCGCAGCGTCTGCAGCGCTTCGATCAGCGGCACACCGGCCTGCAGCAGCACGGCCAGTTCTTGTGTCAGCAAGCGCAGGTCCAGCGCCGGGGCGCGGCGTTTCGGTGTCCACCACCGCGGCGCCACGGCCTGCACCTGCAGCACCTGGTGCGGCGCCAGGCCCAGTGCGGTGGGCACGGCCTGCGCGTGGGCGGCCTGCACACGGCGCTCGCGCACCCCGTGCCGGGGTTCGAGTGTGCGAACCAGGAAGTCGGGCATGGTGGGCGGGCCTCACCAACTGACGAGGTCGGCGTTGTCGCCGTCGCCACCCGGCTGGCCGTCGCGGCCTTGGCTCAGCAGGTCGTATTCGCCGTGTTGGCCGGGGGCGCTGTACAGGTAGGCCCGGCCCCAGGGGTCGGCGGGGACGGCCTTGGCCAGGTAGGGGCCGGCCCAGCGTGGTTCGTCGGCCGGGCGCAGCACCAGGGCCTGCAGGCCTTGTTCGCTGCTGGGGTAGCGGCCCACGTCGATGCGGTACTGGTCCAGCGCTTTCTGCAGCGCGTCGATCTGCGCGCGCGCAGCCTTGCTTTCGCTCTTGCCGATTTGCGCGAACAGCTTGGGGCCCACGTAGCCGGCCAGCAGACCGATGATGACCATCACCACCAGCAGCTCCAGCAGGGTGAAGCCGCGGTGGCGGTGCGGTGGCGGGCAAAGCGGGCGGGGCAGCATGGGGCGGTGCAGGGACAACACGGGTTCTGATCAGCTCAGACTACGGGCGCCGCGTGACCTGCCCATGAAGCCCGCGCCCCGAGGCAGGGGGTGCATGAGCCGTTCGGCCCATGGGGGTGGTGCCGCGTCACAGCCGCCACAAATGCGGCGCCTAGAGTGCGGCGCATGACACTGCACCGATACGCACGCCACGCGCTGGCCCTGCTGGCTGGGTTCACCAGCGCTTCTTTCGCGGCCAACCTGGCGGCGCCTTCTGCCCATGCCGCCCCTGCGGCCCAGGCGACCAAAGGGCTAACGCCGCCAGTGAGTGGCTTCATCGTGCAGTGGCATGACCACGTGGCCGATGCGCCGCAGGCCGAAGCCCGCCTGCGGGCGCTGTCGGCCCGCGCTGGCGCGGTGCAGCCTTTGCGCGCCGGCGCCACGCTGACCGGCCGCTGGCAGCGCTTGCACCCGGCCGCGCCAATGAATGCGGCCGACGCCGAAGCCTGGGCCGCCCGCCTGCGTGCCGACCCCGCCGTGAAAGCCGTGGTGCCCGACGTGCGCGAACAGCGCCAGGACGTGACGCCGGCCGACGGCCGCTACAGCAGCCAGTGGTGGTTGCAGGCCGTGGCCGCGGGCAACACCGGCGCGGCGGGCTTCACCACGGCCTGGAGCCGCAGCACCGGCCTGCCGCTGACGGGCAGCGGCGCCGTGGTCGCGGTGCTCGATTCCGGCTTGACTTCGCACCCCGAGCTGAACGCCAAGGCCGTGCCGGGCTATGACTTCGTCAGCGACACCACCTACGCCAACGACGGCAATGGCCGCGACGCCGACGCCAGCGATCCCGGTGACGCGGTGACCGCCGTCGACCGCGCCGGCAACCCCGCGGCCTTCGGCCAATGCCCGGACAGCCCCTACAGCAGTTGGCACGGCACCACCATCGCCGGCCAGGTGGCCGCCGTCAGCAACAACACCGAAGGCGTGGCGGCCGGCAACTGGTACGGCCGCGTGCTGCCGGTGCGCGTGGCCGGCAAGTGTGGTGCGGCGGTGGGCGACATCATCGACGGCCTGCGCTGGGCCGCGGGCCTGACCGTGGCCGGCGTGCCCGCCAACGCCAACCCCGCCCGCGTGGTGGTGCTGAGCTATGGCGGTGCCGACTCGTGCGACCTCAACAGCACCAACCCCAGCGTGGCCGCGACAGCCAAGCTGTACCGCGACGCGCTGGACGAAGTGCGCCGCGCTGGCGCCCTGGTGGTGGTGGCCGCCGGCAACGCACGCAGCGCCGTGGGCCGCCCCGCCAGCTGCCCGGGTGCACTGGCCGTGACGGCCACCAACCGCGAGGGCTACAAGGCCAACTACGCCAACCTGGGCCCGGAAGTGGCGCTGGCCACCCCGGGGGGCGACGGCAACTACGGCAACACCTGCGACGCCTTCGTCGCCGACACCGGCATCGTCTCCACCGGCAACCTGGGCGACGTGGCGCCGGGCAGCGCCGGCTATGTGGCCGCCAGCGGCACCAGCTTTGCGGCACCGGCCGTGGCCGCGGTGGCCACGCTGATGCTGGCCGTGAACCCGGCGCTGACGCTGGCCCAGTTGGAAGACGGCCTGAAGCGCAGCGCCCGCCCGCACGTGGCCGTGCCCGTGCTGGGCGCTTGCACACAGGCCGACAACCGCGGCCGCTGCGCCTGCACCACCAGCACCTGCGGCGCCGGCCTGCTGGACGCGCCCCAGGCCCTGGCCTTTGCCGCGGCGCCCACCACCTGGGTGGCGCCGGTGCGCAGCGCCGTCACCCTGGACGACACGCGCTTGCGCAACTGCGCCACCGCCCTGGGCAAGCCGCTGCCGGCGGACCCCACGCCGACCCCCACGCCCACGCCCACGCCCACACCGCCGGCCGAAGACAGCGGCGGTGGTGGCGCCAGCGCTTGGTGGGTGGCCTTGCTGGCCCTGGCCACGGCGGTGCTGGCGCGGCGGCGGGGCTGAAGCTGGCCGTCGGCGGCGGGCCTTCCCCCCAGGGGAGGGGGCGTGCCGCCTGGGCATGTCAACGTCGTGTCTTGCAGCGTGCTTAGCATCGCGCGCCATGCGCCGCTTCCTCTGCTTGAATGAATCCCCTGCGCCCAGCCCGCTGCGCCGGGCCTGTGTGTTGGCCGCCCCTTCGTGGTGGCTGGCTGTCCGCCCCGCCGTGGCCCAGACCGTCCCGCCCGCCAGCGGCGAGGTCGTGGGCACCGGCGCCACCTTCCCCGCCTTGGTCTACCAGCACTGGGCCGACCAACAGCGCCAGCTCACCGGCATGGGTGTGGTCTACAAGCCGGCCGGTTCTTCGGCCGGTGTGAAGGCCGTGGTGGCCGGTCAGGTGGACTTTGGTGCCACCGACGTGCCCTTGAAAGCCGCCGTGCTGGCCGAACGTCAGCTGGTGCAGTTCCCCACCTTGGTGGGGGGCGTGGTGCCGGTGGTCAACCTGCCCGGTGTGCCCAGCGGCGCGCTGCGGCTGACCCCTGAACTGCTGGCCCAGGTGTTCGCGCAGCGCATCACGCGCTGGAACCACCCGGCCATCGCCGCGCTGAACCCGGGCCTGAGCCTGCCCGACCTGGGCATCTCGCGCGTGGTGCGGGCCGACGGCTCTGGCACCACCGAAGTGTTTGTGCATTACCTGCACCTGGCCGCGCCCGAGACGGCCGCGGCCATCGAACGCCAGGGCGGCAAGGCGGGCTGGCCCGGCGCACCGCTGAAGGCCGAGGGCAACGGTGGTGTGGCCCGCGCCGTGAAGGCCAACGCCGGGGCCATCGCCTACCTGTCCTCAGACCACGTGCTGAAAGAGGGCCTGAACCCGGTGAGCCTGCGCAACCTGGCCGGCGTGTGGATGAAGCCCACGCGCGAGAGCTTTTCAGCCGCGGTGCGCAGCGCTGGCCTGTTCAAGGACGAGCTGACCATGCCCAGCCTGCTGAACCTGGACGACGCCGCGGTTTGGCCCATCGTCACCGCCACCTACATCGTGGTGCCCAAGGCGCCGGCCGACAGCGAACGCGCGGGCCGCGCGCTGAACTTCTTCTACCGGTCTTTCCTGCTGGGCGACAAGGCCGTGGCCGATTCCGGCTTCGCGCCCCTGCCGGTGAAAACGCAGGCCCGCATCGTCACCCTGCTGGCCGGCCTGCGCGGCCAAGACGGCCGCCGCCTCCCCGTGTGGCATGGCTGAGCCCGCGCGTACGGGGCCGGAAGGCCCCGTGCGGCTGGCGAAGGCCCCACGGCGATTCCACGCCGTGGGGCTGGGCGAGCCCGCACGTACGGGGCCGGAAGGCCCCGTACGGCTGGCGAAGGCTCCACGGCGATTCCACGCCGTCGGGCTGAGAAGTTCCCCACGCCCAGGCCCAGGCGCCCGAGCCCCGCGGCATCCCCCCTGATCCCCCGCCGAGGCGCTTGCACGGCCTCCTGCTTCGTCAGATACTGTACGAAAATACAGTATTCGCCGAAGCCCCATGTCCCACCCCCATCCACCACCCGACCCGGCCCGTGCGCCTCGGCTGCTGGACGCCGTGCGGGCCCAGGCGCGTTACCTGCACTACAGCCTGCGCACCGAGCAGGCCTACGTCTACTGGGTGCGCGCTTACGTGCATTACCACCGGCTGCGCCACCCGGCCGAGATGTCGCGCGGCGAGGTCGAGGCCTTCCTCACCTGGCTGGCCGACGACCGCCAGGTCTCGCCGTCCACCCACAACCAGGCCCTGTCGGCCCTGCTGTTCCTGTACCAGAAGGTGCTGGGCCTGAACCTGCCGTGGATGAGCGACGTGGGCCGCCCGCGCGAACAGCGGCGCCTGCCCGTGGTGCTGTCGCACGACGAGGTGGCGCGCCTGCTGACGGGCCTGGGTGAAGAAGGCCCGCAGCGCCTGCTGGGTGAACTGCTGTACGGCACCGGCCTGCGGCTGCTGGAAGGCCTGCGCCTGCGTGTGAAAGACATCGACTTCGACCGCCGGGCCATCGTGGTGCGCGAGGGCAAGGGCCAGAAGGACCGCGTGGTGATGCTGCCGGCCGCGCTGGTGGTGCCGCTGCAGCGCCACCTGGCCAGCGTGCATGGCCTGTGGCAACAAGACCGCGAAGCCCAGGTGCCCGGGGTGCAGGTGCCCGGTGCGCTGGACCGCAAGTTCCCGCGCGCAGCGCAATCCTGGGCCTGGTTCTGGGTGTTCCCGCAGGGGCAGCTGTCGCGCGACCCGCGCAGCGGCATCGTGCGCCGCCACCACGCGCTGGAAACCACCTTCCAGCGTGCCTTCCGCCAGGCCGTGGCCACCGCGGGCATCCACAAACCCGCCACGCCACACACGCTGCGCCACTCTTTCGCCACGCACCTGCTGCTGTCGGGTTACGACATCCGCACCGTGCAAGAACTGCTGGGCCACGCCGACGTCAGCACCACCATGGTCTACACCCATGTGCTGCGCCTGGGCGGCGGCGCGGTGCGCAGCCCGCTGGACAACCTGGCCGCCACGGGCTTGGGCGGTGCCGGTGGGCCGGGGGGTGGCTTGGGCGGTGCTTTCGGCCCGGTCGGTGGTGCTTTCCACCCTGGTTTCGGTGCGCCGCCCATGCACCTGGGCCCGCCGCAACCCGGCCATCCCGCGCAGCCGCCTGGCCGCGGCGGGCAGCACGGCACCGTGCAGCAGGGCCACCTGCGGCCTGAACAGGTTCGCCCCGGGCCGCGACCCGCGGGCGGGCCGCCCCGTGGGCAGGGCGGGGGGCGGGTGGGTGGGGTGGGTGATGGTCCCGTTGGTGGGCGCGTTGTGGGGTCTGTTGGTGTTCCCGATGGTGGGCGCGGTGGTGGGCGTGTTGGTGGGCCCCATGGCGTGCACGTTGGTGGGCCAGTGGACGGGCCGCCCGCCCAGCGGGGCCACCCCGCGGCCCCGCCGGTCGCCCCTGCGCAGCGCCCAGGCCCCGTGCAGGAAACCCCATCTCCCCGGCCACCCCGTGGCCACCGCGCCCGCGAGCCTGTGCCGTGTTACGCCCTGCCAGCCCTGCCGCCACCGCCCGGCCTCTGAACGCCGTGGCGCCGGGCTGCGCGCCGGCCTACGCCGAACTGCTGTGCCACAGCAACTTCAGCTTCCTGAGCGGCGCCTCGCAGCCCGAGGAACTGCTGCAGCAGGCTCAGACCCTGGGCTACAGCGCCTTGGCCTTGACCGACGAGTGTTCGCTGGCCGGGGTGGTGCGCGCCCACCTGGCGGCCAAGGCCCTGGGGCTGCCGCTCATCGTGGGCTGCGACATGCAGCTGCAGGCACCGCCGGGTTCGGCGGCTGTGCCTGACGCGGCACCGTCGGCGGCGTCCGCGGCGCCTGCCGTGGCGCACCGCCCGGGGCCAGCCGCCGCGACCGACCAGACCTGGTCACCCGATGCTGACGACGAAGATGAGGCGCTGTTCAGCGGTGGCGTAGGCCCTGCCGAGCCCACCGGTGCGGGCTGGCAGGCCGGGCCGCGCCTGGTGCTGCTGGCCACGTCGCGCCGCGGTTACGGCAACCTGTCGCAGTGGGTCACGGTGGCGCGGGGCCGTGCGGCCAAGGGCCGCTACAGCGCCTGGACCAGCGACCTCGAAGGCCAGGTGCCCGACCGCCCCATGCTGGCCGGTCTGCCCGGTTGCCTGGCCCTGCTGCACGTGGGCGGGGTGCTGGGCGCGCCCGATCCGCTGGCGTTGCTGCTGGCCCAGGCGCGCTGGCTGCAGCGCTGGTTTGGCGACCGCGCGGCGCTGGCCTTGCCGCAGCTGCTGCAGACCCACGACACGCTGTTCAGCGCGCTGGCCCGCCAGGTGGCGGCCGCCACGGGCCTGCCCATCGTGGCCGTGGGCGACGTGCGCATGCACAAGCGTTCCCGCAAGCCGCTGCTCGATGCACTCACCGCCACGCGGCTGAAATGCACCGTGGCCGAAGCCGGCCTGGCGCTGTCGGCCAACGCCGAGAGCCACCTGCGTTCGCGCGAACGCCTGGCCCAGCGTTTCCCGGAAGAGTGGTTGGCCAACAGCGTGGCGCTGGCCGCGCGCTGCACGTTTTCGCTGGACGAACTGCGGTACGAGTACCCGCGGGAGATCGTGCCCGCCGGCCACACGCCCACCAGTTGGCTGCGCGTGCTGACCGAACAAGGTGCGCTGCGCCGCTACCCGCAAGGCGTGCCCACCGCCGTGCGCGCCATGCTGGAGCACGAGCTGACGCTGATCGCGCAGCTGCAGTACGAGGCCTACTTTCTGACGGTGGCCGACATCGTGCACTGGGCACGGGGCCAGGGCATCCTGTGCCAGGGGCGCGGCAGCGCGGCCAACTCCGCCGTGTGCTACTGCCTGGAGGTCACGGCCGTGGACCCGCAGGTGCACACCATGCTGCTGTTCGAACGGTTCATCAGCGCCGAACGCAACGAACCGCCCGACATCGACATCGACTTCGAGCACCAGCGCCGCGAAGAAGTCATCCAGTACATCTACCGCAAGTACGGTCGCCAGCGCGCCGCGCTGACCGGCGTGGTCATCAGCTACCGCCCACGTTCTGCGCTGCGCGACATGGGCCGGGCGCTGGGTTTCGACCTCGACCGCATCGACGCCGTGGCCAAGGGCCAGGCCTGGTGGGACCCTTCGCCCGCCGCCACGGTGGCCCCGGTCGCAGCCGGCACCACGCCCACCGCCACCGAGCCGCCTGCCGCGGCGCCCGGCCCGCGGCGGGGCATCGCACCAGAACGCCTGCGCGAAAACGGCTTCGACCCCGAGGCCCCGCTGGTGCGCCTGTGGATGATGCTGACGGCCCAACTGATCGGCTTCCCGCGCCACCTGAGCCAGCACCCGGGCGGTTTTGTCATCGCACGCGACGACCTGTCCACCCTGGTGCCGGTGGAGAACGCGGCCATGCCCGGGCGCAGCGTCATCCAGTGGGACAAGGACGACCTCGATGCGCTCAAGCTCATCAAGGTGGACATCCTGGCCCTGGGCATGCTCAGCGCCATCCGCCGCGCCCTGGCCCTGGTGGGTGGCAAGCTGGGCCGGCCACTGGCCTTGCACCAGCTGCCCAAGGAAGACCGGGCCACCTACCGCATGCTGTGCCGTGGCGACAGCGTGGGCACCTTCCAGGTGGAGAGCCGGGCGCAGATGAGCATGCTGCCGCGCTTGAAGCCCGAGACTTTTTACGACCTGGTGGTGGAAGTGGCCATCGTGCGCCCCGGGCCCATCCAAGGCGGCATGGTCCACCCCTACCTGCGGCGGCGCAACGGCGAAGAGCCCGTCACCTACCCCAGTGCCGGCGTGAAGAAGGCGCTGGAGCGCACGCTGGGCGTGCCCATCTTCCAGGAACAGGTGATGCAGCTGGCCATCTACGCCGCCGACTTCACACCCGGCGAGGCCGACGCGCTGCGCCGCGCCATGGCGGCCTGGAAACGCAAGGGCGGCCTGGGCCCTTTCCACGAAAAGCTGGTGGGCCGCATGGTGGCCAACGGTTACGCGCTGGACTACGCCGAGGCCATCTTCAAGCAGATCGAAGGTTTCGGCGAATACGGTTTCCCGGAGAGCCACGCCGCCAGTTTTGCGCTGCTGGTCTACGCCAGCGCCTGGCTGAAGTGCCACCACCCCGACGTCTTCCTGGTGGCCTTGTTGAACAGCCAGCCCATGGGCTTTTACGCCCCGGCCCAGCTGGTGCGCGACGCGCGCGAGCACGGTGTCGAGGTGCGCCCGGTGTGCCTGCTGCACAGCCAGTGGGACAGCACGCTGGAGGCCGTGGCCACCGACCCCGAGCAGGTCGCGTTCGAGGCCGCCTTCTGCGGCCCGCGCGGCGCGGCCACGCCCAGCAGCGCCGACGGCCGCCGGCCGCGGGGCCTGCAGCCTGTGCGCCTGGGTTTCAGCCGCATCAGCGGCTTTCCGCAGGCCGCGGCGCAGCGCCTGGTGGCGGCGCGGGCGCTGGAGCCCTTCAGCAGCCCGGAAGACCTGGCCCGGCGCGCGCAGCTGGACGCGCACGAACTGAACCTGCTGGCCGCGGCCAACGCGCTGCAGGCCCTGAGCGGCCACCGCCACCGCGCCGCCTGGGCCGTGGCCGGGGTGGACACCCGGGCCACCGCGCTGCTGCGGCTGACGCGCACCGAGGAAATGGCCACCACCCGCGGGCCCGGCCGCGCGGTGGCCGCTCCACCGCGTGCCCAGCCTGTGGCGGTGGGCGCTGGTGAAGAGGGCGGAGCCTCTGGCGACGGGGGAGGGGCCTCGGGCCTGGGCCTGGCTGCGCCCAACGCGCGCGACCACCTGAACGTTGGTCCGCAGCACCATCCGAACAGCCACCCGAACACCAGCCCGGATACCAACCCGGACACCTTCGCCAACGACCCCCCCTCACTCGACCCGTCAGACGACCTGTGCCTGCCTGTGCCCGACACCGCGGCCACGGTGCTGGCCGACTACCAGGCCACGGGGTTGAGCCTGGTGCAGCACCCGGTGGGCCTGCTGCGCCCGCAGCTGGCGGCCTTCAAGGTGCAGCCGGCGGCCGTGCTGCGCCACTACCCGGCTGGGCGGCTGGCGCGGGCCAGCGGCATCGTCACGCACCGCCAGCGGCCGGAGACGGCCAAGGGCGTGGTCTTCGTGACCTTGGAAGACGAGAGCGGCAGTGTCAACGTCATCGTCTGGCCGGCGGTGGCCACGGCCCAGCGCCAGGCGCTGCTGGCCAGCCGGTTGCTCACGGTGTATGGCGTTTGGCAGGCCGAAGGCGAGGTGCGCCACCTGGTGGCCCGCCGCTTGGTGGACCACAGCGCCTTGCTGCACGGCCTGGCCACGCGCAGCCGCGACTTCCACTGAAGCCCCGCCGGCTGGTGTGGCGCACGCCGCAGGGGTGCCGCCGTGGGCTGCTGGACTGCAGACGACCGATCGCTGCTGGCCCATGGCCCATGGCCCAAAGCCCAGGGTCGAGGGCCGATGCCAGCCAGGCGGGTGGCCGACGGCTGCAGGCTGGCTGGCAGTGGCCGGCGGCCCATCCGTGGAGGCCGTCGCCGGTGTGCACCGGAGCACCGTCACTGCCGCGCTGCCAAGGTCACCATGGCCGCCACGCCGCCACGCCGCCACGCCGCCACGCCGCCATCGCTCGCATCGCTGGCAACACTGGCATCGCAGCCAAGGTCGCCAACGTCGACAACGCCAGGGCCCATCCCTGCCACACGCACCGGCCGTGCCGCCCCGACCTGGTGCCGAAACACCGGCTGCCCACGCCGCAGGCTCGCCACCCGTCGGCTGCGCTTGCCGTTCGTCGCGGGCTGGTGCCGCGCCACACCACACCGCCGTTAGTGTTCGGCCCATCGACCCACCGCGCCTGTTTCGGCGCACAGCCAGGAGCCTCACATGCCCACCACCGCCGCATCACGCCGCACCACTGTTTCTGCGAACCCGCAGCCGGCCGGCCGGTTCAACACCGTGCTGACCGGCACCACGCTGTCGCTGGCGTTGCTGGCGGGGGCCGCGCTGTTGGCGGCTGCCCCCGCGCAGGCCCAGCGGTTCGACGTGCAACCGGCCAGCGCCCAGCTGCTGGCGGGTGCCCCGGTGCAGCTGCGTCTGAGCGGCCTGCCCGCCAACAGTGAGGTGACGTTGACAGCCACCCGGCTGGCGCGCGAATGGAGCGGTGCTTTGCGCCCCTACCGCGCCCAGGCCCGTTTTGCCGTGGGTGCCGACGGCGCCCTGGACCTGGCCACCCAGGCCCCGCTGGCCGGGGGCAGCTACAGCGGTGCCGACCTGCGGGGCCTGTTCTGGAGCATGCAGCCCGTCCCGCCCGCGGCCGCACCGGCCCCGGCCTTGGCCGAAGGCGAGGTGCAGTTGGTGGCCAGCCAGGGCGACAAGGCCTTGGTCAGCCAGACCCTGCGTGTGATGGACCGCTTGCCTGGCCTGCAGTGGCGCGATGCCGCCGGCTTCCCGGGCGCCAAGCTGGCCTTGCCGCCGGGGGCGGTCGCTGGCGCCAAGCTGCCGGTGGTCATCGCCCTGGGGGGGTCAGAAGGTGGCAGCGCCACCGTGCTGCGTTCGGCCGCCATGCTGGCCAGCCACGGGTTCGCCGTGCTGGGCCTGCCGTACTACTCGCCCGGTGGCTGGAGCGCCACCGGCCCCACGCCGCCGGAACTGCCCAGCCTGCCTGGCGCCTTCGCCGACATCCCGGTGGACCGCCTGGAGCAGGCCCGTGCGTGGCTGCAGCAGCAGCCGGAATTGGACGCCGAGCGCCTGGGCGTGTACGGCGTCAGCAAGGGCGCCGAGTTCGCGCTGATCGCCGGCACCCGCCTGCCTTGGCTGAAGAGCGTGGTGGCCGTGGTGCCCACCGACGTGGTGTGGGAAGGCTGGGGCCCGGGTGTGGCCATGGGCACGCGGAGCAGCTTCTCGTGGAAAGGCCAGGCGCTGCCCTTCGTGCCGTACAAGGGTTTTGCGGAAGAGTTCGCCGGCTTCCAGAGCGGCGCCCCGGTGCTGCTGCGCCGCCCGCACGAAGCCGGCCGTGCCGCCCACGCCGACCGCGTGACTGCGGCACGCATCCCGGTGGAGCAGATCGCCGCGCCGGTGATGGTGGTGGGCGGGCACGACGACCAGGTCTGGGCCAGCGGCACCATGGCCGAGGCCATCGCCAAGACGCGCGCCGCCGCTGGCCGCGAGACCGTGGCCTTGGTCTACCGCGAAGCCGGCCATGCGCTGTCGGGCACGGGCTGGTCGCCCACCACCCAGTACAACGCCGGGCCCATGAAGATGGGTGGCCAGCCTGCAGCCGACGCCCGTGCGCAGGCCGAGGCCTTCGACGGCACGCTGGCCTTCCTGAAGCGCACGCTGGCGCGCTGAAGCCGCCGCGGCCGGTCGGCCGGCCCCGGCGGGGCTGTGCCCACCCACCGCACAAGCCCCGCCACCGGCGTGGCCTGCGGTGGCGCGGCGACAATGTCGGCATGTCCGAACTGCCCAGCCCCACCCCTGCCGGCGCCGCGCCTCAGTTGCGCCTGGCCATCGAATCGCTGCCCGTCCAGGGCGCGCCGCAACAGCTGTTTGTGCTGCTGCATGGTGTGGGCGGGCAGGGTGCAGGCCTGGCCGCGCTGGCGCAGGCGCTGCGGCGGCAGTTTCCACAGGCCGCCATCCTGGCGCCCGACGCGCCAGAGGCCTTCGACGGTGGCGTTGCGGCCGGCAACAGCCACCAATGGTTTTCGGTGCAAGGCATCACCGAAGACAACCGCCCGGCCCGTGTGGCCCAGGCCCTGCAGGTTTTTGTGCCTTGGCTGAAGGCCACGCAGGCCCGGCTGGGTCTGGGCGCGCAGGCCACGGCGCTGGCGGGCTTCTCGCAAGGCGCCATCCTGGCCCTGGAAGCCGTGGTGGCCGAGGATGGCCTGGTGGGCCGCGTCGCGGCCTTCAGTGGCCGCCTGGCGCAACTGCCCGCGCAGGCGCCGCGCTTGACCACGCTGCACTGGTTCCACGGCAGTGAAGACCCCGTCATCCCGGTGCAGCACGCCCGCAGCGCGTTGGAACACCTGGGGCTGCTGCAGGGCGACGCCACGTTGGACATCGCCCAGGGCCTGGGCCACGAAATGCACCCGGCCTTGGTCGACCGCCTGCTGCACCGGCTGACGCACCACATCCCGCAGCGCAGCTGGCAGGCGGCGCTGGGCGCGGTGCAAGGCGAAGGCCCGCGCGGCCTGGACGCGCTGAACGACTGAAGCGCCAAGCGGCGCCTGCCACCCCGAACGACCCACCGAACCCGCCCCATGTTGCTGCTGCTGTCTCCGGCCAAGTCGCTGGACTACGACACCCCCGTGCCCGCCGCTGTCGAGCGCCGTGCCACCGACCCCTTGTTCGTGCCGCAGGCCGCGGCGTTGATTGAGCTGCTGCGCCAGCGTTCGGCCGCCGAGGTGGCGGCGCTGATGGACCTGTCGGAGCCCCTGGCCGCCCTGAACGTGGCGCGTTATGCCGCCTGGCAGCCGGTGGCCACGCCGCACAACAGCAAGCCCGCCGTGCTGGCCTTTAACGGCGACGTGTACGACGGTCTGCAGGCCGGCAGCCTGGGCACGGCCGACCTGGCCTGGGCACAGCAGCACCTGGTGCTGTTGTCGGGCCTGTACGGCGCGTTGCGCCCGCTGGATCGCCTGCAGCCTTACCGGCTGGAAATGGGCACGGCCTTGGCCAACGCCCAAGGCCCGCACCTGTACGCCTGGTGGGGCGACACCGTGGCCGAACACCTGAACAGCCTGCAGGCCGACGAGAAGGCCCCGGTGGTGGTGAACCTGGCCTCGCAGGAATACGCCCGCGTGGCGCTGCGGCCGGCGCTGCGCGCCCGCGTGGTGTCGTGTGTGTTCGAGGACTGGAAGGGCGACCGCTACAAGGTCATCAGCTTCTTCGCCAAGCGCGCCCGCGGCCTGATGGCGCGTTACGCCATCGAACACCGCGTCCGCAGCCCGCAGGCGCTGCGCGCTTTCAACAGCGACGGTTATGCGCTGGACGAAGCGGCCAGCAGCGCCGACCAGCTGGTCTTCCGCCGCCGGCAGCCCGGCAGCTGAAGAACGGCCGGGGCAGCCGCGCTGGCCGCGTCAACGCGGCGGGGGCACCGCCTGGCCCAGGGCCCGGCGCCACAGCCAGGCCCAGGCGCGGCCCACATCGGGGCGCATGCCCACCTGTTCAGGCGCGGGCAGCGGCGCCCAGGTTTCGCCCTGGCGCTGGGCCAGCGCGAAGCGGAACACATAGGCCGGTTCCTGGCCCATGCGCAGGTCGGTGATGTGCAGGCGGCCTTCGCGCGCGTCCAGTGCCCAGAAGCCGTGGCTGAAGGCGGCGATGCGCTGCGCGCCGTCCAGGCCCTGCACCGCCGGCCACAGGTGGGTGCCGCGGTCGAAACGGTCGAACACCATGGCCGGT
The DNA here is from genome assembly GCA_046318395.1 of Rubrivivax sp. Classification (GTDB taxonomy): domain Bacteria; phylum Pseudomonadota; class Gammaproteobacteria; order Burkholderiales; family Burkholderiaceae_C; genus Rubrivivax. The sequence goes on from JBKCUM010000150.1 coordinate 17,947, forward strand.
CCGCGGTCCAGCACCGAGCGGAAACCTTCGTGGTAGCTGTCGCCCTGCACGGCCACCACGCGCCAAAGCAGGGTGTTCAGCGGCGCGGGCGTCACCAGCACGCGCTCGGTCACGATGCCCTGGGCCGCCAGCGCGGCCCGTGCCACGCTGGTGACGTGCTGTTGCGCCGCCACGCCCCAGCCCAGGTAGGCCGTGCTCAGCACCAGGCCGGCGGTGTTCATCGCCAGCCCGCGGCCACCGCCGCGTTGGGCCAGGGCCCAGCCCGTGCCCAGCAGCAGCGGCAGCGTGTACAACGGGTCGATGATGAACACGCTGCCCACGCCGTAGGGGTGGTCGGTGAAGGGCAGGCCCAGCTGGGTGCCGTAGACCGTCATGCCGTCCAGCAGCGGGTGGGTCACCAGCGCGGCCCACATGGCCAGCACCCAGCGGCGCCACAGCGTGCGCTGCCCGCTGCACCAGGCCACCAACGCGCCGAAGGGCAGCGCGAACAGCGTCAACCACAGCGGGGCGTGTGTCTCGGCACGGTGCAGCACCATGTTCAGGATGGGGTCGCCGTGGTCGATCAGCACGTCCAGGTCGGGCAGGGTGCCGGCCACGGCGCCCCAGGTGGCGGCCTTCCACACGGCGGTGCGGCGGCCCATCACGGCCACGCCGACGGCGGCGCCCAGGGCGATTTGCGAAAGTGAGTCCATGGCCGCGCATTCTCGTGGCTGGGCCAAACTGAGGGGGTGTCACCACGCGCTTTGGGGCCGGCCGGGCCGCTGGCGTCTGGCGGCGCCGGGGCACCCGGTCGACCGCAGGCCGTGTGGGCCTGCGAGTTTGGGGGGCGTGCCCGCTGGAACCCGGCGTCGATTGCGTGAAAATCGCGCCATGAGCACCGCCACACAGACCGTCACCGACGAACTGCGCCGCTGGATCATCGCCCAGGCCGAGGCCGGCTGCCGCCCCGAAGACGTGGTGGCCGCCATGGTCAGCAGCGGTTGGGACGAAGAAGTGGCCATGTCCGCCCTGGAAACCACGCTGCGCGAACGCCTGGACGCCGTGGCCGCGGCGCGCCGCAACATCCCCAGCGGCGTGCCCGTGCCCGAGCCTGGGCTGCAGGGCCAGCCCGCCGTGGTGGAGGTGCAGGGCCGGCGCGTGCAGGTGCTGATGCAACTGCGCAATCCGCGCGTGGTGGTGTTTGGCGGGCTGCTGAGCGATGAAGAGTGCGACGCGCTGGTGGCCTTGTCCCAACCCCGCCTGGCACGTTCGGAGACCGTGGACAACGCCACCGGTGGCAGCGAGGTCAACGCCTCGCGCACCAGCGACGGCATGTTCTTCGAACGCGGTGAAACGCCGCTGATCGACCGCATCGAACAACGCCTGGCCACGCTGCTGAACTGGCCGCTGACGCACGGCGAAGGCCTGCAGATCCTGCGTTACCGCCCGGGCGCGGAATACCGCCCGCACCACGACTACTTCGACCCCGCCCACCCGGGCAGCGGCACCATCTTGCAACGCGGTGGTCAGCGCGTGGGCACGGTGGTGATGTACCTGAACACGCCCGAAGGCGGCGGGGCCACCACCTTCCCCGATTCGCAGCTGGAGGTCTCGCCCGTGAAGGGCAACGCCGTGTTCTTCAGCTACGACCGCCCGCACCCCAGCACGCGCACGCTGCATGGCGGCGCCCCGGTGCTGGCCGGTGAAAAGTGGGTGGCCACGAAGTGGATGCGCGAAGGCGTGTTCCGCTGAAACACCGCGGGCCACCAC
>JBKCUM010000151.1:0-32541 GCA_046318395.1 Rubrivivax sp.
TCCATCAGGTGTTGGTAGACGGCGTAGGGGTCGATCAACTTTTCAGCGGTGGGCTGGTGCTCGTAGTGCTGCAGCAGACCTTCAGCGCCTTTGATCAGGTCTTTCGGGTGGAAGCTGCCCTTGTCCAGCGACTTCAGGCGCTCCACGGCTGACGCGCGCCACTGGTCGAAATGCGCGTTCATGGCCACAGTGAAGGCCTGGAACTCTGGGTGCTGGTGGATGGTGGGCTTGATGGCAGCGGGCGGGACGGCCAGGTCCAGGTAACCCGGCCGCCGGGGCTTGAACAGGGCGGCGCGCAGCTGCGGGCACACCGCCCAGTAGCGGCTGAGCGCCTGCACGTCGGCCTCGGGGATGCCGCCGTTCAGGTGGGCATCGATGTCCTGCTGGTCTTCCGGCGTGCTGCTGTCGATGTAGCGCGGCAGGTTGAGGTTGAAGTCGTTCTGCTCGATCTCGCCCAGCCCCACCATGCGGGCGTAGCGCGGGTTGCTGCCGTCCAGCGTGGTGAAGGCATCGACGATGCGGTGGATGTCGCGCTCGCGCAGCCGGTTCTTGGGCCCGTCCTTCATGTAGCCCTGGGCGGCATCGATCATGAAGATGCCCTTGCGGGCAGCCGCACCGGCCTTGTCGATGACCAGGATGCAGGCCGGGATGCCGGTGCCGTAGAACAGGTTGGCCGGCAGGCCGATGATGGCCTGGACGAGGCCACGCCGCACCAGGCTCTTGCGGATCTCGGCCTCGGCATTGCCGCGGAACAGCACGCCGTGCGGCAGGATGCAGGCGGCCCGGCCGGTGCTCTTGAGCGAGCGGATGATGTGCAGCAGGTAGGCGTAGTCGCCCTGTTTGTCGGGCGGCGTGCCGAAACCGTCGAAGCGGCCGTAGGCGTCGCCCACCAGGCCGTTGCTCCAGCGCTTGTCGGAAAACGGCGGGTTGGCCACCACGTAGTCGAAGGTCTTGAGCTGGTCGCCTTCCAAGAACTTCGGGTCGGCCAGCGTGTTGCCTTGCTCGATCACGGCACCGGGGTTGTGGTGCAGGATCATGTTCATGCGGGCCAGGCCGCTGGTGACTTCTTCCTTTTCCTGGCCGTAGACGCTGACGGGCGTGGGTGCGGCTTCAGCCACCTTCAGCAGCAGCGAGCCCGAGCCGCAGGTCGGGTCATACACCGTGGTGTCGGGGCTGGTCTTGGCTTGGGCGATGCCCAGCACCTGGGCCATCACGCGGCTGACTTCGGCCGGGGTGTAGAACTGGCCCTTGCTCTTGCCACTTTCGGTGGCGAAGTGGCGCATCAGGTATTCGTAGGCGTCGCCCAGGATGTCGTCGCCATCGGCGCGGTGCTTCGAGAAGTCCAGATCCTTGGATTCGAAGATGCCGATCAGGTTGGTCAGCTTGTCGACCTTTTCCTTGCCCTGGCCGAGCAACTCGTCGCTGTTGAAGTCGGCCTTGATCCTGATGTGGTTGGCCTTTTCGAGCGGCGCGACGATCTTGGTGTTGATCTTGTCGCCAATGTCGGTTCTGCCCTTGAGCGCCACCATGTCGGCAAAGCTGGCGCCCTCCGGAATCTGAATGGGTGCGAAGGGCTGGCCGGCGTACTTGTCGCTGATGTACTTGATGAACAGCAGGACCAGAACGTAGTCTTTGTACTGGCTGGCGTCCATCCCACCGCGCAGTTCGTCGCACGAGGCCCAAAGCTTGGAGTAAAGGTCGGACTTCTTGATGGCCATGGGCTCTTTGTCTGTTGTCGGGGCAAGACGCGCTCGGATCCGTGCGAATTCTGCCCCACAGGTCTTGGCGGTTGGTCGCCGGAACTGCGCCTCTCTCAGCGACCCGACCTGGTCTTTGAGAGTGGCGGCGTGCCTGGGCAACCAGCCTGTCTGTTGACGAAGGCGGGCAGCCAACAGGGCTTCGTTCAACCACTGCAGGCTGGTCACCAGTAAAGTCGCGCAGCGCCATGGCCCGAGGCGCGCGCGTTTCTGGGCAAGCCGGGGCGATTCAGGGCGGTTCAAACAGCCGCCGGGGCTGACGTCAGAAGGGAGCGAACGAATGGGTACCTTCATCCACGGTAAGTTCACGATCCTGAAGGACTCTGTCGAACACACCGATGGCTCGACCCGGGAGCGGGTGCGGCAGATCACGGGACCGATCACCCGGTCGGCTGTGCCCAAGCGCCGAAAGGGCGCGCCCGACCCCCTGATGGGGTCGACGGGTGTCTACATGGCGGCCTCCGGTGAGCGAGACCTGGAGTTGATCGGCTTCGAGAACGGCCACCTCATCTCGGTCGATTTGGGAGGGCCGGACATTGCCCACAACATCGCACCGATGTTTTCCCACTTCAACCAGGTGAGCTACCGGGCGATAGAACAGAAGATCTATGCCGAAGCGCGGCTCAAGCTCATGGTGGTGTCTGTCAACTACCGACAAGACTTGCCGATGATCCCCCGGGAGTTCACGCTGCGCGCCTTTGAGTCGGACCTGGACGTCAAGCCATTCGTTGAGACCATCGAAATGAAGGTGGAAACGCCAACGCCATTTGCGTTCCCTGCAGATGAGGACTCCACCGCGTTGAAAGAGATCATCCAGCGCCATCTGCCCAACCCCAAACCGCAGGCCGAGCCCTATGGTTTCATGGACAAGATCCGGGACCAGCTCGGTTGCCCAGAACCGCAGGAAGCCACCAAGTACAGCGAGCGACAGAAGCTGTGCATCCACATGGCCAACGCGCTGTACAGCCAGCGTGAGACCGGCGACGCTTTCTTGCGCTCTGATCAAGGCGCTGGCGACGACCCTTTTCCGACGTTGGTGCGCATGGGTGGCCGCAACCGGCCAGAGGTGGACCACATCCAGCCCCGGAGCTGGAACGGCCCCAACACCTTTGCCAATGCACAGCTGGTCAGCAAGTACTTCAACGCACGCAAACTCGCGGCGCTGGCCGAGGACGAACAAATGGCGTTGGTCGCGACGCGTCGGCGCTCGGGCCGGCTTTCCATGGGTGGGCTGGGCACCTTGTACTGAACTGGGCCTGCAGGCCACAGGCGCAGACCATTGGTCACAGCGGTAGCACTTGGCACTGGCGGTGCACCGGCATCGCTGAGCCGCCTGGTGTTAGACGCCCGCCTTCCAACATCTGGCCTCGCGCGTGCTGGGCCAGCGGCAGGAAAGCCGGCTCCGGACGCGGCTGGCAAGTTCCACTTGAGCAGTTTGCGCGCTCAACGAGTCTGGCGCCGCGGTCACCGAGTCTGTCCCCGCCGCGGCCCTGTGTTCTCTCGTCCGAACACCGCGGCTTAACATCGCCGCCATGCCTACGCCCGAACAACTCGAAGCCCTGCGCGAAGTCGTCGACACCCGTGCCGCGCTGCTGCAGATCGAGACCCACGATGAACTGCGTGTGCAGGCGCTGTTCGACAAGCTGGCGCGTCAGCTTGGGCGCGAGCTGTGGACCTGGTCGGCCACGCGTGGGCTGCGGGTGCAACAGGGCCTGAAGCTCAGGCTGACGGACTTCGGCAACACCGCGCCGCCCGACAGCAACGACACCAAAGAACTGCCGGCCGCGCTGGCCCAGTTGCAGCGCATGGACGGCGCCTGGCTGGTGCTGTTGCTGGACATCCACCCTTACCTGAGCAACCCGCTGATCACGCGCGCGCTGAAAGAGCTGGCGTTGCAGGCCGAAGCGCATGGCCAGCAGATCGTGCTGGTGGGCCACGACATCCCGCTGCCCGACGAGCTGGCCCCCTGGAGCGCGCGCTTCGAGCTGGAGCCGATGACGCTGCCCCGTGTGCAAGCGCTGTTCAAGGACGAACTGGCGCGCCACCGCAGCCGGCGTGAGGGCGAGGTCAGCGGTGCCAGAGAGACGCTGGATTCGTTGCTGCGCCACATGGTGGGCCTGCCCGAGGCTTCGGTGCGGCACCTGGTGCGGCTGACGCTGGCCGACGGCCAGGTCACCACACACGACCTGGCCCGTGTGCTGGCCGCCAAACACGAGACCCTGGGTGCGGCCGAGTTGCTGGTCTTCGAGCAAGACCTGCCTTCCATGCACCACGTGGCCGGCATGCAGGCTTTCAAGCGCTGGCTGGGTCTGCGCCGTGAACCCTTTCTGCAGGGCAAGGCGTCGGGCCTGCCCTCGCCACGCGGGGTGTTGCTGCTGGGCGTGCAAGGTGCGGGCAAGAGCCTGGCGGCCAAGGCCGTGGCCTCGGCCTGGCAGGTGCCGCTGTTCCGCATGGACTTCGGTGCGCTGTTCGACAAGTTCCAGGGCGAAAGCGAACGCAAGCTGCGCGAAGCCCTGAAGGTGGCCGACGCGATGCAGCCCTGTGTGCTGTGGATGGACGAGGTCGAAAAAGGCCTGGCCGGTGGAGGCTCTGGCGAGGGTGATACCGGCACCGGCCAACGCATGCTGGGCACGCTGCTGACCTGGATGGCCGAACGCAAGGCGGCGGTGTTCTTGGTGGCCACCGCCAACGACATCGAGGGCCTGCCGCCCGAGCTGATGCGCAAGGGCCGGTTCGACGAGATCTTTTTCGTTGACCTGCCCACGCCGGTGGTGCGGGCCGGCATCCTGCGCATCCACCTGGCCAAACACCGCATCGCCTTCGACGACGTGCAGCTGCAAACCCTGGTGGTGGCCAGCGAAGGCTTTTCCGGCGCCGAGATCGAGGCCGCGGTGGTGGCGGCACGCTACGAGGCGCACGCGCGCACCGAGCCGGCCAGCACCCCCTTGGTGGCGGCCGAGATGGCGCGCACCCGGCCTTTGTCGGTGACCCGTGCCGAGGCCATCGCCGCGCTGCGCGCCTGGGCGGCCGACCGAACGGTGTGCGCCGAAGGCAGCCGCTGAACGGGGCCGGCACCGCGGGGCTGCCACGCGGGCCGAGCGCCGCTGCCGTCCCGGCCCCACGTGGTGGGCCCGCCGGCACAGGGCTCAGTGCCGGCGGCCCAGGCCCATCACCACCACCAGCCCGCCCTCGCGCCGGTTGCGCAAGCTGATGTGCCCGCCGTGGGCCTCGGCGATCTCGCGTGCCAGGGCCAGGCCCAGGCCGGTGCCGCTGCGTTTGGTGGAATAAAACGGCAGCAGGGCTTGCGCCAGCACGGTGTCGCTCATGCCAGGGCCGCCATCGGCCACCTCGAAACGCCATTCGTGCGGCAGGGCTTGCACGCCCAGCGTCACAGCCTCGGGCGGGCCGCCGGCCTCGTGGGCGTTTTTCAGCAGGTTGATCAAGGCCTGTTCCACCTGCGCCGCATCGAAGGCCCCCGGAACCTCGGGCAGTGGGCCGGTCAACACGAAGGCTTGTTGTGCTTGCAAGGACTGGATGAAAGGCGCCCAGGCCACTTCGGCCAAGCGGGGCGTGGGCAGCTTGGCGAAGCGTGCATAACCTTCGATGAAGCCGTGCAGGTGGCGTGCCCGTTCGCCGATGGTGGCCAGCACCGTGGCGGTGCGCTCGGTGTCGCCGCGGCGCAGCAGCTCTGCGCCGCTGTGCGCCAGCGAGCTGATGGGCGCCAGCGAGTTGTTCAGCTCGTGGCTGATGACGCGCAGCACCCGCTTCCAGGCCGCCACTTCCTGGCGCGACAGTTCGCGTGTCATGCGTCGAAACAGCTGCAGCTGGTGCGCCTGGCCCTGCAGCCTGAAGCCCCGCTGCAGCAGGTGGAAGGTCTCTTCCTGGCCATCGAGTTCCACGCTGAACAGGCTGCTGTCGCCCGCGGCCACGGCCTGGGCCAGTGCGGGCGGAGCGGCCTGCAGCAGGGCCGCCCAGTCGCTGCCCTCCAGGCTGCGCCCGCCACCCAGCAGCTGGCGCGCGGCGATGTTGGCGTAGACGATGCGTTGGGCCGCGTCGGTCAGCACCAGGGCCGCCGGGGTGTTTTGCACCACGGTGTCCAGCAGCAGTTCGCGCTGCGCCAGGTGTTGGCGCTGTTCGCGCAGGGCCAGGCCGAGGTCGGCGTGCAGTTGGGCCAGCTGGCCGAATTCGTCGTGGCGTTCGCGCGAGACGCTGGCGCTGAAGTCGCCGTCGCGGAAACTCAGCACCGCGCCTTCCAAGGTGCGCAGCAGGCCACGCAGCGGCGCCAGCAGCCAAGCCGAGAAGCCGGCCGCCGCCACCAGCACCAAGAGCGCCGCGGGCCAGCGCAGCCAGCCTGCTTCGGCCCAGCTGCCGTGTGGCCCCAGCAGCGCGTGCAGGCCCGCGCCCACGGCAGCGGCCAGCACCAGGCCCAGGGCCAGGCGGATGCGAAGCACAGGCCGCGCCACGGTGGTTTCAGGCCAGCGGCGTGGGGGGCTCGGCCGCGGCGCCCAGGCCATAACGTTCCATGCGGCGGTACAGGCCCTGGCGGGACAGGCCCAGGGCCTGGGCGGCACGGCTGACCACGCCCTGCGCCTGGGCCAGCGCGGCCACCACGGCGTCGCGGCTGGGTTCGTCCAGGTTGCGTGCGCTGGGGCTGGGCCCAGGCAAGGCCAGCTGCTCGGCCGTGAGCACCGGCCCGGGTGCCAGCCAGGCGGCCCGTTCGATCACGTTCTTCAGCTCGCGCACATTGCCCGGCCAGGCGTGGGCCAGCAGCGCGGTGCGCGCGCTGTGGTCCAGCGTGGCGCGGCCGGCCAGGAAGTGTTCGGCCAGAGGCAGGATGTCGTCGCGGCGTTCGGCCAGCGGCGCCAGGTTCACCTCCACCACGTTCAGCCGGTAGTACAGGTCTTCGCGGAAGCTGCCGGCGCGCAGCATGGCCGGCAGGTCGGCGTTGGTGGCGCTGACCACGCGCACATTGCTGCGCAGCGTGCGGCTGGCGCCCAGGCGTTCGAACTGCCCGGTCTCCAGCACCCGCAGCAGCTTCATCTGCCCGGCCAGCGGCAGGTTGCCGATCTCGTCGAGGAACAAGGTGCCACCGTCGGCGGTTTCGAAACGCCCGGCCCGCGCCTTGTTCGCGCCCGTGTAGGCGCCCGACTCGGCGCCGAACAGTTCGGCCTCGATCAGGTCGCCCGGCAAGGCCCCGCAGTTCACCGCCACAAAGGGCCCGCGCGCGCGGGCCGAGTTGGCGTGCACGATGGCCGCGATGCGTTCTTTGCCACTGCCGTTGGGCCCGGTGATCAGCAGCGGCAATTCAGACTGGGCCACCTGGCAGGCCAGGGCCACGGTGCGCGCCATGGCCTCGGACGCATAGACCAGGCCTTCGAGCCGGTAGCGCGCGGCCAGCGCTTCGCGGCGGCCGTGGCGTTCCAGCCGCTCGCGGCGCGCGTGGGCGGCCTCGCGGTGGGCCTCGCCCAGCTCCAGCAGGTTCTGCACGGTGGCCAGCAGCTTGGTGTCGTCCCAAGGTTTGGCCAGGTAGTCGGCGGCGCCGGCCTTCACCAGTTGCACGGCGGCTTCCAGACGCGTCCAGGCCGTCAGCAGGATGACGGGCAGGTCGGGTGCCAGCGCGCGGATCTCGCGGAAGAGCTGCACGCCTTCTTCGCCCGACGTGGTGTCGGCGCTGAAGTTCATGTCCTGGATGACCAGATCCACCGGCTCGCGGGCCAGCACCGCCAGGCCTTCGGCCGGTGAACGCGCCTGCACGCTGGCGATGTCGTGCAGCGAGAGCAGCAGCGCCAGCGCCTCGCCGACGCCGGGGTTGTCGTCGATGATGAGTACGCAGCCGGTCATGCGCTGCGGAGCATAAGCCCTGGTCGCCATCAGCTGCGCAGCGCCTGCACCGGCGGCAGGGCCGCGGCGCGCCGCGCCGGGCCCAGCACGGCCACCTGGCCCAGCGCCCACAACGCCAGCGCCCCCACTGGCAGGTAAGCCCAGGGCAGGCGGGGCAACGCGTACAGCGACATCAGCGCCTGGTTCAGCGCCACCGCACCGGCCAGGCCCAGCACAATGCCCAGGCTGGCCAGGATGAAGTTCTCCAGCTGGAAGTAGCGCCGGATCTGCGCCCGGGTGGCGCCCAGCGCGCGGCGGGTGCCGATCATGCGCGTGCGCTGCTGCACCCAGAAGCTGGCCAGGCCCACGATGCCGAAGGCTGTGACGACCATCAAGGCCACGATCACACCGCCCATCAGGCCCACCATCGCACGGTCTTGCGCGTAGTACACGCTGCGCATTTCTGTCAGCAGGCGCGCCTGGCCCACCACCCGGCTGCCGTCCACACGTTCCAGTGCCGCGGTCGCGGCCTTCAGCACGGCTTCGCGCTGGGCCGGTTCGGTGCGCAGCAGGTAGGGCCCGCCGAAGTAGGCCGGCTTGATGGGCACGAGCATGGCGTAGTCGCCGCGGTCGGTGGTGCGCACCGGGTGCGGGTGGGGCAGCTGCGCCAACACACCCACCACCGTCATCGGGCTGTCGCCAAAGGCGTAGAGGGTCTTGCCCACGGCCGGCTGGCCAGGCCACAACTTCTGTGCCAGGCCTTGGTTGATGATCACCTGCCCGATGACCGGGTTCTCCTGCTGGTTGACCACCGAGCGCAGCAGGTATTCCTCGGGTTTGAAGTCGCGGCCTTCCACCAGCTGCAGGCCCAGGGTCTGGATGAAGCCCTCGCTGGCGTTGTAGTTCGCGGTCAAGACGCGGGTCTGCTGCATCGCGGGCTCCAGGCCCACGTTGGTGTTGTTGCTGCTGTTGGCGTACACCACCTGGTTGCTCAGCGTGGCGGCCTTCACACCGGGCAGCGCGCGCAGCGCCTGCAGGTCTTGGGCGGTGATGCCGTCGGCGTCGCCGCCACCGCCGGTGCCGCGCGCGGTCAGCACGACCAGTTCGTTTTCGGCCAGGCCGGTGGGCGTTTGCAGCTGCGCCAGGCGGGTGGTGATGAGGTGCAGGGCGTTGCAGACGATGGCGCTGGTCAGCGCGATTTCCAGCACGATGAGTGCGGCCGCGGTCTTGTGGCGGCGCAGGGTCGACAGAATGGGGGCGATGTCCATGCGGGGCCTCACGAAGCTTTCAGTTGTTGGGCCGGTGGCACACCCGCGGCGTGCCAAGCGGGCAGCAGGCCGGCCAGCAGGCTGGCCACCAGCGAGAGCAGCAGGGTCAGGCCGAACATGGCCCAGTCCATCTGTGCCAGCGCGGCGTAGGGCGCTGGGCTTTGTTGCACCAACCACAGCCCCAGCGCGGCCAAGCCCAGGCCCAGCAGGCCACCCGCGGCCCCCAGCAGGCCGGCTTCCACCAGGAACTGCTGGAATATGGCGCCACGGGTGGCCCCCAAGGCGCGCCGCACGCCGATCTCAGCGCTGCGCCGCAGGCTCTTGGCCAGCAGCAGGCCCACGGTGTTGACCAGGCACACCAGCAAAAAACCAAAGGCCAGCCAGACCTGCAGCTTCACGTCGCCGGGCAGCACGTCGCGGTGCACCAGGTGGTCCACCACGTTGCGCAGGCGCACGTTGGGTGGCCGCTCAAAGCGCCCGGCGCGGCGCTGGGCTTCGCTGTACTGCGTCAGGTACGTTTTGAAGGCCGGCGCATCGGCCGGGCTGGCCAGTTCCACCCAGTACTGCACCCAGGCGCAGGGCATGCCCAGGTCGTGGGGCCTTTGGCCACGCGTGCTGCCCCAGCAGCCCATGTTGCCGACGTTGCCGAACTTGAAGCCTTGTGCGGTGGCGAAAGGCAGGAACAGGTCGGCCGGTGGTGCGTAGGCGCCCAGCGTGGTGTCGAAGAAGTGCGGCACGGGGCGCCAGTCGTTCAACACGCCCACCACACGCAGCGTCTCCCGCCGCACCAGGACTTCGCGGCCCACGCTGTTCTCGCCGTTGAAGAGGCGCTCGTTCAGCGCTTGGCTGATCACCACCACCCGCGCCTGCGCGGCGTCGGCCTGCGCGTTCCAGCCACCGCCGTACAGAAAAGGCGTCTCGAACATCGCGAAGAAGTCGGCGGAGGTCAAACGGGCCATCTCGTAGGCCGGCTTGCTGCCGGCCGCGGCCGTCTGCACCGGCAACATGCTGCCGCTCATCATCACCTGGCGGGGCGCGCGTGCTTCACGCAGCAAGGCCTCGGCGTCTTGGCGTGTGAGCTGGAAGGTGGGTTCTTGGCCGGGCGTGTATTCGCCTTGCGGGCCGGCGTCCAGTTGCACGTCGAACAGGCGCGCACTCTTGTGCGGGATCGGGTCGCCCGAGAGCACACGGTAGACGGTCAGCGTCGTCATGCTGGCACCGATGCCCAGGCCCAGGGCCAGCACCATCAGCAGGCTCAGGCCCCGTGCGCTGCGCAGGCTGCGGTGCGCCAGGTCCAGGTAGTACATGAACATTCAGGGTTCTCCTTGCAGCAGCCGGTTGGCTGCGGTGAGTTCGGCCTCGCCCAGGGTGCCGGCGGCGTGCTGCAGCAGCAGGCGCGCCAGCACGGTGGCGTGGCGGGCTTCGTCGTGGGCGCGCTGCGCCTGGGCCTGGGTCTGGATGGCCAGCAGCAGGTCGGTGTTGCTGCGCGTGCCCAACGCCAGGCCACTGCGCGTGGCGGTCAGAGCGCTTTCCGCGGCGGCCACCGCGGCGGCCGTGCTTTGCAGCCAGACCACGCCGCTCCACACGGCCTGGTGCTGCGTCTGCACCTCGCGCACGCGGGCGCGGCGTTCGGCTTCCAGCGCCTGTTCCAGCGCCTCGCGTTCATGGGCCGCGGCGCGCACGCCGCTGGCCGTGGCGCCGCCGGCGAACAGCGGCACGGTCAGGCGCACGGCCAGCAGCGTCTGGCTGCGGCCGCGCGTGGCGTCGGGCACGGCCGGGCCGCTGGCACGTTGGCTGTCCAGGCTGGCGCTGACGGTGGGGGCGTGGGCGGCACGCGCGGCGGCGATGCGGCGTTCGCCCGCGGCCACCCCCAGGCGCAGCGCTTCCAGCTGCGGGTGGGCCTGCAGCGCGTGGTCGACCCAGGCCTGCACGTCGGCCGGCTCCGGCGGCAAGGCCGGCAGCAGGCGGGCCAAGGGCCGCAGCGCGGGCGCAGGCTGGCCGGTCACTTCCGCCAGCGCGGCACCGGCGCTGGCCACGGCCTGCTGTGCCAGCACCGTGCCGCCCTGCGCCAGGGCGTGGTAGGTGCGGCTTTGCTCCACGTCCACCTGGGCCGCCAGGCCGGCTTCGAAGCGGGCCTGGGACAACGTGGCCTGCTGGGCGTAAGCGGCTTCGTTCGTGCGGGCGGTGGCCAGCGCAGCCTGCGCCGACAACAGGCCAAAGTAGGCCCGCACCACGCGCGCCGCCAGGTCTTGTTCGGCCGCGCGCACCCGCGCCGCCTGGGCCGACGCCAGCGTGCGCTCGGCCTCCCAGCTGCGCAGGCGGCCCAGGTCGAAGAGCACCTGCGTCAGCTGCGCGCCCACGGCCTGGCTGCGTTGGCCATCGGCCGTGCCACGGGTGTCGTCGGCGGTGGCTTGCAGCTGGGGCAGCAGCGGGGCGCGGGCCTGCACGCTGCGTTCCAGCTGCAGCCCGCGCCGCGCCTCGGCCTCGGACAGCACCGGGTCGGCGCTGCGCGCTTGTTGCCAGATGCCGAGCAGGTCCACCGCCGCAGCGTGTGCGGTGGCCGGCCCTTGGGCCAAGCACAGGCCCAGACCCAGCCACACCAGCACCTGGGCCGCCAGGCGCGGCCTGGCGGGCGCCGCGTGGGTTGCTGCGCGCGGGGTCATGCCGCGGCCGTGCCCAGGCCGCGCAGCAGCGGTGGGTCCCCGCGCAGGTCGGCGGCGATGTCGACCACCTGGCCGTCGATCACGTGCACGTTGCGCTGAGCCCGCGCGGCCAGCTGCGGGTCGTGCGTCACCATCACGATGGTGGCGCCCTCGCGGTGCAGCTCCTCCAGCAGGCCCATCACGCTGCGCGCCATCTGGCTGTCCAGGTTGCCGGTGGGCTCGTCGGCCAGCAGCAGCTTGGGCTGGCTGGCCAGCGCGCGGGCGATGGCCACGCGCTGCTGCTGGCCGCCCGAGAGTTCGTTCGGGTAGTGCCGCGCCCGCGCCGACAGGCCCACACGCGCCAAGGCGTCGGCGGCCTGGCGGCGGCGGTCGGCGCCCGACAAGCCGCGGTAGCGCAGTGGCACCTCGATGTTGTCGATGACGTTGAGGTCGGGGATGAGGTTGAAGGCCTGGAAGATGAAGCCGATCTTCTGGTTGCGCAGGCGCGAGCGTTCGTCGTCGCCCATGCCGCTGACGTCCACACCGTCCAGCTCATAACGCCCGCTGCTGAAGGCTTCCAGCAAGCCGGCGATGGTGAGGAAGGTGGTCTTGCCCGAGCCCGAGGGCCCGGTGACGGCGACGAATTCGCCGGCTTTCACTTCCAGGTCGAACTGGCGCAGCGCGTAGGTCTCGACCATCTCGGTGCGGTAGACCTTGTTGAGCTGGTGCATCTTCAGCATGGGGTTCTTTCGATCAAGGGTTGAGGGGTGGGGGCGGCTGGCTTCAGGGCGCCAGCGTCACCTGGGGCGCGGCACCGAAGGCGTCGGCCCCCGAGACCACCACGCGGTCGCCCACGGCCAGGCCTTCCAGCACTTCCACCTGGGCCAGGCTTTGCACACCCAGGCGCACGGGGCGGCGCTCTGCGCGGTCGCCGTTCAGCACGTAGACCACACGACCGCCGTTTTCGTCGACGAAGCTGCCGCGGTTGAGCTTCAACACGGCGTCCCGCCGGTCCAGCAGCACGCGCACCGACAGCCGCTGGTTTTGGCGCAGCTGTTCGGGCAAAGGGCCATCGAAGCGCAGCCGGGCCGAGACTTCGTTGTTCACCACTTCGGGCGACACCGAAGCCACACGCGCAGCCCAGCGCTGGCCGTTGCCGCTGATCTCACCCGGCATGCCGGTTTGCAGCTCGCGTGCAAAACCTTCGGCCACCTGCATTTGCACTTCCAGCTGTGTGAGGTCGATCACCGACACCAGCCGCGCGTCTTTGGCCACCGCCATGCGGTCGGCCACGAACAGCTGGCCCACCTGGCCGTCCACCGGCGAGCGCACTTCCAGTTCGGCCTGCTGGCGTTCCAGGTCGCGCACCTGCAGGCGCTGGCGTTCCCAGGCCTGTTGTTTGGCCTGCAGCTCAAAACGCGCGGCGTCGTCGCGCAGGCCCAGCAGCGCCTGCGCCTGTTGCAGCGCCACACCGGCGCGCGCCACGGCGTCCTGGGCCTGGTCCACCTGCGCCCGGGCGGTGGCACCGGCCTCGAAGGCCTGGCTCTGGCGCTTCAGTTCGTTCAGCGCCGTCTGGTGGGCGATGGTGGCCGTCTCCAGGTTGCCCTGTGCCAAGGCGCGCTGCTGGCGTGCATCGGCCTGGGCGCGCAGGGTTTCGCTGTGCAGCGCGTCGGCGTTGCTGCGTTCCTGGGCCAGTTGGGCCACCAGTTCAGGGCTGGCGATGCGCAGCAGCGGCTGGCCTTGTTTCACGCGGTCGCCGGCCTGCACCAGCAGGGTCACGGTGCCGGCGTTCGCAGCGTGCAGCGTGGGGCTGACGGCGGCCACCACCTTGCCCTCGCCGGCCACATCGCGCACCAGCGGGCCGCGTTCCACGGTGGCCAGCGTCAGCCGGGCTTGGCTGAAGCTTTTCGCGCTGCCCAGGCCGGGTGCCAGGCGCGCGCCGGCCCAAACCAGGCCGGCCAGCACCAAGGTGCCGGCCAGCAGGGCCGGCGCGCGGCGCCGCCAGGTGGGGGCGGGTGTGATGACCCGGTCTTGGGCCGCGGTGTCGCGGATGGGCGGGGGGGTGTTGTCGGTGTCCACACCACCGGTATTGCAACCGGCATGCCCACCCCCGAAGACCCTTCAAGGCCTTATGAATCAAGCACTTGGCGCGGCGTTGGTCGCTTTCAGCGGTGTCCGCGGACAGTCGGCGGACTGTGCGCGCGGACAGTGTGGTGTGGCCAACCCCCAGCGAACCCGCCCGGGGTTGGCGTGGCCCGTGGCGCCAAGCATCGGCGATGCGGTCGGCCGCCAACACCCGGTAACCAATGTGGCGGCCTGGCAAACCATTCGCCGCAGACTTTTGCCGTTAGGCCCATCCGCCCCGCTGAAAATTCCAGGTTCGCCGGCGCCTGGCGCGCCGTCATGACGATGGACATTCGACAGGGGGATGGATGAAGTTGGTGGATCGGTGTGTGCAGCGTGGAACGCTGGGCCCGTGTGTGGGCCTGTGGGTGGCCCTGGGCGCATCGCTGGGGGCGCCGCTGGCGCAGGCGGCCGACGGCTCCAAGGTGGAGACCTGCACACGCAAGCTGGGGGTGCTGGCTGTGGCCGAACCGCAGAACGGCTGGGCCTACCTGCAGAGTTATGGCCTGGGTTCGCCGGCGGCCCTGCTGCGCACCATGGTGCAACAGTCGGGTTGTTTCGACGTGGTGGAACGCGGCGTGGCCATGCAGAACCTGCAGCAAGAGCGCGCGCTGGCCCAGGGTGGTGACCTGCGCCAGGAATCCAACGTCGGCAAAGGGCAGATGCAGGCGGCCGACTTCGTGATGACGCCCGCGGTGCAGATCGGCTCATCCACCACCGGCGGCGTCGGCGGCGCCTTGTTGGGCCGCCTGGGCGGCACCTTGGGTGCATTGGCCGGCAGCCTGAAGTTCAAGGAAGCCTCGACCAGCCTGTTGTTGGCCGACGTGCGCTCCAGCATCCAGGTGGCCGCGGCCGAGGGCAAGGCCACGAAGACCGACTTCGGTGTCGGCGGCTGGGGCTTTGGCATCCCGGGGGGCGGCGGTGGCTACACCAGCACGCCCGAGGGCAAGATGGTGGCGGCCAGCCTGCTGGACAACTACAACAAGATCGTGCTGGCCGTGCGCGACCAGGCCCAGCTGGTGCGCACCGGCAGCGCGGCCGGCGACGCCAACGCGGCCGCCTCCACGCCGGCCGAAGCACCGCAGGCGCCGGGCCAGATGCTGGTGCCCAAGATCGCCAACGTGAAGGCTTATGCCGAACCTTCACGCGACAGCCCCGTGGTGGCCACCTTGCAGCGTGGTGAAGAGCTGGTGGCCACCGGTGAACTCAAGCAGGGCTTCATCCGGGTGGACGCCGCCAACTTCAGCGGTTGGGTGCAACGCACCCTGGTGATGCCCGGCGGCGGCATGGCCCCGGCCGCCGCCTCGCTGCAGCCACCGCCGGTGCCTGCTGGTATGGCCTTGGCGCCGGGCCTGCTGGGCCAGTTCAGTGGCCAGTTCACGGGCCTGGACAGTGGCAGCTTCACGGTCACCGTCAGTGGCAACGGCCTGGTGGTGGGCCAGGGCCAGTCGGCGGCCGTGGGCGCCTTCGGCATCTCTGGCCGTGTGGACCCGACCGGCGGTGTGCAACTCGCCGCCGCCGGCACCGCCGGTGGCGCCCTGTTCACCGGCCGCATCGACCCCACCACCGGCCAGGTGCTGGGCACCTGGCGCATGGCCCGTGGCCAAGGCGGTGGTGCTTTCAACGGCCAGCGCAGCTGACAGAACCCGGGGCGGGCCCGCGTGTAGCCTGGCGGACCGTGCCCCTCTACAGGACCTCTTCGTGATTCGACCCTGGCTTTGCGCGCTGTTTGGCATGGTGCTTCTGTGGGTGCTGGGTGCTTGGCCTGCACAGGCCCAGGTGCCGCCACCCGAGCAGGTCCAGCGGGAACTGATACAGCGGATGCAGGCCGATGGCTTGCTCAGCCCCGCCCAGGCCGCCGAGGCGACAGCGCGCTACCTGGGCCCGCGGGCGCAGGGGCCGGCCGCGGCGGGGTCGGGCGCTTCCGGTGTTCTGCCCACAGGCCCCGCGCCGCAGACGGTGGCGGGCGACGCCCCCCACCCTTGGCTGGGCGGTCTGCTGTCCTGGACGGCGCTGCTGAAGATGGTGGCCGTGGGCGTGCTGCTGGTGGCGCTGGCCCACCTGCTGGGCCCGCGTGGTCTCGCTTTCGTGCGGGCCGTGCCCCCTGGGGTCTACCAAGCGGTTTTGCTGGCGGCGTCGTTGCTGCTGACCTTCAAACCGCAGTGGCTGTGGTGGACGGAGTGGTTCTACCTGGCGCACTTCGGGGCCGTGGCCACACTGCTGGTGCTGGGCTGGATCGTCGACGCCTACCCGGCGCTGCGCCAGTGGTTGGGCCGGCTGAACCTGCTGGGCTTGAATGCCGCCACCTGGAAGTCCATCGCCGCCATGCTGTACTTCGGGGCCCTGGCGCTGTGGCACCAAAGCCAGCTCTTCGGTGTGCTGGCCGTGGTGTCGCTGTCGGCGGTGCTGAACTTTGCCTTGGCCTATGGCGGCGGCGTGCTGGCGCTGACGGTGCGGGACCGGGGCATCGCCACCGCGGTCTGGGGCCACCTGGCGCTGCTGGTGCTGTACGTGGGCCTGAAGCTGAGCGGCCACCTGCCATCGCAGGCCGTCTGGTTCGCCGCTGGCGTGGAGCACTACGCCACGGTCGCCCTGGGCGTGGGTTTCCTGCTGGCCACCGCGCCCTTCATCGCCAGCCCGCCGGCCCGGCGCCTGGCCTACCTGGCCTTGTTCGCGGGTGTGGTGGTGCTGGCTTCGCTGGGCTACCACCTGTTTGGTTTGAAGGTGATCGGCAGCATCGTGGGCCTGTTTGCGCTGTTGGTGGCGCTGGAGTGGCTGGGCTACCTGGCCTACCGGGCCGGCTTCCTGGCGGGCACGGCCATCGCCGGTGCGCTGTTGTACGGGCTGGCGCTGCTGGTCGAACGTTTTGGTGGGTGGGTCGTGCTGGCCTTGCCGTGAAAGACACGCAGCCTTTCAAGCCGCCCGCGCCGGCCCTTCCAGCTCCAGCGCCGTCAGCCACAGCCGGGTGTCGAACTCCCACTGGTGGTAGTCGGGCTCCATGTGCGTGCACAGCGCGTAGAAGGCCTTGTCGTGCGCGCGTTCGCGCAGGTGCGCCAGTTCGTGCACGACGATCATGCGCAGCAGGTTGGCCGGTGCGTCCTTGAACAGGCTGGCCACACGCAGTTCGCGTTTGGCCTTCAGCCGCCCGCCTTGCACGCGCGACACCGCGGTGTGTGTGCCCAGCGCGTGGTGCACCACGTGCAGGTGGTTGTCGAAGGCCACCTGGGCCAGCGGCGGTGCGTTCTTCATGTGCCGCGCTTTCAGCTCGCCCACGTAGGCCACCAGGGCGCGGTCGTTGCGCACCTGGTGGCGTTCGGGGTGGCGGCGCTGCAGCGTCGCGTGCAACTGGCCCTGGGCCAGCAGGGCCTGCACCTGTTCCAGCAGCGCGGGCGGGTAGCCCTGCAGGTAGCGCAGCGTGGGGGGCTGCTGCCCGGTGTCTGCTGCCGCAGCCATGGCCTCGGTGCGCGGTGCTTGTGGTTCAGCCGCGGCCGAACACCAGCTTCAGCAGGTCGCTGCCGGTGCCCACCGGGTCCTGGCGGATCTGGCGTTCCTGGTCGGCCACCTTCTTGAACAAACCGTCCAGCGCCTTCTGGGTGACATAACTTTCCAACTGGGCGTCTTCGGCCTTCACCAAGCCCATGTGGCTGGCGCGGCTGGCCACGGCGTTGTAGCGCTCGGCCAGCGCCACCTGTTGGGTGGCTTGGGTGACGATGGGCAGGAAACGCTGGGCCAGCGGCGTGCGGGTCTGGCGTTCGAAGAAGGCGGTGGCGGCGTTGTCGGGGCCACGCACCAGCTGCACGGCGTCTTGCAGCTTCATGCCGCGCACGGCCTGCACCAGCAGGTCGCGGGCCTCGGGCACGGCGGCTTCGGCGGCGCGGTTCAGGGCCTGCACCAGCTGTTCGCCGCGTTCGCCCTGGCCCAGGCGGCTCAGCAGCTTCAGCGCCTTCTGCAGCGGTTTGGGCGGTTCGATGCGCACGGCCGCGTCACCCAGGAAACCATCGGCCCGGCCCAGCAGGTCCACCGCCGCGCCCACGCCTTTTTCCAGCGCGGCCAGCACACCGCGGGCGGCGTCTTGTGAACTCAAGGCCCAGGCCGGGCTGCTGGCCAGCAGGCCGGCGGCGGGCAGGGTGAAAACGGTGGCGGCGGTGCCCGCGGTGAAACGGCGGCGCGACAGCGGCGGGGTGGGGGCGTTCATGGTGTGGGGCGCGATGGGGCGTGATCGGGTGGGGCGGGTGGGGCCGTTCAGAGCCGGGCTTCGAAGACCAGGCGGCAGTGCGCCATCACGCGGGGTGGCACGGGCACCAGGCTGGTTTCGGCCACGCGGTGCGGGCGGCCGGCCAGGCCGGCCAGCGTGGCCTTGTCCAGCGCTTCTTGCACGCAGCGTTGCTGCAGCTCGGCCACGGGTTGGGTGTCCAGACCCACGTGGGTGTGGAAGATCTGCACCGCCGGTGCCGTGGCCCCCATGGCCGGTGCCGCCGGTGCGGCGGTGGTAGGCGCCGTCGCGGCCACCGGTGCTGGCGGTGCTGTTGTGGGTGTGGCGGGTGCTGGGGGTGCAGAGGCTGCGTTGGCCGCCGGTGCCGCGGCGGGCTTCTTCGTGACGATGGCCTGGTAGGCCTCTTTGCTGACCTTGGCCGTGTCGCTGACGATGCCCGGCAGGTCCACGCTGACGCAGCCCGCCAGCGGCACCCACAGGGCGGCGAGCAGGGTGGCCCGCAGGGGCCGGGGGAACAGGGCAGCGGAACGTGGCATGGGCAGGCGGGGCGTCGGTGCGGTGGGCGGATGTGTGGCTGCGCCCGCGCTGGCGGCAGGCGGGCAGGCCGAAGGGCCACGACTGTAGCCGCCCCGCAGCGCCGGCTGTGCCGATGGCCACCGGACTGGGCGTCTTGTCATCGTGGGCCCGCCACTTGCTCGTAAGCTGTGCACCATGGTCTACCAGCACCGCATCGGCACCCACACCTGGCAGTTCGACAGCCTGCGCAGCCTGCTGGCCAAGGCCACACCGCTGCGCTCGGGCGATGTGCTGGCCGGCCTGGCCGCCCACAGCGCCGTGGAACGCCTGGCCGCGCGCATGGCCTTGGCGGAACTGCCGCTGCGGCAGTTTCTGCAGGAAGCGGTGGTGCCTTACGAAGACGACGAGGTCACGCGGCTGATCGTTGACAGCCACGACGCGGCGGCCTTTGCGCCGGTGGCGCACCTGACCGTGGGCGACTTCCGCAACTGGCTGTTGGGCCCGCAGGCCGACGGCGCGGCGTTGGCGGCGCTGGCCCCGGGGCTGACGCCCGAGATGGTGGCCGCCGTCAGCAAGCTGATGCGGGTGCAAGACTTGGTGCAAGTGGCGCGCAAATGCCGCGTGGTCACGCGCTTTCGCAACACGCTGGGCCTGCCCGGCCACCTGGCCGTGCGCCTGCAGCCCAACCACCCCACGGACGACCTGCGGGGCATCGCCGCCTCGGTGCTGGACGGGCTGTTGTACGGCGCGGGCGACGCGGTGATCGGTGTGAACCCCGCCAGTGACAGCGTGCCCACGCTCACCCGCCTGGTGCAGGCGCTGGACGAGGTGGTGCAAGGCCTGGCCATCCCCACGCAGACCTGTGTGCTGACCCACGTGACCAACACGCTGCAGATGGTGGACGCCGGCGCGCCGGTGGACCTGGTGTTCCAAAGCATCGCCGGCACCCAGGCCGCCAACACCAGCTTCGGCATCGACCTGGCCCTGCTGCGCCAGGCCCACGAGGCGGCGCTGTCGCTGCGGCGGGGCACGGTGGGCGACCACGTCATGTATTTCGAAACCGGCCAGGGCAGTGCGCTGTCGGCCAACGCCCACCACGGCGTGGACCAGCAGACCTGCGAGGCCCGCGCCTACGCCGTGGCGCGGGTGTTCAGGCCGCTGCTGGTGAACACCGTGGTGGGCTTCATCGGGCCGGAGTACTTGTTCGACGGCAAGCAGATCATCCGCGCCGGTTTGGAAGACCACTTCTGCGGCAAGCTGCTGGGCCTGCCCATGGGCTGCGACATCTGCTACACCAACCACGCCGAAGCCGACGGCGACGACATGGACACGCTGATGACGCTGCTGGGCACGGCCGGCCTGAACTTCATGATGGGCGTGCCCGGCGCCGACGACGTGATGCTGAACTACCAAAGCACCTCGTTCCACGACGCGCTGGCGCTGCGCGAACTGCTGGGCCTGCGCCGCGCGCCTGAGTTTGAAGCCTGGTTGCAGGCCCAGCACCTCACCGATGCGGCGGGCCGGCTGCTGCCCGTGGCCGCCGGCCACCCGGCCTTGCAGCGGCTGCGCCACCTGCAACTGGGGGCCTGACGCCATGTCTGCCCACGAACCCACCGAAGGCGCCACCAGCGCAGCGCCCACCACCGTGGCCGACGCCTGGGCCGACCTGCGCCAGCACACGCCCGCGCGCCTGGCCCTGGGCCGCGCCGGCAGCGCCCTGCCCACGGCCGAGCTGCTGCGCTTTGGCCTGGCCCATGCGATGGCCCGCGACGCCGTGCACCAGGCGCTGGACCTGGCCGCGCTGCAACGAGGCCTGGCCGAAGATGGCGTGGCCAGCGTGGCCGTGCACAGCGCGGCAGCGCACCGCGCGGCCTACCTGCTGCGGCCCGACCAGGGCCGGCGCCTGCGGCCCGAGGATGCGCAGCGCCTGCGCGCGCTGGGCTGGGCGCCGCCGCGTTTGTTGGTGGTGGTGGCCGATGGTTTGTCGGCCCTGGCCGTGGCGCGCCAGGCCCGGCCTTTCCTGGCCGCGCTGCGGGCGCTGGCCCAGGCCGAGGGCGAGGACCTGGGGCCGGTGGTGCTGGCCCAGCAGGCGCGGGTGGCGCTGGGCGACGAGGTGGGCGAATGCCTGGGTGCGCAGCAGGTGCTGGTGCTGATCGGCGAGCGGCCGGGTCTCAGTTCACCCGACAGCCTGGGCCTGTACCTCACCTGGCAGCCGCGTGTGGGCCGGCACGACGCCGAGCGCAACTGCATCTCCAACGTGCGCCAGGAAGGCCTGCCGTTCGAAGCCGCGGCGCAGCGCTGTTGGTGGTTGGTGAACGAAGCCCGGCGCCTGCGTTTGACGGGCGTGGGCCTGAAAGACCGCAGCGGCGAAGCCCGTTTGCCAGGCCCCGCCGCTGCGGATTGAGAGGGCGGCGTTGGCCTGTGCCACCGCTCGCACGCAGAGCCGGCCCGTTGGCCGGCGGTGCACCGCAGGTCAGCGCAGACCAGCGCAGTTGGCGTAGAAGGTGGTGGTGGCGGGCCAGTCGCTGAACACGCCGATCACGCCCACCTGCTTGGCCAGCACGTCCAGCACGCGCAGCACGTCGCCTTCGCGGCTGATGGCGCTGTCGAAGCTCTGGAAGTAGAAGCCGTTGTTGCCGTCGGCCAGCAGGCCGGAACGCTCCAGCGACCAGGTGATGATGTCCAGGCCCGCGGCCTTGGCGTTCTTGGCGTAGGTGGACGGCACGATCTGGCCCGTGCTGTCGGTGGTCAGCAGCGCGAAGATGGGCGGGGCCACGATGCGGATGCCCGCGGCCTTGTAGCCGGCCAGCTCTTCGGCGCTGGGCAGGTCGGCGGCGGTGCCGGCGTCGTCCAGGTACACGGCCTGGCGGCCGAAGGCCGGTTCGGCCTGCACCCAGTACAGCACGTCGTTCTTGTCGAAGGACTGCGGCCACACGTGGCGCGGCGGCACGCCCGCGGCCTTGTACTCGTCGATCATCTTCTGCGCGTAGGCCTGCTGCGAGAAGCCTTCAAACGGCATGGGCACGCTGGGGCTCTTCAGCTCGGGCGTCATCTTCACGCCCAGGCGCTTGAACAGTTCGATGCTCTCTTTGTGCGTCAGCAGCGTGCCGCTGGACACGCCCGAGTACAGGTCGGTGCGGAAGGTGGCGGTGCCGTTCAGGTACTCGGCCACGGTGCGCGCGTTGGGGTTGGCGGCGTCCATCTTGCCGCGCAGGGTCTTGAACTCGGCCAGCGTCAGTTCGCTGGTGCGGCATTCGGCGGCGGCGGCCGTCAGGCGGTTGCCGTTGGCGTCGAAGGTGGCCGGCGTGAAGGGCTTGATGCACTTGGCTGCCAGCGGCGTGGCCAGGATGTTGGTGGTGGTGTGCAGGTCGTTCTGCGCGTGGCGGCAGACCAGCTCTTTGTCCTTGGTGAAGGTGACGTCGCACTCCACGATGCCCGCACCCATGCGGGCCGCGGCTTCGTAGGATTCTTTGGTGTGCTCGGGGAACTGCAGGGCCGCGCCGCGGTGGCCGATGCTCCAGTTCGAACGTGTGAACACGGCGCGCTGCGTGCAGGCCTGCAGCTGCGTCTTCAGCGCGCTGTCGGCCATGTCGTTCACCAGGAAGAAGGGGCGCGGGCCCAACTGGGCGGTGGTGGGCAGGCTGGCCTGGGCTTGCGCCAGGCTGGGCAGCCAGGCGGTGGCGGCCAGGGCCACCGTCATCACGAACTTGGACATGGGTTCTCCTCGTGGGTTGTGCGGGTGGGGCACCTGTGCACACCACGCTAAGGCCGCCGGGTGACGCTGGCGTGACCCTGGCCCTGGGACCATCTTTTTAAAAGTTAGCGGGCAGCGGCCGGGCCGCGCGCCTCACAGCGCCAGCGCCAGCCGCAGGCCCTGGGGCGTTTGCCCGGCCCAGCGTTTGAAAGCGCGGCGGAAGTTGGGCACGTCGTGGAAACCCAGCGCCTGGGCCACGTCGCCATTGTCGGCGTGGCGGTAGCGGAACAGGTACAGCGCCATCTCACCACGTGCCAGGTCCAGTTCGGCCTGGAAGTGCGTGCCTTCGGCGGCCAGCCGGCGTTTCAGCGTGGCGGCGCTGGTGCCCAGGGCCTGGGCCGCACCTTCCAGGCTGGGCGCCTGGTGCAGGTGGGTTTGCAGGTGCTGGTGCAAGGCCCCCAGCAGGCTGGTGGTGGGCGTGGGCTCTTGCCCAGCTTCGTGCGCGGCAGCCCGTTCCGCGGCTTGGCGGGCCTGGGCCGCACCGGGTTGCGTGGCGCGCGGCCAGGGGCGTTCCAGGTGTTCGCGCGGCAGCACCATGCCGTCCACATGGCAGCCAAAGCGCAGGGCCGTGCCCAGGTAGGCCTGGTGCTGTTCCACGCGGCGGGGTGCGGTGCGGTTGAAGCAAAAGGTCCAGGGCAGGGGCTGGCCGCCCAGCCATTCGGCCATGGCAGCCACGGCGGCCATGGCCATGTCCACCACCCAGGCGCGCTGTGCGCCCAGGCCCACGGCGTCGCGCCACACCAGCAGCACCTCGTCGCGTTCCACCAGCAGGCGGGGCGTCAGCAGCGGGCTCAGCCGGGTGGTGTGGCGCACCAGGGTTTGCAGCGCGTCCAGCAGGCAGCCGGCCTGCTGCAGCGCGTGGCTGGCGGCGCCGTGGTGGCCGGGCAGCAGGCGGCGGCCGTAGACGAAGGCGGTGTCGGGCGCTGCCAGCAGGCGGCCGGCGTGGGCCATCAGGCGCAGCCACTCGGCCGGGCTGATGGCGCGTGGCTGGGTCAGCAGGGCCGCGGCGGGCACACCGCTGGCGGCCAGCCAGGCGGCCGGGTCCACGCCGTGTTCCTGCACCAGGTCGGCCAGCAAGGCCGGTTGGTGCAGGGCCGGGATCAGCGGCGTGTGGCTGTCGTAGCAGGCCAGCATGGTGTGGGGCGGCGTGGCGTGGCGCGGGGGCTCAGGCCGGCAGCGGCGCGCGGGTGGCCGTGCCCGGGGCGGTGGGCGCGGCCAAGCCTTGGGCTTGGGCGTCCAGCGCCTGGCACAGGCCGGTCAGGGTGGCCTGGGCGTCGGTGCTGGCGGCGGCGCAGGCGCTGTGCACCTGGCAGGGCAGGGCCGGGCCGTCGGCCGTGTCGTACACCGTCAGGGCCTGCAACTGGGCGCGCAGGGTCTGGGCGCGCTGTTGGGCGGTGGCCAGCGCCGTGCCGGGCATCAGCACCACCCAGCGGGCGCCGGCATAGCGGCACACCAGCTCCTGGGGCCGCAGGTTCAGCAGCACCTGCTGGATGCAGGCCTGCAGCAGGCGCCGCGCAGCGGCCGGGCCGTGTTGTTTTTCCAGGGCCAGGTGCTGGGCCAGTTCCAGCATCAGCACGCTGCATTCGGCCGGTGGTTGGGCCGCTTCGGCCAGGCGCTGGCGCAGGTAGGCGGCGTCGGCCAGCCGCGTTTGGCGGTCGAAGTGGCGGTGGTCGCGCTCGCCTTGTTCGCGCGGGCCCAGTTGTTCGCGCAGCATGGCCTCTTCCTGCCGCCACAGGCGCAGGCCGGCGCTCAGCACCACGATGCCCAGCAGCCCCATCACCGACTCGAAGTTCACCATCAGCGTGGCGTCGGCGGGCAGCTTGAAACACTCGTCCAGCGCATCGGCCCAGGCCGCCAGCGACAAGGCCGCCAGGCCACCGGCCAGCCAGGCCGTCACGCGCCCTGTGGGCCGGCTGGCCAGCACGCCCACGGTCCAGGCGGTGGCCAGCACGGCCAGGCCGCCTTCACCGGCGATGTCCACCCAACGCCACACCGCCACCGGCTTGGCCTGGCCCAGGCTGGCGAACAACAGGGCCAGCAGCACGATGGCCAAGGCCAGGCCCAAGATGGCTTGGCGGCTGCGGCGGGCGGGGCGGGGCAGGGGCATGGTGCTGGCAGCGGGTGTGACGGTTGGATGAAGAGCTTAGGTCGCTGCGGTGACAAGACGATGGCGCCCGGCCCGTTCCGACCCGGGGGGGTCTGAAGAGCTCACCACGGCATCGGCCGCGCGGGCGGGCCGCCGTCGCGAAGCTGAACACCGGGCGTCTGCCCCCGGGCGGTGGGGCTTCAGCGGCCCCGGGGCCATGCGGCTCAAGCGGGGGCTGAACCGGGCGTTGGCGGGCTGGCGGCGGCCGGCACGTCACGGAACCGACACGTGGCCTGCCTACGGTACGCCCCCAACGCCGGCTGCACCGCACCGGCCACCACCCACCTGACACGTTAGCCTGCCGAAAGAGAACACCATGCACCAGCGCCTTGCCGCCCGTCTTGCAACCCGCCCTTGGCGACTGAGCCACCTGGCCCTGGCCGCCGGCCTGCTGGCCCAGGCCGCTGCGCAGGCGCAGACCGCCCCGGCCAACCCCGGTGCGCCCGGCACGCCGGACATCCCCGTCACGCGCAGCGTGGTCGTCATCACCGGCCAGGCCGAAGCCACCGACCGCGCGCGGCGCGACCAGGCCGCGGCCGACCACGTGGTCAGCGTGGTGCGTTCCGACGGCATCGGCCGTTTGCCCGACAAGAACGCTGCCGAAGCCCTGCAGCGCCTGCCTGGGGTCAGCGTGGAACGCGACCAGGGCGAAGGCCGGTACGTGCGCATCCGCGGCCTGGGCCCGGACCTGAACAGCGTCAGCCTGAACGGGGCCACCGTGCCCGCCCCCGAAGCCGGCCGCCGCGCCGTGGCGCTGGACGTGCTGCCTTCTTCGTTGGTGCGCGCCCTGGTGGTCAGCAAGACGCAGACGCCCGACATGGACGCCAACGCGCTGGGCGGCCACATCGACGTGCAGACCATCTCGGCCTTCGACCACCCGGGCCGTTTTGCCAGCGCCGACCTGGCCGCCGGCTACGAGACCAACACGAAACGCACCAGCCCCAGCGGCGCCGTGGTGTGGAGCAACCTGTTCGACGAAGGCCGTTTTGGCCTGGCCCTGGGTTTGAGCCACGAGCAACGCAAGTTCGGCTCTGACAACACCGAAACCGGCGGCGCCTGGGACGGCGACGCGCTGGAAGAATTCGAGCGCCGCGACTACCGCATCACCCGTGACCGCACCGGCCTGACGCTGAACGCGGAATACCGCCCGGCCAACGGCCACCGCTACCACGCGCGGGTGCTGGCCAGCCGCTTCAGCGACGACGAACGCCGCCAGGCGCACAGCATCGAGTTTGCTGACGCCCAAACCGAGGGCCAGTTGGGCGAAGCGGAGTCGGTGCGCGAACTGAAGAGCCGCCGCGAAACGCAGGACATCCGCTCGTTGGCGCTGGGCGCCGACGTGCCGCTGGGCGCGTGGCGCCTGCAAGCCGCGGCTGGTTTCAGCCAGGCGCGTGAGACCTCGCCGCTGGGCATCGCCGGCGCCAAGTTCGAGGCCGACGACAGCTTCAACGGCGTGGGCTTCACCGACAGCCGCCGCCCGCGCCTGCTGGGCCCCAGCAGCCTGCAGAACGCAGCGCTGTACGCGCTGACGGAAATCGAGGCCGAAGAAGGCCAGACGCGCGACCGCGAACGCCACCTGCGCCTGGACCTGAGCCGTGGCTTCCGTGTGGGCAGCCGCGAGGCCGAGCTGAAGTTCGGTGGCAAAACCAGCCACCGCAGCAAGACCAACGCCATGACCACCTACGTGCTGGAAGACCTGGACGAAGCGCCGCTGTCGCTGAGCGACGCGCAGCGCAGCCTGGCGGCTTTCAGCAGCGGCTCTGTGGACTACGCCTGGGGCGACTTCGGCCCGGCCATCGGCAGCGACGCCGTGCGCGCCCTGTTGCAGCGTGTGAAGCTGGCCGACTTTGTGGACGACGAGGCCACCCGCATCAACACCTGGCGCATGGACGAACAGGTGCAAGCCGCCTACGTGCAAGGCCGCGTGGACCTGGGCAGCACCACGCTGCTGGGCGGAGTGCGGGTGGAGCGGGCCCGGCTGCAGGCCCAGGGCACCGGCTTGGACAACGGCGATTTCAAGGACGTGAAGGCCGAAAAGCAGCAAACCCATTGGCTGCCCGGTCTGCACCTGCGCCACGACTTCGACAACCGCACCGCGCTGCGTGCGGCCTGGTCGAACTCGGTGGTGCGGCCCACGTTCGAACAGCTGATGCCGGCGTATGTGATCGACGGCGACGAGGCCGAGTTCGGCAACCCCCACCTGCGGTCGCTGAAGTCCAGCAACCTGGACGTTGGCGTGGAACGCCAGCTGGGCTTTGCCGGCGCGGTGTCGGCCTACGCCTTCCACAAGCGCATCCAGAACTTCGTGTACCAGACCGACGTGGCGGGTGCCGGCGACTGGGCGGCTTTCGACGAAGCCATCACCTACGCCAACGGCGACCGCGCCAGCGTCAGCGGGGTGGAGCTGGCCTGGTCGCGCAGCTGGCGCGAACTGCCCGGCGCCTGGGGTGGCCTGGTCACCTCGGCCAACGGCAGTTTCAGCCGCTCGAAGGCGCGCATCGTGTCCAACGATGGCGGTGTGCCGCAAGGCCGGGACATCCCGCTGCCCAGCCAGTCCGACCGCAGCCTGAACCTGGTGCTGGGTTACGAACAGCCCAGCTTCGGCCTGCGCCTGGCGGCCAACCACAAGTCCAAGTACCTGCTGGAAGTGGGCGACCCGCTGGACGCGGGTGCCGACCTGTACGTGAAGGCGCAAACGCAGTGGGACTTGTCGGCGCGCCTGGCCTTGTCGCGCCAGGTGTCGCTGGTGTTCGAGGCCATGAACCTGAACGACAGCCCCTACGATGTGTACACCGGCCAGCCGCAGCGCAACGCGCAATACGAAACCTACGGCCGCAGCTTCCGTGTGGCGGTGAAAGTGGCCTTGTTCTGAACCCGCTGTGAGCACGCCGATGAAACCCGGAACCCCTTTCTTGAAGCACGCTGGGCCGCAGGGCCTGCGCTGTGCTGCGCTGCTGGCCACCGCCGTCTGCACCAGCCTGGGTGCTGCGCCTGCGCTGGCGGCCAGCGCCCCGGCA
Organism: Rubrivivax sp.; assembly: GCA_046318395.1. Classification (GTDB taxonomy): domain Bacteria; phylum Pseudomonadota; class Gammaproteobacteria; order Burkholderiales; family Burkholderiaceae_C; genus Rubrivivax. Next base: position 27,258 of record JBKCUM010000151.1, read on the forward strand.
ACGGCCTGGGCCACAGCCCCCGCCGCCGTGGCCCAGGCCCGGCAATGGGCCGCTGTGCCCGGAGGTGGCTGGTTGCTGTTGGAGAAAAGAGCCCTGCGCCTGCTGGACGCCCAAGGCCAGGAACGCGCCAAGCTGGCGCTGCGCAGCAGCCACTGGGACACACGCGCCCAGACCGATGGCCTGACGGCCTTGGTGATGGACAGCGACAGCCAGCGCAGCTGGCATGTGCAGGTGGACGCTGGTGGTGGTGCTTGGCAGCTGCGCCAGGTGCTGGCCTCGCCGGTGTTCACCGTGGAAGCCCTGTGCATGTGGCGCGATGGCCAGGGCCTGGAGCACGCCTTCCTGGTGGGCGACGAAGGTCTGACGGAGCAGTGGCTGCTGCGTGAAGGCGCGGCCCCGGCCTTGCTGGAACGCACGCTGGCCGCACCGGCGGGTGTGCAGGGCTGCGCGGTGGACGACGCCGCGGGCCTGCTGTACCTGAACGAACCCCAGGTGGGTGTGTGGGCCTACAGCGCCGAAGCCGAAGGCCCGCTGAAGCGCCACCTGGTGGCCCAGCGTGCGCCCGCCGGCCCCTTGCCCGGTGGTGCTGCGGCCCTGGCCGTGCTGCCAGGCGGCTTGGCTGTGTTGGACGGCGCCGGCCGCCAGCTGCACCTGTGGGCCCGTGTGGGGCCCGCCCAGTGGCGCGCCGCGGGCCGCCTGCCTTGGGCCACACGCGGCGAGGTCGAAGGCCTGCGGGCTTGGTCCACCAGCACGGGCTGGCAGCTGGCCTGGCGCGACGAACACCCGGCCGGCTGGCAGACCCGCCCGCTGCGCTGGACACACAGCGCACGGGCCGGCCTGCCCGCGGCCTTGCCCGTGGTGCTGCCGCGTGTGCAGACGGCACCCGTCAGCCGCGCCGGTGACGCCGCCGACGACCCTGCTGTGTGGGTGCACCCGCAAGACGCGGCGCTGTCGCGGGTGATAGGCACCAACAAACGCGAGGGCCTGCACGTCTACGACCTGGAAGGCCGCGAAGTGCAGCGCCTGCCCGTGGGCCGGCTGAACAACGTGGACCTGCGCCAGCAGGTGCAACTGGGCGGCCAGCGGCTGGACCTGGTGGTGGTCACGCACCGCGACGAAGCCGCGCTGGCGCTGTTCAGCGTGGACGACCAAGGCCGGCTGCGCGACGCCGGGCGTGTGCCTACGGGGCTGAAAGAGGTCTACGGCCTGTGTGTGCACCAGCCTGCGGCCGGCGGGTTGGAGGTGTTTGTCAACGACAAAGATGGGCGTTATGAACGGGTGGCGCTGGCCGCCACACCTTCAGCCACCAGCCCGTTGCTGACGGGCCAAGTGGTGCAACGCTTCAAACTGGCCAGCCAGCCCGAAGGCTGTGTGGCCGACGACGCTGCGCGGCGCCTGTTCGTCGGCGAAGAAGACGTGGGCGTGTGGGCCGTGGACATCGCCCCTGCGCCCGCTGATGGCCAGGCCGTGTTGTCCGCGCCAACGCTGCAGCCGGTGCTGAAGGCCGGCGGCGTGTTGCAGGCCGACGTGGAGGGCCTGGGCCTGTACCTCGGCGCGCAGGCCAGCTACCTGGTCGTCAGCAGCCAGGGCAACCACAGCTATGTGGTGCTGGACGCGGCGCCGCCCTACCGCGTGCGGGGGGCGTTCCGCATCGGCTTGAATGCCGCGGCGGGCATCGACGGGGCGTCGGAAACTGACGGCCTGGAGGTGGTGTCGCGGCCCCTGGGCCCGGCTTTCCCGCAGGGCGCCTTGGTGGTGCAGGACGGCTTCAAGCGCCTGCCCAGCGTGCAGCAGAACTTCAAGCTGGTGGACTGGCGCGACATCGCAAGGGCGCTGAGCCTGCCCTGACGGTGGGTGTGGGTGGGCTGTGGGCTGGGGTGTTCCACACAGCCCCACCCCGCTGAAGCGCTCAGACCCGGGTGGCCACGCACTGCCCCAGGCCGTCGAGCAGCAGGGCCTTGGGCATGTCGCGGCCGATGAAGACCATCTTGGAATCGCGTTTCTCGCCCGGCTTCCAGGCGGCGCCGGTGTCCGAGCCCATCAGCATGTGCACGCCCTGGAAGACGATGCGTTGGTCGAAGCTTTTGATGTTGAGCACGCCCTTGTAGCGCATCAGCTTGGTGCCGTAGACCTGCACGATGGCGCTGAGGAAGTCTTCCACCCGCGCCAGGTCCAGCGCCTGGCTTTCGCGGAACACGAAGGAGGTGACGTCGTCGTCGTGTTCGTGCTCGACGTCGGTCAGGAAGTCGGGCTCGATCTCCAGGATGGCGTTCAGGTTGAAGCCGCGGATGTCCAGCAGGTCGTTGATGTTGGCCTGGCCATGGCGGGCTTCGCCGATCTTCGCGCGTGGGTTCATCTGTACCAGCCGCTGGCGCAGCGCGGCCACGTCGTCGGGTGCCGCCACATCGGTCTTGGTGATGAGGATGCGGTCGGCAAAGGCCACCTGCTCTTGCGCTTCGTGGTGTTCGTCCAGCTGCTGAGGCGCGTGTCGGGCATCGACCATGGTGACGATGGCGTCCAGCAGGTAATGCTGGCCGATGTCGTCATCGACGAAAAAGGTCTGCGCCACCGGCGCCGGGTCGGCCAGGCCGGTGGTCTCTATGACCACGCGGTCGAAATGCAGCTGGCCCGCGGCCTTCTTGGCCTGCAGTTCGCCCAGGATGCGCACCAGGTCACCGCGCACGGTGCAGCAGATGCAGCCGTTGTTCATCTCGATGATCTGCTCGTCGCGGTCTTGCACCAGCAGCTCGTTGTCGATGCCGGCTTCGCCGAACTCGTTTTCGATCACCGCGATGCGGTGGCCATGGGGTTCCTTCAAGATGTGGTTGAGCAGCGTGGTTTTTCCGCTCCCCAGAAAGCCGGTGAGGATGGTGACGGGGATGAGGCTCATCGTTGTTTCTCCAGGGTGATGGGCGGGGTCGATGGCCGGCGGCCATCGACCTTGCGCAAGGCGGCCAGTGCACCAAAGGCCGACAGCGCCACGGCCACGCAGGCGCCACTGGGGGCGTCGAATGCCCAGCTCGCAGCCAGACCCGCGCCACAAGCGGCCACCGACCCGGCGCAGGCCAGTGCGCGCGAAACGCCGGCGCGCTGCCACAAGGCCGGTGCGATGAGGGCAGCGAACACCAGGAACAGGCCCAGCACCGGCACGGCCAGGCTGGCCACGACGGCGAAGACGGGGAAGAAGACCCCGTCCCGCGCCAGCGCCCGGCCCAGCAGCAGCACCCCTGCGGCGCAAACGGCCAGCACGGCCACCTGCGGCCACTGCGCCCACAACAGGTCGGCGGCCAGCAGCTCTGACAGGCGTTCACGGCCATGCGGGTCTTGCCGCGCACCGAGCAAGGCGAAGCTCGCCCCCAGCACGTACAGCAGGCCGATCAGGGCCTCGCGCTGCTCGGGCCAGCGCCGGGACAGCAGGGCCACCGTGCCAGCGCAGCCCAGCGCGCCGGCCACGGCCAGCGCCTGCATGCTCAGCCAGTCGGGGTGGTGCAGGAAGGATGTCGCCCACAGCGCAGCCGCTGCAGCGGCCTGCGCCACCGCGAGGTCGATGAACACCACCCCGCGTGCCAGCACCTGGGCGCCCAGCGGTGCCAGCGCCACCACCCCCAGCATCAGTGCAGCCACCGGCATCAAGAACCATGCGTGCTGCAACAGGGGTTCTGCGCTCATGGTTTCACGGTCCGCAGAAGTTCGCGCAACAAGGTGTCGAACCACTGCACCAACGCGCCTTCGCCAGCGTCTTCAGGCACGGTGGCGGGCAACACCAACAGCGGAACCGCGGCACCGCCGCTGGCCAATTGGGCGGTGAGCCAGCGCCCTGGACGTGGGTCTTGGTAACTGCCGATGACCACAGCCGCGGGGGGTGTCTTGCGCAGGCCTTGCAGCAGACGTTGCAGGTGACCAGGGGTCGGCGACATGCCAGGTTTGGGCTCCAGATCACCCGATTGCTGCATGCCCAGCCAGTCCCACAGGTAGCCGAACCCGGTGTGCTGCGCCACCACACGCTGGCCCCGCAGCGGCGCAGCCTGGCGTTCCCATTCAGCCACCTGCTGCCGCCAGCGGGTCTCGAAAGCGGCATGCCTGGCGTCTATGGCCGTCTGCTCGGCTGGCAGTTCCTTGCCCAGGCGTTGCGCGAGCGCCCGCGCCACTTCCAACAGCTTGTGCGGGTGCAGGTGCAGGTGCGGGTTGCCCTCGGCATGCACGTCGCCGGCCCAGGGTGTGCCGATCGCACCAGGTTGAGGGTCGATCAGCTTCACATGGGCTGCTGCGAAGAAGACGTCCTGCGCGCGTGCGTTGCCTGCCCGCGTTTGCAGTGTGGGCAGCCAGCCCGATTCAAGCGTGGCGCCGGTGCACACGGCCAGGTCGGCCGAACGCAGTTGGGCGATCAGCGCCGGCCTGGCCTCGATGTGGTGGGGGTCTTGTCCGGCATGGGTGGCCACGTGCACACGCGCCGTGGGCAGCAGCACGCGCGTGAGTGCAGCCCACTCGGGCTCGCAGGCGAACACCGTGAAGGCCGCAGCCGGCATGGCCAGGCCTGCGCCGAGCAAGCCCAGCAGGCCGGAAAGCCCCTGTTTCAGACGGCGCTCAGTACGCATGGGCACCGTGCGCACCGAAGGCCAGCACGTACTGCAGTTGAACCGACCGCCGGGCCGGCTCGTCGAAGCCCACCGCGTCGCGTTGTGCCGTGTACTGGAGGCGCAGCGACTGCATGTGGTTGGGCTTCCAGGCCAGCATCACCGACTGTTCGCGCAGCAGCACGCTGTCGAAGTGGTCTTCATGCGGCATGCGCGCGCGCAGCCAGTCGGCGCGGATGCCGGTCTCCCATTCACTGCGGAAGCGCCACACCGCGGTCAAGGCATTGGCTTCATGTTTGTCGCGTGCTTGGGCAAAGCGGTTCAACCCCGTGATGCGGGCCGCCTCAAAGCCCAGGCGCAGCTGCTGGTCCCGGTTGTTGCCACCCGGGGCCCACTTCCAGGTGGCGTCCAGCATCCAGGTCTTGCGGCCCGTGAACTGTGCGCCGTGCGCGTGGGCGTGGTCGTGGCCCTCTTCAGCCTCGTCGTGGTCGTGCGCTTCAACCGCCGCTTCCCGCCGGCTGCGAATGTGCGACAGGCCCAGCTGCCAGCTGTGTTCGTGGTTCAGGTCGGCCCCGGTCTTCAGCACCAGGGTGGCGATGCCGGGGTTCTTCGGTGCGTTGGCCGTTTCTTCCACCAGGCGTTTGCCGCGCAAGGCTTCGGCGCCCAGCATCAGGTAGAAGGGCGTGGGCAGGGTGGGGATGGCCCCGGTC
>JBKCUM010000152.1:0-3215 GCA_046318395.1 Rubrivivax sp.
TAAGCGTTTGCCAAAACACGCTAACGCATCACGTCCCGCGCCGCCTATCGGTTTGGCGTCCACAAACAAAAACGCCCCGATGGTTCAGGGCGTTTTGCTGACGGTGGCCGTTGCAGCCGTTTTGACACGGACTGCGAGGGCCCGCTGTTTCGTTCTGGCGGGGCGGTGTTTCAGAACCGCTTGCCGAAACCCAGGCTGATCAGCGTGGGGTCCACCTTGAAGGTGCCGGCCGTGGCGGTGCCGGCGTAGACCTCGGTCTCCAGCTTCACCTTCTTCACGTCCAGGTTCACCAGCCAGCCGCCGCCCACGGGCACGTCCACGCCGGCGTTCAGCGCCAGGCCGTAGCTCATGCGCTTGATGTTGGGCGACAGCGCGGCGGCCACGGCGGGGTTGAACTTCACGTCAGAGAAGTTGGTGGCGTTCAGGCCCAGGCCCACGTAGGGGCGGAAGCCCGGGGCGTTGAAGTGGTACTGCGCCGTCAGCGTGGGCGGCAGGTGCTTGAGCGTGCCGATCTCGGTGCCGTTGCTGTAGAGCGTGTGCTTTTGCGGGTAGGTGAGGATCAGCTCGACGGCGATGTTGGGCGTCACGAAGTAGCTGATGTCCAGCTCGGGGAAGGTCTTGTTGTTGACGCTCAGGCCCAGGCCGGTGCTGTCCTTGTTGGCCGAGTCCAGGTGCAGGGCGCGGCCGCGCACGATCCAGTCGCCGCTGTCTTGGGCTTGGGCGGGCAGGGCGGCGGCCAGGGCGGCGATGGCGACGGCGACGGCGGTGGTGGTTTTGTTCATGGCGAGGTTCCTTCTTCTTGCTGTTGCGGGCCACATGGCCTGTGCACGCATTGAAGCCGTCGCCAGCGCTGTTCTTTTTGCGCCGCAGCAAATGAAAACGGCCCGCTGTGGCGGGCCGTTGGGGGCGTTTGATCTGCCTCAGAAAAGCGGCAGGCGCATCGGCAGGTTCAGGCCACCTTGGGCGGCAACCAGCCCAACTGGCGGCAGATGTCCAGCGTCAGCCCGCTCTGGTTCAGCGCGTAGAAGTGGATGGCGGGCGCACCGCCGGCCACCAGGCGTTCGCACAAACGGGCCACCACCTCGATGCCGAAGGCGCGGATGCTGGCCGCGTCGTCCAGGTAGCCTTCCATCTTCAGCCGCACCCAGCGTGGGATCTCGATGCCGTCGCGCGCCGCGAATTGCACGATGCGCGAGAAGCTGTGGATGGGCATGATGCCCGGCACGATGGGCAGGGTCACACCCCGCTGGCGCACTTCGTCGACGAAGTGGAAGTAGGCGTCGGGGTTGAAGAAAAACTGCGTGATGGCGGAATCGGCACCGGCCTGGCACTTGGCCACGAAGTGCCGCAGGTCGTCGCGCGCGTAGCGCTGTTCGGGGTGGTACTCGGGGTAGGCCGCCACCTCGATGTGCCAGTCGGCGCCTTGGGTCTCGCGCACGAACTGCACCAGTTCGCTGGCATAGCGGAACTCACCGGCCACGGCCGTGCCGCTGGGCAGGTCGCCGCGCAGCGCCACCAGGCGGTGGATGCCCTGGGCCCGGTAGGTGGCCAGGATCTCCGCGATGCCTTCACGCGTGCTGCCCACGCAGCTGAGGTGCGGCGCGGCCTCGTGCCCCATCGCCGCGATGTCCTTCACCGTGGCCAGCGTCTTCTCACGCGTGGCCCCGCCGGCGCCGTAGGTGACGCTGAAGAACTCGGGCTTCAACACGCTGAGGTCTTGCACCACGGTCTTCAGCTTCTCACTGCCCACAGGCGTGTTGGGCGGGAAGAACTCGATGCTGAGTGGGATGGGAGAAGTCATGGAGCTAACTACTTAAACGAGCCTTCAACCAGCGCACGAGAGCACGCCGAAGTGGTGCCGTGCCGCAGGCACAGGCACCCCGTCAAGCAGAAGCCGCGGAACCGGCTTCGCCGGGCCGCTGGCTTCCGCCCCCCTGGGGGGGAGCGGCGTCAGCCGCTTCGGGGGGGGTCAATACCGGTACGTATCGGGCTTGAACGGCCCACTCTTCTGCACGCCGATGTAAGCGGCCTGCTCGTCGGTCAGCTCGCTCAGCTGGGCGTTCAGCGTCACCAGTTGCAGGCGGGCGACCTTCTCGTCCAGGTGCTTGGGCAGCACGTAGACCTTGCCGTTGTCGTAGGCGTCGCTGTGGGCGTACAGCTCGATCTGCGCCAGCGTCTGGTTGGCGAAGCTGCTGCTCATCACGTAGCTGGGGTGGCCGGTGCCGCAGCCCAGGTTCACCAGGCGGCCCTTGGCCAGCATGATGATGCGCTTGCCGTCGGGGAAGATCACGTGGTCCACCTGCGGCTTGATCTCTTCCCAGGTCAGGTCTTCGATGGCCGCGATGTCGATCTCGTTGTCGAAGTGGCCGATGTTGCAGACGATGGCGTTGTGCTTCATCGCGGCCATGTGGGCGCGCGTGATGACGCGCTTGTTGCCGGTGGCGGTGACGAAGATGTCGGCCTTGTCGGCGGCCCAGTCCATGGTCACCACGCGGAAGCCTTCCATCGCGGCCTGCAGGGCGTTGATGGGGTCGATTTCCGTCACCCACACCTGGGCGCTCAGCGCGCGCAGGGCCTGGGCGCTGCCCTTGCCCACGTCGCCATAACCGCAGACCACGGCGACCTTGCCGGCCACCATCACGTCGGTGGCGCGCTTGATGGCGTCGACCAGGCTTTCGCGGCAGCCGTACAGGTTGTCGAACTTGCTCTTGGTGACGCTGTCGTTGACGTTGATGGCCCGGAACATCAGCGTGCCCTTGGCGCTCATCTCGTTCAGGCGGTGCACACCGGTGGTGGTCTCTTCGGTCACGCCGATGATCTCGGCGCCCTTGCGGCTGTACCAGGTGGGGTCTTCGGCCAGCTTGGCCTTGATGGCGGCGAACAGCTCACGCTCTTCTTCGCTGCCGGGGTTGGCGATGACGCTGGGGTCGGTCTCGGCCTTCTTGCCCAGGTGCATCAGCAGTGTGGCGTCACCACCGTCGTCCAGGATCATGTTCGGGCCTTCGCCCTTCGCACCCTTGGCGCCGAATTCAAAGATGCGGTGCGTGTAGTCCCAGTAGTCCTTCAGCGTTTCGCCCTTGTAGGCGAACACCGGGGTGCCGGTGGCCACCAGGGCGGCGGCGGCGTGGTCTTGTGTGCTGTAGATGTTGCAGCTGGCCCAGCGCACTTCGGCGCCCAGGGCTTGCAGCGTTTCCACCAGCACGGCGGTCTGGATG
>JBKCUM010000153.1:0-8687 GCA_046318395.1 Rubrivivax sp.
GCTGACGGCCGCAGCGGCCAGGCGCTCGGCGCAGCGTCGGCCGAAGTCACCGTCTTGCGCTTCCACCATCACCCGCAGCACCGGCTCGGTGCCCGAGGCGCGGATCAGAACACGGCCCCGGTCGCCCAATTCCGCCGTCACGGCCGCCTGCTCGCTGGCCAGCGCGGTGTTCTGCTGCCACACGCTGCCTTCGGGCAGGCGCACGTTCAGCAGCGTCTGCGGGTACAGCGTCACCCCTTCCAACAGGCCGGCGAGTGAACGGCCGTTGGCTTGCACGGCGTGCAGCACCTGCAGCGCGCTGACGATGCCGTCGCCGGTGGTGTGGCGGTCCAGCGCCAGCAGGTGGCCCGAGCTTTCGCCGCCCAGTTGCCAGCCGCGGGCGGTCAGTTCCTCCAGCACGTAGCGGTCGCCGACCTTGGCACGCACCAAGGGCACGCCGCGCGCTTTCAACGCCAGTTCCACCGCCATGTTGGTCATCAGCGTACCGACCACGCCGGGCACGGGGTAGCCCCGTGCTTGGCGATCAGCGGCCATCACGTAGAGGATTTCGTCGCCGTTGAACAGGCGCCCTTCGGCGTCCACCACCTGCAGCCGGTCGGCGTCGCCGTCCAGCGCAATGCCGTAATCGGCCCGGTGTTCGGCCACGGCCTTCACCAAGGCTGCGGGGGCCGTGGCGCCGTAACCGGCGTTGATGTTCACGCCGTCCGGCTGGCAGCCGATCTTGACCACGGTGGCACCCAACTCGTGGAAGACATCCGGCGCCACGTGGTAGGCCGCACCGTGGGCCGCGTCGACCACGATCTTCATGCCGCGCAGCGACATCTGGTGCGGCACCGTGCTCTTGCAAAACTCGATGTAGCGGCCGCTGGCGTCGTCCAAACGGCGCGCCTTGCCCAGGTTGGCCGAGTCCACCCACTGCGGTTCTTCCAGCAGCGCGGCTTCCACGTCGCGCTCCCACTCGTCCGGCAGCTTTTCGCCGGCCGCGGAAAAGAACTTCACCCCGTTGTCGCCAAACGGGTTGTGGGAGGCACTGATCACCACACCCAGGCTCAAGCGCAGCGCGCGCGCCAGGTAGGCCACCCCCGGCGTGGGCAGTGGCCCGGCCAACAACACGTCGACACCGGCTGACACGAAGCCCGCCTCCAAGGCCGACTCGATCATGTAGCCCGAGATGCGTGTGTCCTTGCCAATGACCACGGTGGCGCGGCCGTGCTGGCGGCGCAGCACGCGCCCCACGGCGTGGCCCAGGCGCAGCATGAAATCGGGCGTGATGGGTGCACGGCCGACGGTGCCACGGATGCCGTCGGTGCCAAAGTAGGTTCTGCTCATGGGGCGGGATTGTCGTTCGGCCCCGCACAGGCACCGTGCTGGGAAACGACAGGGCGTGAACAAATGTGCGGAGTGCACGGGCACCCAGGCGCGCCCTGTGGCGGGCGCGGTGCAGGGTCTCAGGTGGCGGGCGGCGCGGCGCGCCAGAGGCTCAACGCCTGCACGGTGGCGGCCACGTCGTGCACACGCACCACGGCCGCGCCACGTTCCACGGCCAACAAGGCCGCGGCCACGCTGATGGCCACCCGCTCGGCGGCAGGCTGCCCCGTCAACGCCCCGAGCGTTGACTTTCTGGACCAACCCAGCAGCAACGGCCGGGGCAGCCGCAGCAGTTCTTTCTGGCGTGACAACAAGGCCAGGTTGTGCGCGGGGGTCTTGCCAAAACCGATGCCCGGGTCCAGCAGCACGCGTTCTGACGCCACCCCGGCACCCAGTACTTCGTCGTGGCGCTGCCACAGGTCTGCCTGCACGGCCTGCACCACGTCGTCGTACCGCGGGTCCTGTTGCATCACGCCAGGTTCGGCCGGCATGTGCATCAAGCACACGCCCACGTCCGGTGCTGCCGCCACCAGCGCCAGCGCGCCGGGCAGGCGCAGCGAGCGCACGTCGTTGATGACGTCGGCGCCGGCGGCCAGCACGGCTTCGATCACCTGCGGCCGGCTGGTGTCCACCGACACCGGCACGCCCAGCCCCACGGCGTGTTGCACCACCGGCAGCACGCGGGCCAGCTCTTCCTCAGGGCTGGGTATGCGGGCGCCGGGGCGTGTGCTCTCGCCGCCAATGTCCAGCAAGTGCGCCCCTTCGGCGAGCAGTTGGTCGCAGTGGCGTTTCGCCGCGTCGCTGGAGAGGTAGCGCCCGCCGTCGGAAAAACTGTCGGGCGTGGTGTTGACGATGCCCATCACCAGGGGCTGCCGCAGGTCCAGGCGGAAACGGCGGGTTTGCCAGAACGACGAAGGTGGGAGGCTGGTGGTGGGCATGTGGCGGTGCCTGCAAAAGCTGCGGGGCCCGAAGGCCCCGCAGGTGTGTGTTCAAAGCGGCCCGTGCTGGGCCGCGGAGCACAGGCTCAGGCGGCGGCCGGCGCGCCGTCGGCACCCACGGGCGCCGAGGGGCCACCCGGACGGGAGGCCGGGGGCGTCCAGTCCTTGGGCGGACGCGGCGGACGGCCCGCCATGATGTCGTCCAGCTGCTCAGCGTCGATGGTTTCCCATTCCAGCAGGGCCTGCGCCATCGCGTGCATCTTCTCCTTGTTGTCTTCGATCAGCTTGCGGGCGATGCCGTACTGCTCGTCGATGATGCGGCGGATCACGGAGTCGACCTTGCGCATGGTCTCTTCAGACATGCTGGTGGTCTTGGTGACGCTGCGGCCCAGGAACACTTCGCCTTCGTTTTCAGCGTAGACCATGGGGCCCAGCTCGTCGGTCATGCCGTAGCGGGTGACCATGTCGCGCGCGATGGACGTGGCGCGCTCGAAGTCGTTCGAGGCACCCGTGGTCATCTGGTTCATGAACACTTCTTCGGCGATGCGGCCACCGAACAGCATGCTGATCTGGTTCAGCATGTACTCGCGGTCGTAGCTGTAGCGGTCACGCTCGGGCAGGCTCATGGTCACACCCAGCGCGCGGCCGCGCGGGATGATGGTGACCTTGTGCACCGGGTCGCACTTGGGCAGCAGCTTGCCGATCAGCGCGTGGCCGGCCTCGTGGTAGGCCGTGTTCTTGCGCTCGTCCTCGGGCATCACCATGCTCTTGCGCTCGGGGCCCATCATGATCTTGTCCTTGGCCTTCTCGAAGTCGATCATCTCGACCACGCGGCCATTGCGGCGCGCGGCAAAGAGGGCGGCTTCGTTGACCAGGTTGGCCAGGTCGGCACCGCTGAACCCGGGCGTGCCGCGGGCCAGGATGTCGGCCTTGATGTCTTGGCCCACCGGCACCTTGCGCATGTGCACGTTCAGGATCTGCTCGCGGCCGCGCACGTCGGGCAGCGTCACGTAGACCTGGCGGTCGAAACGGCCGGGGCGCAGCAGGGCCGGGTCCAGGATGTCGGGCCGGTTGGTGGCCGCCATCACGATGACGCCGAGGTTGGTCTCGAAACCGTCCATCTCGACCAGCATCTGGTTCAGCGTCTGCTCGCGCTCGTCGTTGCCGCCGCCCAGGCCGGCACCACGGTGGCGGCCCACCGCGTCGATTTCGTCGACGAAGATGATGCAAGGCGCGCTCTTCTTGGCCTGCTCGAACATGTCGCGCACGCGGGCGGCGCCGACACCGACGAACATTTCCACGAAGTCCGAGCCCGAGATGCTGAAGAACGGCACCTTGGCCTCACCGGCGATGGCCTTGGCCAGCAGCGTCTTGCCGGTGCCCGGGGGGCCGACCAGCAACACACCTCGCGGGATGCGGCCGCCCAGCTTCTGGAACTTCTGCGGGTCCTTCAGGAAGTCAACCAGCTCCTTGACCTCTTCCTTGGCCTCGTCGCAGCCGGCGACGTCCGCGAAGGTGGTGGCGTTGTTGGCCTCGTCCAGCATGCGCGCCTTGCTCTTGCCGAAGCTGAAAGCACCGCCCTTGCCGCCGCCCTGCATCTGGCGCATGAAGTAGATCCACACGCCGATCAGCAGCAGCATCGGGCCCCAACTGAGCAGGATGCTCATCAGCAGCGAAGGCTCTTCGCGCGGCTTCACGTCGAACTTCACGCCGTTGTTGCGCAGGTCGCCCACCAGACCGCGGTCCAGATAGGTGGCCTGCACACGCAGGCGCTTGTCGTCGGTGGTGACGGCCAAGATCTCGGTGCCGCCGGCAGGGTTCTCCTGCAGGGTGACCGACTTGATGCGCTTGGCCTGGACTTCGTCCAGGAACTCGGAATAACCAATCTGGTTACCCGCGGAGGACCCCCGGTCGAACTGTTTGAACACGGTGAAAAGCACCAGGGCGATCACCAGCCAAACAGCGACCTTGGAGAACCATTGATTGTTCACCGCAGCTCCTTTTCCAAATCAGCGGCTCCAGCGTCCGGACAGCGGACGAGGAGAAGCACGGCAGTTGGGGACCATTCTACGAGAGTCAAGCCCCCGGCCCGGGGCCGCCAACCCTGTTGTTGCAGGGTGTTTGCGGGGGTGTTCACGCTATGACTGCGATAGCGCAAAGCTCAAGCACGTCGCGGGCCGATACCCACCAGAAAGGTTTCGGCGGATTTGTCGCGCGAGGCCTTGGGCTTGATGGCCTTGACGATGCGGAAACTGTCCTTGAACAGCTTCAGCATGGGGTTGTAGGCACCGCCATGGAAAATCTTGCACACCAGGGCGCCTTCGGGGCGCAGGTGCTGCAGCGCGAAGTCCACGGCCAGCTCGATCAGGTGCGCGATCCGGGCTGCGTCGGTGTCGGCAATGCCCGACAGGTTGGGCGCCATGTCCGACACCACCACGTCCACCGGCCGGCCCTGCACCGCGTCGTTCAGCTGCTGCAGCACGCTGTCTTCACGGAAGTCGCCCTGCAAGAACTGCACACCGTCGATGGGCTCCATGGGCAGGATGTCCATCGCGATCAGCGTGCCGTTCAGCGCGCCGGTGGCCGCGCCGTCGGGCGCGAAGCGCCGGCGCAGGTATTGGCTCCAGGCGCCGGGCGCCGAGCCCAGGTCCACGACCACCTGGCCCGGGCGGATCAGCTGCAGCGTTTCGTCGATCTCCTTCAGCTTGTAAGCGGCGCGCGCACGGTAGCCGTCTTTCTGCGCTTGGCGCACGTACGGGTCGTTGACGTGCTCGTTCAACCAGGCGCGGTTGACTTTCGTGCTGACCTTCGAGCTTTTTGGTTTCATGTTGCGTCGATAATACGTAAATGCCTGCGATCCTTTTGACCCCTGCCCAACGCAAGGAGCACCGCTCCGCCGCCCACCACCTGGACCCTGTGGTCGCCGTGGGAGGTGACGGCCTCACGCCCGCCGTGGTGAAAGAAGCCGACCTGGCCTTGAAGGCCCACGGCCTCATCAAGGTGCGTGTGTTCTCCGACGAGCGTGACACCCGCGAGGCTTACCTGGCCCAGTTGGCCGACGAACTCAACGCCGCCCCCATCCAGCACATCGGCAAGCTGCTGGTGTTGTGGCGCCCCATTCCCCCAAAGGAAAAAGCCGAACGCGAAGACCGCCCGGCCGGCCCGCGCACCGTGAAGCTGGTGTCGTTCTCCAAGAGCGGCAACCACCGCGCCACCGTGAAGAAGGTGCAGGTCTTTGGCAACCAGCGGGTCACCGCAGGCGGCCAGATCAAACGCATCAAGCCCAAACAGACCAGCGTGAAGAAAAAAGCGTCGGACTGAAGCCTGCGCTGGCGCCCTGTGCGCCACCACCGCCGCGCGCCCCACGGGGCGCGTTTTTCATGGTCTGGCCGAAACCGGGGCGGTGGTCGGGCTGGACGCCCGCCACGTCAGCGCCAGCACGCACAGCAGCTTCACCACGAAGAAGCCCGCGCTCAGCGCATGCAGCTGGCCAAAGCTCAAGGCGCCCTGCCCCAGCTTGGCAGCGGCCATCTGCGGCTGCAGCGCGTAGTAACCCATCACGGTGCAGAACAGCGCGCCCAGCGCCAGGCCCATGCCCAGGCTGAACTGCGGCCCGCCCGAGCGCTTGGCGGCCAGGCGCTCCAACACCAGCAAGACCGCGCCCAGTACCAGGGCGCTGAAAGCCTCTTGGGCCAGCATGCGGCCCACCACCCGCCCGGCATCGGCCTGAACCAGGGTGGCAAACGGCGCCGGCGTGGCCAAGCCGGCCACACACAACAACCAGCCGGCCCACAGGCCCGGCAGCAGGCGCCGCCAGCGCTGCAGGTCTTTCACTGGTAGCGCACTTCCACGATTTCCCAGCGCTTGATGCCGCCAGGCGCCTGCACCTCGGCCACGTCACCGGCTTCTTTGCCGATCATCGAACGGGCGATGGGGCTGCTGATGCTGATCAGGCCCTGCTTCAGGTCGGCCTCGTCGTCGCCGACGATCTGGTAGGTGACTTCGTTGCCGCTGTCTTCATCGGCCAGATCCACCGTGGCGCCGAACACCACCTTGCCGCCCGCGTCCAGCGCGGACGGGTCGATGATCTGCGCGGCGGCCAGCTTGCCTTCCAGTTCCAGGATGCGGCCTTCGATGAAGCCCTGCTTGTCCTTGGCCGCGTCGTACTCCGCGTTTTCCGACAGGTCACCCTGGGCGCGCGCTTCGGCGATGGCCTGGATGACCGCGTGGCGTTCCACGGTCTTCAGGCGGTGCAGTTCTTCTTTGAGTTTTTCTGCGCCGCGCTTGGTGAGGGGAATGGTGGCCATGGTTGAGCTGGAAACGAAAGAGGTCGGTCTGAAAAGTGAATCCGCCGCAGGCCGCCCCGTGAAGGGCGTGCGTGCGGCGGACGTGTCGCTGCTGAGTTTAGTGCAGTTCGGCGTGCAGCTCTTGCAGGGAGAACACCTGCAGGTCACCCTCGTGCTTCAGCGCTTCGGTGGCGGCTTCGCAGCCGGCCATGGTGGTGTAGTACGTGACGCGGTTGGCCAGCGCCGCGGTGCGGATGTAACGCGAATCGGCGATCGCCGTGCGCGTTTCGTCCACCGTGGTGAATACCAGCTGGATCTCGCCGGCCTTCACCATGTCGGCGATGTGCGGGCGGCCGTCCTTCACCTTGTTCACCACCTTCACCGGGATGCCGGCGGCGGCAATGGCCGCGGCCGTGCCCTTGGTGGCCACCACGTTGAAGCCCAGGTTCACCAGGTCCGAGGCCACCTTCACAGCGCGGTCCTTGTCGCTGTTCTTCACGGTGATGACCACGGTGCCCTTCTCCGGCAGGCGCGAACCCGCGCCCAGCTGGCTCTTCAGCATGGCCTCGCCGAAGGTGTGGCCCACGCCCATCACCTCGCCGGTGCTGCGCATCTCCGGGCCCAGGATGGGGTCCACGCCCGGGAACTTGTTGAACGGGAACACCGCTTCCTTGATGCTGAAGAACGGCGGCACCACCTCGTGCGGCGCCACGCCGCCCAGGCCCTTCTGGTCTTTCAGCTTCTGGCCAGCCATGCAACGTGCGGCGATCTTCGCCAGCGACTGACCCGTGGCCTTGCTGACAAAAGGCACGGTGCGGCTGGCGCGCGGGTTCACTTCCAGCACGTAGACCACGGCGTCGTCGCCTTCGCCCTGCACCGCGAACTGCGTGTTCATCAGACCGACCACCTTCAAGGCCTTGGCCATTTCGGTGGCCTGGCGGCGCATCTCGTCCTGCAGCTTGGGCGACAGCGAATACGGCGGCAGCGAACAGGCGCTGTCGCCGCTGTGGATGCCGGCGGCTTCCACGTGTTCCATGATGCCGCCGATCATCACCTCGGTGCCGTCGCTGATGCAGTCCACGTCGACTTCGATGGCGTCGTCCAGGAAGCGGTCCAGCAGCACGGGGCTCTTTTCGCTGACGCGCACGGCCTCGCGCATGTAGCGCTCCAGGTCCTTGTCACCGTGCACGATTTCCATCGCGCGGCCGCCCAGCACGTAGCTGGGGCGCACCACCAGCGGGTAGCCGATTTCCTGGGCCAACGCCATGGCCTGTTCTTCGGTGCGCGCCGTGCGGTTGGGCGGCTGCTTCAGGCCCAGTTCATGCAGCAGCTTCTGGAAACGCTCGCGGTCTTCGGCGATGTCGATGCTGTCGGGGCTGGTGCCGATGATGGGCACGCCGGCACGTTCCAGGTCGAGCGCCAGCTTCAGCGGGGTCTGGCCGCCGTACTGCACGATGACACCGACCGGCTTCTCCTTGTCGACGATCTCCAGCACGTCTTCCAGCGTCACTGGCTCGAAGTACAGACGGTCGCTGGTGTCGTAGTCGGTGGACACGGTTTCCGGGTTGCAGTTGACCATGATGGTCTCGTACCCGTCTTCGCGCATGGCCAGCGCGGCGTGCACGCAGCAGTAGTCGAACTCGATGCCCTGGCCGATTCGGTTCGGGCCACCGCCCAGCACCATCACCTTCTTGCGGTTGGTGGGCGCGGCTACACATTCCTCTTCATAGGTCGAGTACATGTAGGCCGTCTGCGTGGCGAACACTGCCGCGCAGGTGTCGACACGCTTGTAGACAGGGCGCACGCCCAGACCCTGGCGGGCCGCGCGCACCGCATGCTGGTGGGTGCCCATCAGCTTGGCCAGGCGCTTGTCGCTGAAGCCCTTGCGCTTGAGGTAGCGCCACTCGGCGGCCGACAGCGAGGCCACCTCGCCTTCGTCGACGAGGATCAACTGCGAACGACCGGTCACCGGGACTTGCTGGCAGCCGACGATCGCGAGGGAGGCAAGGAGCAGGAACAGACGCATGGGAGGGAAACTCAGGCGGAAGGCGGCGCCGGGTCGGCCGGTTCGTCGACGTAATACTTCCGGTAGGAC